>JAPOOK010000024.1 GCA_026713485.1 Chloroflexota bacterium | reverse complement strand
TTCCGATGCGCTGAATGACGCGGCGGACGCGCTTGTTATGGCGGCGGCCGTTGCCGACTGGGAGCCCGTGGCGGCGGCGGGCCAGAAGATGAAGAAGGTCGAGGGGCAAGACATCCTGACCATCGATATGAAAAAGACGCCGGACATCCTTGCGCAGGTGAGCGGCCTGCCCGGCATCAAGGTCGGCTTTGCCGCCGAGACGGAGGATCTGCTTAAGAACGCCCGCGCCAAGTTGGAGGGCAAGAAGCTGGACATGATTGTCGCCAATGACGTTTCGGCGACGGACGCGGGGTTTGCGGTTGATACAAATCGCGTTGTCATCCTCGACAAGTCCGGCGGCCAGGAAGACCTGCCGCTGATGTCAAAGCGCGAGGTGGCGGACACCGTGCTGGATCGCGTGTGTACCCTGCTGACCGGGTAATCAACGAGGAACTCGCGTGACCGGAACGGTTACCCCATTCGTGTCCCTGGTTATTCTCGCTGCGGGCAGTTCATCACGCATGGGGCGACCCAAGCAAACGCTGCCCTGGATGGGCAAGGACTTGCTGACGTACCAGGTTGAGCAGGGCGGGCTTTCAGGTGTCGACGAGTTGATCGTTGTCCTTGGCGAGGATGCCGAGGACTATCGGCCACTTCTTCCCGAGTCGCTGGAACGAGTGCCTGTCTACAAGATCATTGAGAACCCGGATTATGAACGCGGCAAGACGACGTCAGTGCTGGCCGGATTGGCAGCTGCCGACCCACGCGCCACGGACTGGATCTTTCTCGCGATGGACTCGCCGAAGCCCGCGCGCATCACGGACATGCTGGTGGAGGCGCATCACGCGGGCGGGCTGCCGATCACGTACCCGTGGCACGGCGGCATCGAGGGTCATCCGCCCGTGATGAATTCTTCGCTGCGTTCCGAGATTGAGGGCATCACGGAGGCGAAGCACGGCCTGCGTGAAATTACGGAACGAGACCCTGCTCGCGTCAACAGGGTAGAGTTTGCAGACCCCATCGTTATCGTGAACATGAATAGCCCGGAGGACTATGAACGGGCGCTCGTGGTGACGGGGCAGGCGGCGAGTTAGCCACGATACCCATTCGCTACAATAGAAGCTGCTATGAATGACCTCTCAAATTGTCCTGCCTCATTGAGCCTTCGGAGCGCCCGCTAATGTCGACCGACTCACACTCTGCGGCTGAGATGCCGCCTGCGTATGATCCGGCGCGATTCGAAGAGGCGCGCTACCAATGGTGGGAGGATCGCGGGTATTTTCAACCCACGATCGACCCAGACAAAGAGCCGTTCGTCGTCATCATGCCGCCGCCAAACGTCACGGGGCAGCTTCACCTCGGCCATGCGTTGACGGCGACGGTTGAGGACGCGCTGGTGCGATGGCATCGGATGCGGGGCGACCCCACCCTATGGCTGCCAGGTACGGATCACGCGGGCATCGCGACTCAGTATGTCGTTGAAAATTTTTTGTCCGGGCAAGGCATCGACCGCAGAGAAATAGGCCGTGAAGCTTTTCTTGAGCACGTGTGGGAGTGGGTGCGGGAGTACGGCGGCGCGATTCAGAATCAGCATCGTCGGCTCGGGGCGTCATGCGATTGGACTCGGGAGCGGTTCACGCTGGATGAGGGACCCTCACGGGCAGTGCGCGCCACGTTCGTCAACCTGTTCAACAAGGGGCGCATTTACCGCGGCGAGCGGATGATTAACTGGTGCCCGGCAGATCACACTGCCCTGTCTGACCTTGAGACCGAGTACGAGGATGCGACGGGCAAGCTGTGGCACATCAACTACCCGTACACCGATGGCTCAGGCAGGCATGTAACCGTTGCGACGACGCGGCCTGAGACGTATTTGGGCGACACGGCGGTGGCCGTGAACACGAACGACCCGCGATTCGCGGACGCCATTGGCACGACGGTGCGCTTGCCGTTTATCGACCGCGAGATCCCGATTGTCGGTGACGACTATGTGGACATGGAATTCGGGACGGGTGCGCTGAAGGTGACGCCGGCGCACGATCAGAACGACTTTGAGATTGGCCAGCGCCACAGCCTCAATGCGATTGAAGTCATCGACTCGGATGGCGTGATGAATGAGCACGCCGGGCCGTATGAGGGTCTTGACCGCTTTGAGGCGCGGCGCCGCATTGTGGAGGACCTTGAGTCGCAGGGGTTCCTCGAAAAGACGGAGGACTACGAGAACCGCGTGGGGCGCTGCTATCGATGTCAGACGATTATCGAGCCTCGACTCAGTATTCAATGGTTTGTAGACATTCTGCCCTTGGCCGAGCGCGCTGCGGAGGCAGTGCGTGACGGGCGGATCAACATTGTTCCTGAACGCTTCACCGGCACGTATTTGAATTGGATGGACGGCATCCGTGATTGGTGTATCTCGCGGCAGCTGTGGTGGGGGCACCGCATTCCTGCGTGGTTCTGCGGCGAGTGCGAGGGCTCTCGGCTAAGTGTCGTTCTTCGTGAGGCCGTGACGCGCTCGGACGGTCAGGAGGTCTGGGAGGCAAGCTACGCGGAGTTGCGTCAACTTGGCCTTTCGCATAAAGAGGTCGCTTCGCGGGCAGGCAGTGTGAATGCTGAAAAGGACGCCCTCCCTATCGTGGCGCCAGAGGATCCTTCCGTTTGTCCCGAATGCGGCGAGGCTGCGTTGCTACAAGACCCGGACGTGCTGGACACGTGGTTTTCGTCCGGCCTTTGGCCTCACTCCACACTGGGATGGCCGGACGAGGCAGAAGACTATTCGTATTTCCATCCGACGTCCGTGATGGAAACGGGCTACGACATCCTGTTTTTCTGGGTCGCGCGGATGATCATGATGGGACTAGAAAACACTGGAGAGATTCCCTTCCGCACAGTCTATTTGCACGGCCTGGTGCGCGACGCGCAACGACAAAAGATGTCAAAGACGCGCGGCAACGTGATCGATCCGCTTGAGAGCATCGCGGAGTACGGCACGGACGCGCTGCGCATGGCACTGACGATTGCCACGACGCCCGGCAATGATCTCGCACTGACGCCGGGTCGCATGGAGGCGGGGCGCAATTTCGCAAACAAGCTTTGGAACGCAGCCCGATTCGTGGTGCGGTCAATGGAACAGGCGGACGCGCGCGTTGGCGGCGAGATGCCTGTGCCGGAGCATCGTGAGGACCGGTGGATCGTTTCTCGCATGGCAAGCGTGACATCTGATGTGAACCGCCTGCTTGAGGATTTTCAGTTAGGACAGGCCGAGCAGATTATCCGTGATTTCTTGTGGGATGAATATGCGGACTGGTATATCGAGCTTGCAAAAGTGCGCATGCGCAACGGGGATGATCGGCCAGTTCACTACCTGGTCGGAGTGCTCGAGCAGTCGATGCGTCTGCTCCACCCATTCATGCCGTTCGTAACCGAAGAAATCTGGCAGAGCCTTGTCGCCCGCGCGCCGGAACTGGCGCGTGGCGTGGACTCCATCATGATTAGCGCCTACCCGGAGGCGGACACAGTTCTTGTCGACGGCGCGGCGGAGTCCGAGGTTGCCGATGTCATCAACGTGGTGCGGGCAATCCGAAACGCGCGCGCCGAGGGCAACGTTGAACATTCGCGCATGATTGAGACAATCGTCGACGCGGTGCCCGATTCACAGGAGGCTATAAGTGATTCACGCGAAGCCATCGGCGCATTGGCTCGAGTGTCCTCTCTCAGCGTGCTCGCACCCGAGGATAAGCGGCCTGATCCCGCGTCCGTGATGACGGCAATCCTCGACGGCGTGACAGTCATGGTGCCGCTGGTCGGGCTGGCGGACGCTGACGCGGAGCGGTCTCGGCTCTCGAAGGAACTGGAAGAAACACGGGGACGTCTGACCGGCCTTGAGCAGCGACTGGCGAACGAGAGTTTCCGCTCCAAGGCGCCGCCACAGGTTGTGGCAAAGGAAGAGGAGCGGCTTGAAGAGTCACGCCAGCGGGTGCAGCGGATCGAAGAGCAACTTACACGATTGGGATGAGAAGTTGTATTACATCCTGATCTATGAATACGTGGCGGATGTGCTGGAGCGGCGTCCTGCGCATCGGGATGAGCACCTGGGTCTTCTGAGAGACCTCAATGATCGAGGAATCGTCCCTATTGCCGGGGCGTACGACGACCCCGTCGACGGGGCATCAATCGTTTTCCGCACTGACGATACGTCCGTTATCGATGACTTTATTTCGAAGGACCCGTACATCAACAACGGCCTGGTCGCCTCATGGCGGGTCAGGAAGTGGAACGTGGTGATCGGCGGGTAACTGCGTTACGGCGCGTCGTCCCATGCTTGAGTTTGGAAGTTAAGCTCGCTCGCGATTTGGTCGGGGCCGTAGCCCGGCGGGACTTCCTTACGCGTTCGAAGATCTGAATAGAGCAGGAATATCATGATTGCCTGAATCGGTCCCGCAAGGGTGGGGGCGACGATATTCGAATACCAGGTCCCTACAGTGTCGAGTCCTGCTCCGGTTGCAAGGAAACCGGGGAATCCGACGGCGAAGACAGCAAGCGTGATGATGACGACGATGCCAAACGTCCGCCACCAGAAATTCTCCGTCAGCTCCCAGCTGCGACGAAGAGCCGTCACACCAATCACGCCCTCAAAGGCAATCACCGGCCAGATGAACGTCCAGCGTATGGCCACATAAGCCGTAATCACCAGCGCGCCGACAAAACCGGTGAACGAGAGCAGTCCGAACAGGGCGGCAACCAAGGCGGCATCCATGGCAGCGTTTGCAATCATGAACGGCGCTATGAACAACAACGCCCAGACAGCAAACACCACGGCCAGTGCCATCAGCGTCGTGATGATCAGGCCGCCAACGCGCTGCACGGAAAACGTCAGGGCCTCCGAGATCAGGACGCGGCCAACCACATAATGGGCGCCGATAACGAACATGTAGGCTCCCGCGGCAATGGCGGAAACCAACAGCGCGATGCCAATCACGAGAGCTGATCGGAGCATTTCGAGCGGCAGATCGTCCAACTGCAACTCGGCTACTTGCTGGAGTTGCTCACTAGTAAGAGTCTCGCCCTCCGGGACACTTGTAAGAATCTCGTCGATTGCGGGTTGATTGCCCTCGGGCAGAATGACATCGATGCCGGACACGGCGCCGAAGACAATTGCGGCGCTGATAACGGAGATGAAAAGCAGACGAAGGATGCGCGCCAGGTAAACGGACCAGAGCTCCGCAAAGAGGTCATTCATTCCCCGTTCAGGGAATGCGTTCTCACTCTGCATGCTCACGCCCCCAAGATCCGGTGAAGGACAGGACGGTTCGTTTGGTAGCTAAGGTCGACGTTCACGCGTCGGCTCGGTTTACCCTAGCTGCCTCCGCCGGCTGCGCCCATGCCGCCAGAGCCGCGCTGCTGCAACTCAATGAAGACCATCTTGGTGCCAAGCGGATGCACCCATGCGACGTTGGAGTTGCCTTCTTCACGCTGGATGCGGCCGCCCTTTTCCTCGATGTTCTTGATGGTTGCCTCAATGTCATCGACTTCCAGGCAGACCATGTACATACCCTCGCCCTTGGGATTTCGCTCATTCTTGCGCTCCTCCATCATGCGGGCGAGCGCGGTCTCGGGGCCGGCTGGGGTCATGACCTCGATCACGGGCTGGCCATTGTAGCCGAGCATCTGCGCACGAATGCCAAACTGGTTGCCGCGCGCCTGGTTCAACTCCTCAAGGCCGAACAGATCTTTCCATATCTGCACGCCCTCTTCGAGATCCTCCACCATGACGGCGTTGTAGCGAATATCGGTAATCATCGTCTCCCTCTCCCCCGCGCCGTGAAGGCGCTATTCCTGTGATGGTGTACCGCGAGTTTGGCCAATGGCAATGCGCCGTGTCAACGATGTGGGCACTCACCTACTCCCCGAGTTGCAGGGGGATTAGGTATCGAACTTGGGACGTTCGAGTAGAGCGGGCGGCCAGACGGCGCTGTCCACAACACCTACGAACGGCAGGTTTCGGTAGAACCCTTCGTAGTCGAGGCCATAGCCCACAACGAAGACCGGATCTATCGAGAACCCGACGTAGTCGACCTGAACCTCAACTATCCGGTGCGCGGGTTTGTCCAGCAGCGTGCAGACCTTGAGCGAGGCAGGTTTCTCCGCGAGGACCTTCTCTTCCAGCAGCTTGAGTGTGACACCCGTGTCCACGATGTCCTCCACGATGAGGACGTCACGGCCACGCAGGCTCTCCCGGAATGGGTTGGGCATCTCCACGGTGTGGCCGTCTTCATCAATGAATCGGTCAACGTGGACAAGTTCCACCGGGGCGGGGATGTCCATTTCACGCACGAGGTCCGCGAGAAAGCAGATGACGCCATTCAAGGCGCCGACACAAACCACCTCACCGTTGGCATACTCGACGCTCAGCTGCGCGGCCAGTTCTTTCACGCGACGCTGGAGGCGCGTCTTGCTGATGAGGACGCGGTCGACGCCCTTGGCGGCGGGGCCTGCAAGCCCGTTGCGACGGCTCAATCCTGTGGCACCGTTGGACATGTAAAAAGCATAGACGACTTGGGGGCGCGGTGGCGAGGATTTTTCTTCTGCCTTGACCCTGTTTGGCGCGGTTCCCATACTCGAGTGTGTGATGGATATTATTGAGCTCCTTGACCGCATCCGGCAGAACCACGCGATTGAACACGCGACGATCGCCGTGCTTGGTCGCAAGCATGACCAGTTTGGTCGACTTGGGGGCAGTGCGAAGCAGGACGGATTCTTCGTCTATGGCCCGACGACGGCAGAGCGCATAGAGGACGCCGCACAGGAGGCCGTGGAGCGGCTGCGGGCGGGGGAATCGCACCTAGCCATTTCGCCATTCTGCGGCACGAATTTCCTGCTGGGCGGCATGACGACTGCCCTGCTGACGGGGATGATCCTCGGCACACGCAACCGAGTAGGGCGGCTGCCACAGGCGATGGGACTTTCGGCGCTGGCGCTCATCGGCTCGTTCAGAGCGGGCGCGTACGTGCAGCGCAAGTGGACGACGAAAGCCGACATCGGCGGGCTGGAGATCAAGAGCGTCTCACAGGTAAGCGGGGCGTACCGCCCCCTGCACCGTGTCTATACGTGGCTGCCGGACGTGGTGGACACCCCGCCTCCGCAGAACGGGTCTGTCGTATCTGACCGACCCGTCTCCTGAGGCCGGTGGAGTCCACCTGTTCAAGAACGGGCTACGTAACACGCATTGATTCGCCCCAGGATTTGCGGCGCTATCATGGATGGGATGCCGCGACCTTAAGCGCGTCCCTGTAGCTCAACCGGACAGAGCAGCGGACTTCTAATCCGCAGGTTGTGGGTTCGAGTCCCACCGGGGACGCCAAAGTTTCACGTAGATGAGCGATCCCCTCACTCCTCCGCTACTATCACACCCTCCATCCTCAACTTTTCTACCTGCTCTGCGGTGTAGCCGGTTAGGCCTTGGAGGACGGTTTCGTTGTGTTGGCCGAGGTCTGGGGCTTCTCCGAGAGGGCCGTTGGGGGTGCGGGAGAAGCGGAGGGGGGAGTTGACGACGGGGATGTTGCCGACGCGCGAGTGAGGAACATCGGCTATCGCGCCTCGTTCCTGGACCTGAGGATCGGCCAGTACCTGGTCGATGCGGTTGACGGGGCCGCAGGCGATGCCCAGCCGTCCAAGATCCCGGAGCCATGTTGCGGCGGGTTTCTTTAGGAAGGCCTCCTCTAATTGGGGGAGCAGGTCGTCGTAATTCAGCGTGCGGTGGTAGCCGTCCACGTAGCGGACATCGTCGATCATGTCCACGCGGTCGATGGCGGCGCAGAATAGCGGCCATTGGTCGTTGACGCCGCCGACGATCGCTACAACGATCCAGTCGTCCGCAGTCTTGAATGCCTGGAACGGCGTGAACGAAGGATGGCGCGTGCCGATGGGTCCGGGGACGTGTCCGGTTGAAACATACCGGCCAACAGCGGCCTCAAGGATAGCCAGCTGGCACTCCAACATGGAAACGTCGATGTACTGCCCTTCCCCGCTGCGTTCCCGTTCCTGGATGGCGGCAAGGATGGCGGTCGTGGCAAAGAGGCCGGCGATCATATCGCCGAGCGAACTACCGGGACGGACGGGGCCGCCGCCCGCCTCGCCTGTGATGCTCATGATGCCGCCCATGGCCTGAACGATGATGTCCAACGCAGGGCGCTGGGCGTAGGGGCCGGTCTGGCCGAAGCCTGAGATTGAGCAATAGACGAGACGAGGATTCACAGCCTGCAGGTCGTCGTAGGAGAGGCCGAAGTTGGCCATCGTGCCGGGGACGAAATTCTCCACGAGCACGTCGCACTCGGCAGCGATGTCTTTGAGGGCCTGCTGGCCGTCGGGGTGCGCGAGGTTGATGGAAACGCTTTGTTTGCCGCGGTTGACGCTAACGAAGTAGTAGCTCTCTCCCTCGAAGAATGGGCCGGTGCCGCGAGAGAGGTCGCCGCCCTCGGGGCGTTCGACCTTTATGACCTCCGCGCCCATGTCGGATAGAATCATGGTTGCGAACGGGCCCGCGAGGATGCGGGTTAAATCAACGATTCGGAGACCTTCAAGTGGTCCACTCATGTGTCTATGCCTTCCATCGGTAGAATCGAGTGTCCGAGCGGACACAATTTCATTGTAGACGGCGTGGTAGAGCCGACGCGCGGCTGCCGTGTTGAGCCGGTGCGGCCATGATTCCGCTATCAGACAACGTCGGCGGGCGGCACGGGACGCCGTGGCTGACCATCACGCTGATCATCATCAATGCGCTCGCGTTCCTGTACACCATCATCCTCGACCCGGAGCAGCGTGCAATCTTCCATTTCCGGTTCGGCGTGGTGCCCTTTGAGTTCACCAACGGCGCAGTATTCGACCAGATAATGTCGCTGCCCGAATACGCGGCAATCGCACCAATCGTCCCGTCATGGATGACACTGTTCACGTCGATGTTCCTGCACGGGGGATGGGCGCACATCCTGGGCAATATGGTGTTCCTGTGGGTGTTCGGCGACAACCTCGAGCACCATTTCGGACGCGTTGGGTTTCTTATTTTCTATCTGGCGACGGGTATTCTCGCCTCCGCAACGCACATCCTGTTCAACTGGGAGAGCAGTATCCCGGCCATCGGCGCAAGCGGGGCAATCGCGGGCGTGCTTGGCGCATACCTGCTGTTGTTCCCACGCCGCCGGGTGCGGACTCTGTTCATGATGGGGCTGATCACGGTTATGGAGATTCCGGCAGTGTGGCTGCTTGTGATGTGGATGGTGATCCAGTTGTTCCAGGGCGTCGGCGGGCTGGTTGTGGCAGGAGGCGGGGGCGGGGTGGCCTACTGGGCGCACGTGGGAGGCTTTGTTGCGGGCGCCGGCATCGTTGCAGGTTGGCGCATCCTAAGGCGGGAAAAGGTGTGGCAGCCGAACAGGTATGAGACGAATGGATCGAGGCTCTACCAGTACGATGATGACGATGACGACTACTACGAGCCGCCAATGCCGCCGGGGTATCCACCCTATCGACGGCGTTAGCCTTTCAGGAGACGAGCGCCAATGAACGGATACGAGCCGCAGGACCTTATCGGTCTCTCAGGGATGGTGTTCTTCGGACATCATGGCGCGACCGAAGAAGAGCAGGCCGTCGGCCAGAGGTTCGTCGTCGATCTTGAGATGGCTATGGATCTTTCTGTCGCGGGACATTCAGACGATCTAGCCGACACGGCCGACTATGGGCGTGCATTCGAGATTGTGCAGGGAGTTGTGGAAGGGCCGCCGCACGCGTTGTTGGAAAGCCTTGCCGAGGAGTGCGCCCAGCGGCTTCTTGACGAACTACCTATTGAGTCGACGCGCATCCGCGTCAGCAAGCCGTCCGTGCCCATCAGAGGAGCGCTGGACAGCGCCTGGGTAGAGATAACACGACGGCGGTAGAGGGGGCGCATCGGCCATGACCTTGCCTGAAACGATAGACGCGGAACAGCTAGCCGACCGCGTGGCGGCAGGGGATGCTGCGGCGGTTGCCGTCGAGCTGCGGGAGCAACAGCCGGCGGATGCTGCGGAAGTCATCAATGAACTTCCTGAACACGCCCGCGCCGAAATTCTCTCTCATCTTTCGGCGCGGGATGTCAGTCATTTGCTGGAGTACCTCGTGCGGCACGGCGAGCGGGCGCTAACACCGCTGGCTCGGCTGCCGGGTGGGAGCCTGACCGCAATCTTCAATCGGACACCGCTGGGGACTGCGGCGCGCGTGCTTCGCGAAATGCCCAGAGAGCTGCGCTCCGAGATAGTGGACTCACTGGCTGAACGGGATATCGTCCGGAACCTCCTCGCGCAGGATGAGGAGACGGCCGGGGCGCTGGTGACAACGGACTTTCTCGCCCTGCGTGAGCGCATGACCGTCATGCAGGCGCAGGCTACCATACGGACGTCTGAAATTCTCACACGCAGACTTTCACATGTATATGTCGTTGATAACGATGATCGTCTAGTCGGAAGCGTCAGTTTCCGACAGTTGCTGTTATCGCCACAGAACCTGGATCTTGGCCGCATCATGCGCCGCGATCCAATTTCAGTTTTCGCAGGCACGGATCAGGAAGAGTGCGCGCGGATAATGGAGCGGTACCGGCTGGACACGCTGCCCACGGTTGACGCTGAGGGCCGCCTGCTTGGTTTCATCGACCTGCCCGAGGTTTTGCGCATTGCGGAGGGCGAGGCGACCGAGGACATGTACATGATCGTCGGCCTCAGCGCCGAAGAGTCCGTCAATACGAGCATAGCGCGGTCGGTACGTCTTCGGATGCCGTGGTTGCTAGTGAACCTCGTCACGGCATTTGCGGCGGCGGCCGTCGTTGGGATGTTCGAATCGACAATCGCCAGAGCTGCGATCTTGGCAGCTTTTCTACCGATTGTGGGTGGACAGGGCGGCAACGCCATCATTCAGACGGTGACGATTGCCGTGCGAAGCATCGCATTGGGCGAATTGACGCTGCGCAATGCTCGGCAGGTACTGGTCAAGGAAACTATGCTCGGCTTGACACATGGGGCGGCGATGGGTGTTGTAGCAGCGGTAGCGGTTTTCTTATGGTCACAGGAACTTATTCTATCGATCGCCCTTGGTGTCGCGATGGTCATCAATATGCTAGTGGCCGGGGCAGCAGGTGTGCTGATTCCGCTAATCTTGCGGCGTTTCGGTGTTGACCCCGCGCTGGCAGCAGGAATATTCGGGACGACGGTGACGGACGTGGTTGGATTCGGCGTGCTGTTGGCGCTGGCGGCGGTCTCTATTGGCGTGCTGGGGTTGTAGGAACAGCTAGAAGTCGTAGCGTTCTGAGCGCCACGGGTCTCCGTTGGAGTTGTAGCCGTGGAGTTCCCAGAAACCGCGCTTATTCTCTGGCATAAGTTCCAGCGCCTTGATCCACTTGGCGCTCTTGTATGCGTAACGGTCAGGCACGATGAGACGGGCGGGGCCGCCGTGTTCCGACTCCAACGGCGCGCCATCGTGCCGGTGGGCAATCAGGACATCAGGATTGAGCAGCGCCGCCAGCGGGATATTGGTCGTGTAGCCCCCGTAGCAGTGAGCCATGACGTGGGCTGCGGTTGGGCGGATGCGGGCCTCCTCGAATAGATCGCGGACAAAGACGCCCTCCCATTGGTTATCGAGCCGGGACCATCCTGTAACGCAGTGAAAGTCGGCAGTGACCGTGTCTTCGGCACGGGCGAGAAACTGCTCCCACGTGAATCGAATCGGGTTGTCAACGAGGCCTATGACCTCAAACGTCCACGTGGCGAGGTCAATCTGCGGAATCTGGCCGTAGGAGAGTACAGGAAACTTCGTCGTGACGGTCTGGCCGGGCGGAACGCGATCCTTGTCCACCGCCGTCGCGCCGCCGAATATCCTCTGCGCTCGATCAATGATGCTCATATGTCAATTCTACATGCGCGACATGAAGGACAGACGGGCGAGCGTCAGTGTGATGGCATACTGTCGATGAGCGTTCCTGAGCACAGGGAAGGCTCTCCAAGGGGGAAGACACAATGACTACCGAGGACTATGCACATCCGGAGTACCTGGTCGAGGCGGATTGGCTAACAGAGCACTTGAACGATGACAACGTTGTCGTCGTGGACTGTGACGTGGACGCGGGCTACAACAGGGGCCATATCCCGGGAGCAGTTCTGATCCCGGACAACTTCGTGAAAGACCCTGACACGAATCGCACGCTGATGATGACTCCCTCACAGTTCAAGGAGATGTGTGAAGGATTAGGGATCAGCGACGACACGTCGGTAATCTGCTACGACAACGGACAGAGTGTGACTGCGGCCCGCCTGTGGTGGGTACTCAACACGTACGGGCACCGGGACGCGCGAGTTCTGAACGGCGGCTGGCGTGGGTGGGTCACAGGTGGCCACGCGATCAGCTTTCAGCGTCCGGCGCGAGCGCAAGGCGCAACGTTCACCCCTAACCTCGACGACTCAATGCTGGTGAAAGTAGAGGGTCTGAAAGAGGCGTGCACGCTTGAGGATTCCGTCGTTTGGGACGTTCGCACCGATGGCGAATGGGACGGGTCCAACAACCGCGCCAACGCGCGCGCCGGGCATGTCCCCGGGGCTGTTCACCTTGAGTGGCTCAACTTGATGGATCGCGAAACACATCGGTTTAAGTCGGCGTCCGAGATACGGCGGCTGCTCTCTGAACATGGCATCACGCCGGACAAGAATGTCTACACGTATTGACAGGGCGGCATCCGTGCGGCGCACGGAGTATTCGTCATGCGGCTTGTTGGTTATGAAAACACGCGGAACTACGACGGTTCCATGCGGGAGTGGGCGAACCGGGACGATACGCCGCTTGAGGTGTGAGGGCGGTCATGTCCTTCGACCGGCTCAGGATGAGCGGTGGAAGTTAGGCGCCGGTAGAGCCGTGTCCGCCACCGCCCCGCTCCGTCTCCCTCAGGCTTTCAGCGATTTCGAGTGAAACGTCGGCGCGAATTCCGACAACGATCTGCGCGATCCTGTCACCGCTGCGAACGGCGTGGGGCGGTCGGTTCCCGACCGTATACATGGTGACAAAGACCTCTCCTCGATAGTCACTATCGATTGTTCCGACGGTACTCATCACTCCCCTGCTGCTGAGGCCGGAGCGTGGGCGAATCTGGACATCGAGAGTCGGAGGGAACTCGAGGGCGATGCCGGTTGGAATCAGCACCGGGTCAGGGCCAACGATGATCTCTTCCTCTCCACCCTGGAGGCAGGCATAGATATCAAAGCCCGTCGAGCCGGGTGTGGCGCGGAACGGCAGACGTGCGCCCTCACGGAGCAAGGCGACACGAATGACTGCAGTGGAATCGGGTTGCACCCATCCACAATAACGGAACGGGGCGCGGTGGGCCGGGCGG
Organism: Chloroflexota bacterium; assembly: GCA_026713485.1. Classification (GTDB taxonomy): domain Bacteria; phylum Chloroflexota; class Dehalococcoidia; order UBA6926; family UBA6926; genus VXMO01. Next base: position 24,666 of record JAPOOK010000024.1, on the reverse strand, counting down.
CCCTCCACGCCCCGTGAGTTCTTGAGTGTCGGAATTTAGTCGGAGCGCCGACCCAACGTGCCACGCGCCATCATGACACCGGTAGCGGCCAGTGCGAATCCAAACATGGCGATGAACAGCAGCGTCATGGAACTCAGGGTAACGTCTCCACCCTGGATAGGCGGCGGCGGTTCCTCTCTGAACAGTGCGAACTGACCGGCCCGGGCGACCTTGGCCGTAACGACCATATCGAACGGGTTGGTGGATGTTTCGACAGTCAACCACATGTTCCTGCCGGCATCCCAAGCGCGAACGACGAACGCATCCGGGTCATTTTCGGCTTCTTCCCATTCAGCATCCGTCAGATCCAGATTGAGCATCATGGTGGGGTTGAAGCGTGCTGCTCCGCTCGCATCTTCGCCGCCAATGCTGACGGAAACGGTAACCGCGCGGCGCAGGTATTCTGCTGTGCTGCCGCTGGGCTTGCTCGGATTGGGAGCAATGAGCGTGGGCATCGTCTGGCTTTCTTCCAGCTCAAGCGGCTCAATCGTGATGGTGCCCGAAGGCATCTCATTGCCGTCCAATTGCAGCGCGCGAGGCTGAATCATCAGGGATCCCGCCGCATCAAAGCCGGGGAAGAATGTAGCAGGGATGTCTACGGTGACGCCTGCGTCATATTCAAAATCAGCGGAGACGGTGTTTTCATCGTCTCCAGTAGTCTCTTGCGCCAGGGCGACGGTAATGGAGGCCAACAGAAGTCCACCAACGATTCCCAGCACGCCGAGCAATTTCAGGCGTCTGCTTACGCCCGCATGCGTCCATGGCATGACACACCACTCCTCTTTGGGCCGTAGCCCACTATCTCAACTGCTCCCGTATCCCGCGCTTTGACCCTCCAAGGGCCAAGATATCCAAAACAAAACCGAGAATTTGTTTTGAACCGATTTCGAATTATAAGCCCGTTTAGGGCTCTGGTCAATCGCTCAGACGTTCAGGTTGTGGGAAGCGCGCGGCCGGTCTGGGAATGCATGACACGGACCCGGCGCGGAAGATCGAATCGGGCGCCGGGGTTGGCCTGCCATCCCCGGACGCGACTCTGTCGGGCCAGGTCAGGAAGGACATCCGTCACCCAATCCGCGTTCACTCCTGCCGTCTGCAACGGCTCCACTGCCTCCGGTTCGACGATGTAGACGCCGACTCCCACAAGAATCTCCGGGTTGGCGGGGAATGGTGGATCAGTCAGGACCTGTTGTACAAGGGGAGAGGATGAATCCGTTAGTGCGCGGGGCAATCCTGCCGTTTCCTGCACGTCGTCCGTGAGGCACATAGTGAGGTCTGCGTCGGCAGAGCGGTGTGCCTCAAACATGGCACCCAACTCGAGGTCCGTCACGAGTGCGCCGTCGATGACGAGCGTCGATTCCGTGATCTGCCGGCGAACGGCCGACAATGCGCCGCCGGAGCCGGGCGATCCGTCCTGTCGGACGTGTGTCGCGCTGACTCCCCAGCGGCTTCCATCGCCAAAGTAGTGAACAACCATGCCGGGCAGAGCGCGGGAGACGAGCCAGACATCCGTTATTCCCTGCCCTGCGAGATGTCGAAAAAGCGCGTCTGCGGCCGGCACACCGTCTGCGTCCCTGAACGCCGGATGAGGACCTGTGGCAGGCAGGACGGCACGCGGGTCAAACCCATCAATGAGGACAACGGCGTGGGCGAGCGAGTCTGGGCGTGTCATGCGCCCAGTTTCTCATTCCAGTCCGTTTGAGGGAAACAAGAAGGGGGGCGCCCTTGCGGGCGCCCCCCTTGTTCACGATGTGTGGTCAGAGTTTAGTTCGGGACCAGGACGACCTTGCCCGCAACCGCCTCGGTCTCGAGGAGGACCTGGCCTTCGCCGGCGTCCTTCATCGGGAGGACGCGGTCGATGACCGGCTTGATGTGGCCTGCCTGCACCTGGTCCAGCGCGTCCTGCAGCTGGTGGACGGTCCCGAGAGTGGAACCAACCAGCTTGACCTGTCGGAAGAAGATGTGGCGAAGGTCAATGTTGGCGTCGTAGCCGCTGGTTGCGCCGCTGGTGACGACGGTGCCGCCCCAGCTGGCAAGCTGGATGCTAAGGCCCATGGTGGCCTGCCCGGGATGTTCGAAAACGATATCCGCGCCGCGCCGCCCCACAATGTTGCGCATCTCCTGCCGCACGTCCTGTGTCTTGCGGTTGATCAGGAATTCCGCGCCGAGCTCTTTGCACAACTCAAGCTTCTCGTCGCTGGAGGCAACAGCGATCGGATGCGCCTGGAACAGTTTGGCAATCTGGATGGCCATAACACCAAGGCCACCGGCCGCGCCCCAGATGAGGACGTTGTCGCCAGGCTTGATGCTGGCCTTTTCGACCAGCTTCCGCCACGTCGTAACAAGGACGAGTGGGAAAGATGCGGCCTCTTCATGCGTGAGGTTGGTGGGCTTGGGAACGGCGTTCTCCGCCGGAACCCTGACGTACTGCCCATGCGCGCCGTCAAGCGCGGGCCAGTCGTAGCCCCAGATGTTGCACTCCTGCCCGGTGCGATTATTGAAAGCCGGGCGGCCGCAGTGAACGACAACTTCGTCACCGACGGAATGCGACGTGACCTCACTGCCCTTGTCGACGACGACACCGGATGCGTCGCTGCCGGAGATATGTGGAAGTTCCACTTCCATGGGCGCGCCGCGGCGTCCCCAGACGTCGTTGTAGTTGATGGCCGTTGCCCTGACCTCAATTACGACGTCATTCGGCCCGGGTTTGGGGTCATCGATGTCCTTCCATTGGAGGACTTCCGGGCCACCATACTCATCGAAGACGAGTGCCTTCATGCCAATCTCCCTCCCTTGCAGTCGTGCCGGGCACGACGGTATATCAGTGCTTCTTCAAGGGGTGTACGAAATGAGTTAATCGTCACCTACCCCACCACACCGGGTACTGGCCGCGATGCGGCTAATCGCCCGTCCGCCCAATTTAGCACAGGGGGCGGACGGGCGTCATGGCCAACAGTTTTAGGGGGCGCGGCTGGGACGTGCCATCTGCTCAGCAGCGATGGCCTGGTCCTCGTCCGTGAAGGCCTCGTTCATGTACTGGAACCCGGCGCGCATACCCTGCTCGGCCGTGACGCGATCCACGTCCTGCAGGCCCTTGGGCAGATCCTCCGGCGATGCCGCGTAGGACACGTACATCAGGTTCTCGGCGTACTCATAGGCCTGGAACATGCCCTGCGACTCGTAGTAGTAGTTGATGGCGCGCTTGTTGAGCTCCGTCGAGGCGGGCGGCAGCTTGGAGATGGTGTTGGCGAGCGTCCAGACGTAGTCATCCAGCTCATCCCGATCCACAACCTCACTCACCAGACCGACGCGGAGGGCTTCCTGCGCGTTCATCATGTTGCCGGTGAAAGCCAACTGCTTCATCTTCTTCATGCCGACCAATTCCGGCCAGATCATGTACGTCGCCACGCTGGCATACCGCGCAGGCGGGTAGCCGAAGAGCGCGTCGTCCGAGGCGATGGTGATGTCGCAGTGGCAAGCCAGTTGCCCGCCACCTGCGAGGCTGAACGAATGGCACTGGGCGATGACCGGCTTGCGATTGCCCCAGATCCAGCGGCGGTACATCGTGGTCGGATGATCGCTCGTGATCATGGTCAGAGCGTCACGCGGCAGGTTGCCCTCGGACTGCACGTTCATGTCATAGCCCGCGGAGAATGCGCGGCCTGCGCCCTTGATGACGATGCAGCGGACGGTCTCGTCCTTGTCCGCTTCTTCGAGCGCGCTGCCAACGTCCGCCAGCAAGCCGCGGCTGAGCGCATTCAGGCGCTCGGGGCGATTCAGCGTGATGTAGGCGACATTGCCGCCGGCTGCCTCACGCAGCTCATAGATGATGTTTTCGTAGTCCGTCATTTTCCCCTCCTCCATTGGTTCCCCAGTTCTTTCCGATGTTCTCACGAATCAGTGTTGTCTGTCAGTTTGGCGCCGGGCTCGCGACGAATCTCTTGTGCCAATCCTGGATAATCCTGCGGTCTCGGTCGAAAGCGAGGTCCGGCAGGTTGTCGGCGTCAAAGTAGTCGACGGCCAGGCTCTCCTCGCCGGGCCTCGGCTCCCCTTCCACAATGTGCCCCCGGTAAACCACGAGGATGACACGGTTGCCGGTTTCCGAGTGGAGTCCGAGGAGGCCATCAAGCTCGACGGTGACGCCCGCCTCTTCTTGGGTTTCACGGATTGCGGCGTCCTCTACCTTCTCCCCGGCATCGACGAATCCTGACGGATATGACCACAGATCCTTGCGTGGGTGGTGGGCGCGCTGCATGAGGAGGACACGTCCCTGTTCGTCACCGATCAGCACGCCGACGGCAACCTTGGGATCCGTGTAGTGGACGTAGCCGCAGTCCTCGCAAGCGGGGCGCATCGCGCCGTCAATCTCGCGCTCGGCAAGTTCCTGTCCACAGTTCAGGCAGAACTTCGCCTGTCCGTGCCCGTGCATGATGGGCGGGTGACTGCCCTGCTGGTTATCGGCCATCCATCAGCCTCACGACTGAACCAGAACGTCCCTAGTGCGTCTCGGCCTAACGGAATGGGCCGTCGCGCGCGTCCAGGAACGCCCTCATACCCTGCTCCACGCGCACTTTGCCGAGGTGTTCCCGCTCCGGCACGTCCGGCGTCAGCGACTCAATCATGCGGAGCATGAGGTGGTCATCCAGACCCTTGCCAAACCCTTGCGCATCGTAGACTGCGGTTATTGATCGCTTCATCATCTGGAGCGCGAACGGCGGCACCTGGGCGATGCGGCGTGCCATCGCCATTGCGGCGTCCAGCGCCTCACCAGCGGGAACGACCTTGTTGACCAGGTCCCACTTCTCGGCGGTTTCAACGTCGATGAAGTCACCGGTGTAGTAGAACTCGCGCAGGTGTCGGTTGCTTGTGATGAACGGGAGCAGGACGTGAGGCGAGTGGGCAACATGGCGAATCTCCGGCTCGCCGAACTGTGCCCGCTCGGACGCGACGATGAGGTCGCAGCTCATGGCGAGGACGTTTCCTGCAGCTGCTGCGGGGCCGTCGACCGCAGCGATCCACGGCACGCGGGAGTACCACGGGCGGGAGACGAGCCTGGCCTGCCAATGGGTATTCTCCCAACGCTCAGTGGCGCTGTAGGTTGGCCGCTCCTGGTTTGGAGTCAGATCGTAGCCGGCGCAGAATGCGGGGCCGGCGCCGGTGATGACGGCGATTCGCACGTTGTCATCGTTCTCGACAGCATCAAAGACCTGCTCAAGCTCCTCAAGCAAATCATGATTGAGCGCGTTTCGGCGCTCCGGTCGATTCAGCGTGACTTGAGCGACGCCATCATCGCCAACTTCATAGATAAGGGTCTCAAAATCAGCCATGTGGAATATCCCTCCCCCAGAATGAACGTGGCGACCATCCTCAGTCGCCCATTGAGTATACGTCAGACGGCAGGCGAGACGGCGAAGTTTACACGTACTCTTTGACGCGTTCAGCGAGGCGTTTGGTCATGCCCGGGGCGGCGGAGAGGTCCTCGATGGTGGCCTCTCTGACGGCGTCGAGGCTGCCGAAGTGGCGCATGAGCATTCGCTTGCGGCGGGGGCCGATGCCGGGGACGGCGTCAAGCATGGACTCCATGCCCTTCTTCTGGCGGATGTTGCGATGGAAGGTGATGGCGAATCTGTGAGCCTCATCGCGGGCACGCTGGACGAGATAGAGGGCGGGAGAGGTGCGGGGCAGCATGATTGACTCGGCCATCTCCGGCAGAAAGACTTCCTCCTCCTGTTTCGCCAGTGACGCGAGCGGAATCTGATGGAGGCCAAGTTCAACGCGCATCACTTCTGCGACGGCGTTCAGCTGCCCCTTCCCACCGTCGATCAACACGAGGTCTGGCAGAGTCATAAACGATCCGTCTGCCGTTTCCTTCTTTGAACCACTGCGGTCGTCCTTGTTCCGAGACGGGGCAGACTTGAATTGCGCGATGACTTCCTCTGCATCCTCGACTGTCGACGCAAGGCCGCGGGCGGCGCTTCCGAGCGCGCCGGAGCGCTGGAACCGACGGCGAATTACTTCCTGGAGGGAGGCAAAGTCGTTCGCGCCTTCTACTGTCTTAATCCGGAAACGGCGATAGTGATCCTTGAGTGGTTGGCCGTCCTGAAACACAACCATGGAGGCGACGGAGTTCGTACCCTGCGTGTTGGAGATGTCATAGCACTCAATGCGGCGCGGGAGTTCAGGCAGGTTGAGTTGTTCCTTGAGTTCCGAGAGTGCAGTTTCCGTCGCCGCTTCGTCCGCGAGTACCTTGATGCGCAGGGCTTCGAGGCCTTGCAGGGCGTTTTCAGCAACGAGCTCCAGCAACTTTTTGCGCTCTCCGCGCTGCGGAACGATGAGACGCACCTTGCGACCTTCCCGTCGCTCCTCAAGCCATTCCGTGATGGCAGGACCGTCGGTGACGGGTGCTTGCGTGAGGATGCGCGGCGGCACGACCGGGCTGTTCACATAGAACTGTTTGATGAATCCGGCAAGAACTTCGCCGTCCGTTTCCCCAAGCGTGCCGTCCAACAGAAAATTGTCGCGTTCCAGCAGTCTCCCGCCGCGGACGAAGAAGACTTCCGCCCATGCCTCGTTGCCTGCGCGGGCGATGGCAATGATGTCCTCGTCGACGGCATGGGTGGAAACGGCCTTCTGCTCAGCGGAGACACGGTTGATGGCGTTGATTTGGTCGCGGAAGAACGCGGCGCGCTCGTATTCGAGGCTGTCGGACGCCTCCGTCATCTTCCGTTTGATGTCCCGCGCGATTGTGGCTTGCTTGCCCTCCAGGAACGCAGATACTTGCCCGATAACTTCGCGGTAATCCTCGTTCGATACCGCTCCGATGCAGGGGCCGAGACAGCGCTTGATGTGGTAATCGAGGCAGGGACGCGGGTCTGTGCCGGTGATCTCCTTGGTGCAGGAGCGGTACGGGAACAGCTTGTTGAGCAAATCAAGGGTCTTGCGCACGCTCGACGCGCTGGCATAGGGACCGAAATAGCGCGCGCCGTCGTCCTGCATCCGCCGCGTAATGTACACACGCGGCCATTCTTCACGCACATCGATCTTGAGATATGGATAGGTCTTGTCGTCCTTCAGGCGAACGTTGAACCGCGGCTTGTGGCGCTTGATGAGAGTATTCTCAAGAATCAGCGCCTCCGCCTCGGTCGTCGTGACGATGCACTCAAGGTCAGAAGCTCGTTGCGCAATCTGGAATGCCTTGGTTCCCGGCGTCAGGGCGTCTGGGCCGAAATAGGAGCGAACGCGGTTGCGGAGGATTGCGGCCTTGCCGACGTAGATCGGCTTGCCGCGCGCGTCACGAAAGATGTAGACGCCGGGCTGGGTGGGCAAGCCGCGGGCGACCTTAGCGAGATCAATGCTCATCGTGCGCTCATTCTATCGCCCACGGATTGGGTCATGGACGCTAGAGGAAAACAGCGGTAGCGACAAGAGCGACGGCGGTGACAACTGCGGCGATTCCGATGGAGCGCAGATCCCTGACGGAATCACGGCGGATTCGTTCTTCGCGCTGGGCTTCAAGAGCGCGCGCGGATGACGTCGCACCGCGGCGAAGCGCACCGATTCCTCTACCTCGTGCCCGCCCACTGTTTTGCGTAGCCGCAGTGGCCTGCGGTGACGCGGCCGAGGTAGGCTCGGGCGCCAGTGCCGGAGTATCTTCGCGTGCCGCAGGAGGAGCGGTGGCACTAGCAGCCCGCACGATGCGCCCCGGTGAGACGGGCGGGGCCGGACGAGGCCGACGCTCAGTGGTTGGGCCGCGTCGTTTTCGGTCGCGTCTACTTGGCTTGCCTGGCATTAGTGTCGTATCTCCGTTTCCACGTTGCTTCGCCGGAACTCACCTTAAGTTTCGTCGCAAAGGAGTTGTTCGTCCAGAGCGCGTGCGCCAGTCGCGACCATTTGCGCGTAGTGCTTGATATCGAGCCGATCGACGCGGAGCACCATGTCAAACCAACTGGGATCAAACGGATCGACACCGAAGAATTTTCTCAGAAAGGCCTGTCGGTGGTGTTCTTGATCATCGACCTCGCGGCGTGCCTCTTCCGTCGACAAGCTGTTGCGGTTGGCCCAGCGTTCAATTCGCGCGTCACGCGGGGCCAACGCGAGGACGTTGAATACGCGGGGGTTGTTTCTGAGGATATACGTCGTTCCCCTACCGATGATGACGACCCGAGGTAGACGAGCGAGCTCATGGATGATTTCCGTCGTCACTTCAAGGAAGCGCTGGTCATCGAGATTCTGTTCGTCACTGCGCGGCTCCGCGGCGGCCTGTTCATAGGTGCGCGAGAGGAGTGGCTCGCCACTCATGTATGGATCTGCGGTATAGCTTGCTGCCGACCGCTGAACGAATGTCTGAAAGACGCGGGCGATACGATCCGTGAGGCTATCGACTCGCATGTCACGCGCGTCCCATTCTTCGACGCTCATACCGGTACGGTTCGCAGCCTCACTGAGGAGGAAATTGTCGACGAATTCAGCTTCAAGCTCTCGGGCGACTTCCTGGCCGATATCCTGGCCGCCGCTGCCAATCTGTCCTGCAATCGCTACAACAGCCATGACGCCCCCTGTCCCGCGCAAATTCTATCGCGTGCGTCCTCGTTCAGCGAACGCTCCTATCATGCCACGTTATGTCGCTTTAGAGCGACCCGAGCAACAAAGCGGTTAGGGCAAACTATCCGGCAGTAACGGCGTCGCGCTCACGACCGTAGCGAGCGCGAGGATGGGCACGGTCGTATTCGTCCCGCAGTTGGTCATGGGCCAGACGCGTGTAAATCTGGGTGGTGGAAATACTTGAATGCCCAAGCAATTCCTGGACGTGACGGAGTGCCGCGCCACCGCGCAACAGGTGAGTTGCAAAACTATGGCGAAGGGTATGCGGCGTGATGCTGTGCGTGATGCCGGCCTCGGCAGCAAGCGACTTGAGCAGGAGCCAAAAGCCCTGCCGGGTGAGGCGGTTGCCGCGTCGATTCAGGAACAACGCAGGCTCGTCACGCCGGCGGCGGAGCCTTGGGCGCGCCTCATCAATGTAGGCGCGCAGTGCACGTATCGCTTCAGGATAGACCGGGATAATTCGCTCTTTGTAACCCTTGCCTCTGCATCGTACATAACCTTCGTCAAGATTGACGTCGGCAACGCTCAAAGAGACGAGTTCTGAGACACGCATTCCCGTCGCATAGAGGAGTTCAAGCATGGCGGATGCGCGCATGCCCTCCGGCGTTGACTTGCCTCTTGGTTGATTCAAGAGCAATTCGACTTCATCCACCCCGAGAGGTGACGGCAGCGCCCTGCCCACCTTTGGCGAACTGAGTCCCTCAGAGGGGTCGGATTCGACCAGATCATGTGTGACCATGTAGGAGAAGAAGGACTTCACGGCGGCTATCTTACGGGCAATGGTGGTGGTGGCGTATTCCCGGGACTTGAGGTGGCTGACGAATCCGAGGAGATGGTCGCGTGAAACGTTCGCCCACGTTTCCGCAGGCGCCAAGTCTTCCGGAGGAGCGGTAAGCCATTCTGTCAGTTGGGTCATGTCACTCCGGTAGGCCTCCGATGTATTGGCGGAGAAGCCTTTAACGGTTGTGAGGTACACAAGGAAATTTCGTACGCCCTGATCAAGCATTCCGGAGCCGTCCTTTTTGAATAGTTATGGATGCATTACGTCACGTCTAGAGAAGAATATCACAAAGTCCGATTAGTAAGGTGGTTTGTTGCTGCGAGCCGTTGACTCGTCAGATGTGACGGCGGGGGCATAGAATAGTGACACGGCAGGTTGTGGAGCCGCAGGGCGCATGACCCAGCCAATTCTAACCAGCGAGGTAGTACAGCTTGAACGTTCTTGCCGCCATCAACATTGGGATCGATCCCATCCTTTTCGAAATTGGCCCGTTCCTCGTGACGTGGCACGGATTCTTTACGGCGGTGGGCATTGTTGCCGTCGTCATCTGGGCCGTGTACATGGGCCGCAAGCACGGCATCCATGAAGACGCCGTTTACGGCACGGCAGTCTGGGCAGTGCTGGGCGGTTTGATCGGCGCGCGGCTGGTTCATGTGATTGATAACTGGGACTACTACGGCACGGATCCACTGCTGATTCTCCGCATCTATGAGGGCGGCATTGGTCTACTTGGCGGAATTCTCGGCGCGACGATCGGCGGCACGTTCTACGCGTGGCGGCACCGCTATCCCGTGGGGCGCATGGTGGATCTGGTCACGCCGGGACTGTTGCTTGGCATGCTCCTCGGACGGTTGGGAGACATCATCAACGGCGAGCACCTGGGCGAGACTCTTGTGCGGCCGTGGGCTTTTCTCTACACGCATCCCGGCAGCCCCGCGAACGGCGAGGGACCGATGCACCCGGTCATCGTGTATGAGATGGCGTTGGACGCGTTCATCGGCATCGTTGCGTATTTCCTTATCGGCAGGATCCGACCTGACGGATCGGTCTTCTTCATGTACTTGCTGATGTACGGGCTAGGTCGCTTTGTCATCCAGTTCATGCGGCGAGACGCTGTGTGGTTCGCAGGGCTCCAGCAAGCACATCTGTTAGCTCTCTTGCTCGTAGTGATTGCGCTGGCCTTCCTCATCACGCGGGTGAGGCTGGCGAATTCCGGCGACGATGACCCCGGCGGGTCAGATGGGACCCCAGAGGAAGAATCTGAGGACGGGGAGCCGGACGCGCCGCCACAGCCGGCCTAAGGAGAACCCCCTCACCCTAACCCTCTCCCTCAGGGCGAGGGGATTAATTGGTTGGTGGTACGGGCATTGGTTGCACTCCGAGATTCAGATTCCCGCCTGCGCGGGAATGACGGAGGGGGTGTCGGAACGAGGGGGTTGGCGGATGTTTGGGGAGTAGCCGGGGTTAGGCCGAGGGGCGGAAGTCCTGAACGTTTAGTTCCAGCGCTGGAGAGCGGTTTGCCTTGGGGCCACCGTCGTTCTCTTGAAATTGGAAGGCGATGTCGATTTCCCTTCGTGCCTCCCCTGCCTTTTCGCCGAGACGGAATGCAATTGCATTCCATTCCATCCCTGACTGAGGCTCTGCCAGCGAGAGACGCAAATGTGAGCCGTCTCCGACCCGCCTCGTTGAATTAACACGGAGACCTCGTGCGACGAACACGGGATTCCTGTTGCCCTCACCATATGGTTCGAGTTTGTCCATGTGCGAAGTGAGGTCGGCAGCAAGGCGCGAGGGCGCGCCCTCGGCGTCTATGGTTAGCGTGGGAGTGAGATCGATACCGTCGAGGGCCTTGGCGGCCAATTCGTGCAGCCTGTCACGGAAAGCCGGGAGATTGCTTTCGAGCGCGGAGAAACCGGCAGCGCGATGATGACCACCGAAGCGTGTGAGGAGATCGGCACTCTGCTTAAGGGCACCCTCGACATCGAACTCCTCGATGCTGCGGGCGGAGCCGCGGAGAAGTCCATCGCCGTAGGTTGAGTAGACGAAGCTTGGGCGATAGAACTCCTCGGTTAGTCGACCGGCTACGAGGCCGACGATGCCAGCCGGAATATCGGGCGCGCCGGCGACAATAACGGGAGCAGTTGTGTCGTCGTCCGTCATGCGCTCACGGACTCTTTTGTAGGCCTCCTCTGTGAGTTCCCGGCGGCGTTGATTAAGTTCGTCAAGGTGAATTGCGAGGGTTCGCGCCTCATCTTCGTCATGCGTGGACAGGAGATTCAAGGCGTCGTTCGCGTGAGTCAGGCGTCCGGCAGCATTCAGGCGTGGCGCTATCTGGAATGCGATGTCTCCGGAGGTTATGCGTGCCAGAGGGCGGCGAGCGATCGAGGCGAGGATGCGGAGTCCCGGACGCTGAGAGTCTCGCATTCCTGTCAGGCCCTCAGTCACCAGGTATCGATTCTCATCAACAAGGGGCGACACGTCGGCGACGGTGCCGAGTGCCACAAGTTCAAGCAGACCGTCGGGCAACTCCTTGCCGAGTTCCTGATGGATGGCCTGCGCAAGTTTGAAAGCAACACCAACTCCGGCGAGCTTTGGCGACGGGTACGCTGAATCACGCCGCATTGGATTTACGATGGCCGCAAAATCGGGCAGGTCATCACCGGGCAGGTGGTGATCAGTGACGATGATGTCCATACCTTTGGGCGGGGCCACGCCGTCATTGACGCCGCCGACACCGCAATCAGCCGTGATGACAAGGGTGCAGCCATCATCACGCAGCGTCTTGAGGGCGGCGCGATTCATGCCGTGCCCTTCCGCTCGGGAGGGAATGTAGGGGGTTACCGACAGGCCCACATTGCTCAGAGCTTCACACAAGAGTGCCGCGCCGGTGACGCCGTCTGAGTCGAAATCGCCGTAGATTCCGATCTTTTCGCTGCCAAACATCGCCTGGCGTATGCGATGGACGGCGGCGTCCATGCCGGGAATGTCCGTTGGGTTTCCAGCTAGTCGCTCGTCTGGGCGAAGGAATAGATCAGCTGCGTCTGCAGTCTCAATGCCGCGATTGACGAGGAGTTGCTGGAGAGTTTGCGGGAATGCGGTGAGGGCCTCACGCGCCTGTGGCGACGGCGGATCCGGGAAGGCCCAGCGGCGTTGGACCGTCATGCGGGCGGCGCCTAGTCCGCGAACTTACGGAAGATGATTGCCGTGTTGTGGCCACCGAAGCCGAATGTATTGGACAGGGCGCTGTTGACGGGGCCGGTACGAAACTCATGCGGTGTGTAGTTCAGATCGCAGTCAGGGTCGGCGTTTTCGAGATTGATGGTGGGCGGGATTTTGTCGTTCGAGACGGCAAGGGCGCAGATGGCAGCTTCCAACGCGCCTCCCGCGCCGAGCAGATGGCCGTGCATCGACTTGGTTGACGAGATTGGCACGGCGTAGGCTGACTCGCCGAACACGGTCTTGATGGCCTTCGTCTCCTCACGGTCGTTGATGGGCGTCGATGTGCCGTGGGCGTTGATGTATCCGAGTTCACCGGGGGCGAGCCCTGCCCTATCGAGGGCTTTATTCATGGCGCGTACCGCGCCCTCGCCGTTCTCGGCCGGATGGGTGATATGGTAGGCGTCCGCAGTGGAGGCGAAGCCGGAGAGCTCGGCGATGATGTTCGCGCCGCGCGCCTTTGCGTGTTCAAGGTCTTCCAGCACCAACACGCACGCGCCCTCACCCATCACAAAGCCATCGCGGTCGATGTCAAAGGGACGCGACGCGTGGGTTGGGTTGTCGTTGCGCTTTGTTGACAGTGCGCCCGCCTGGCTGAAACCGGCGAAGGCAATGGGGGTGATGGTGGCCTCCGCGCCGCCGGCGAGTGCCACGCTGGCGTCGCCGCGTCGAATCAGATCGGCTGCCGCGCCGATAGAATCGGAGCCGGAGCAGCAGGATGACGTGACGGAGTAGGCGGGGCCGCGCGCGCCGAGGGCGATGGATACCTTGGCGGCTCCCATCTCAGTGACCATCATCGGCATGAGGAACGGGCTGACGCGGTTGGGGCCGCGTGTGGACAGCGTCTCGACGGCGTTCTGGACGGTGCCGATGCCGCCGTAGCCACTACCGATGATCGTTGCGACTTCGTTGCGGTTATCGTCCGTGACTTCGAGTCCGGAATCATTAACTGCCTGGTCGGCGGCGGCCATGGCGAACTGGATATAGCGGTCGGTCTGCCGGACTTCTTTGCGGTCCATGAAGGTGGACGGATCAAAGCCCTTGACCTCGCAGGCAATGGTTGTGGAATACGGCTCGACGTCAAAGAGGGAGACGGTGTCCGCGCCAGACTTGCCTGCCAGCAGGGAATCCCACGTGGTCTGGGTATCAAGGCCGAGGGGTGTCACCATACCGACGCCGGTCACAACAATTCGAGTCACTACTGCACGCTCCTCAAGTACAGAATGTCCGCGCTTGCCGCGATATGAGCGGCTGGCTAGATGATACGGGGACGCGCGGTGTGGGGACAAGGGAGGGGGGATTAGAGGGGTCTCTGCTACGATTGATTTGCACGACGCATGACGGAGGAACCTATGACGCAGTCCGAACTTCTCAAGCCTCTGGTGGACGCAGTTGAGATCGTCAAGCGGCGAATCGAAGAGCATGGATCAAGTCTGCGCGAGAACGAGACACGAACTCGTGTGGCCCTTATTGACCCAATCCTGCAAGCGCTGGGATGGGATGTTTCCAACCCCAAGTTAGTCACGCCAGAATTTCCGGTAGGCAGTGGCCGCGCGGATTACGCGCTGTTGGGAACCAATGGCGCGGCCCTAGTCGCGGTCGAAGCTAAGAGGCTTAACGAGAGTCTCATGTCGCATCGCCAGCAAATGGTGAACTACGCAAATATGGAGGGCATTGGCCACGCGGGTTTGACCGACGGCAATAGTTGGGAGATTTACAAAGTCTTTACGGCAACGCCACTGCCCTTGCACGAGCGGCTCACCATGAGTGTCCAACTCTCAGGCGTCCCAGCCTATGAAGCAGCCCTGAAGTTGCTACTGCTCTGGCGGCCAAACGTCGAATCAAGGCAACCACAGGAGGCTGAACTGCCAATTGCAGGATGGCCAGACACAGAATCTGTCACATCACCTTCGCCACCTCTTTCGCCAAGTGAGGAACCTTCCAGCCCCGCCCCCACTGTAGAGCCAACGGACGAAGGTGGGTGGGTTCCGCTTGAATCTGTGTACAGTCTCAATGGCGCCAAGGTAAAGCCACAGGAAATACGGTTTGCTAATGGTCAGAGTGCTTTGATTAGAAACTGGCACGATGTCTGGGTGGAGTTTGGCCGATTCGTCCACTCGAACAATCTATTGCGCGGGGAAACGCACCCTCTAGAGAGCTCGACATTCAAGAAACCGATCCTTGGATCCAGCAAGTTTTCAGAGACGTGCAGACAAGTTGACAATCTCCCCATTTTCGTGGAATGGGCAGCGAATACCTTCATGAAGCTGAAGTGGACAGAGTACCTTGCCAAACAACTGGAAATAGGCATTGTTAAGGTTCGCTTGAAAGACTAAGTCTCAAGGTTTCGCAGTCGTTACAATGAAGTCATGAATGTAGAAACGCGTCCATACGTTGACCGTAGCGCCCACTACCTTTCGCAGGCGTCAGAGGAGTTCACACGCGGCGATCTTTTGCAGGCTAGTGAGAAGGGTTGGGGGGCGACGGCCCAAATGGTCAAGGCTGTCGCCGAAGAGCGCGGGTGGGAGCATCGTCGGCACGCGAACCTCTTTGAAGTCGTACGTCGAGTAGTTGCCGAGACTGGTGATCAGGCTCTCTGGCTTTCATTCGGAGCCGCCGGCGACTTGCACACGAATTTCTACGAAGGTGTCATGGGCGAGAGTGACGTGGCCTACCATCTTGAACAGGTCACGCAATTCGTCGACAAGGTGCGCGGACTTCTCGATTAACGTTAGCTTCGTACCGGGATCCTAGCTGCGCTGCCCCCACCCATTCGTCATTCCGCCCCGCTACACTGGTATGTGCCCGCTTTGGCGGGGCTTTGGGCGTTTAAGTGGAGGTGATTGTTGAGCCTGGCGGCGTTGTCTGAGGGGTTGCGGCGGCGGTATGCGTATCGTCAGTTGGTTGAGGCTTTGCGGGCCGGGCAGGCTGAGCCTATCCTGTTGGATCCGTTGGAGGGAGCGACGCCGTTCATCGTGGCGAGCCTTTGGCGCGATCTTGGGCGGCCGGTGTTGTGGCTGCATGCCGGGGCAGAGGACGCTCGGCGTGCGCATGAACAGGTCAGCGCCTACGTGTCATCGTCTGCCGCGAGCGCCGTCATTCCTTACCCTGAGCCGGACGCCCTGCCCTATGAGCAATTGGCGAACGACGCTTCAACTACCCGGGAACGGCTGCGGGCGCTCTCCGCGCTCGCGGATTTTCGTGCAGGGTCGCAGGAGGCGCGCCTGCAGGAACTCATGGCCCGCCCTGCCCCGTTCATCATCGCGAGCGCGTACGCCGCAGCGGCGGTGACGCTGCCGCCTGAAGAGTTTCAGGGGGCGGCGTTTACGTTGAGCATCGGGGAGGCAGTTTCAATCGACGGTATTCTCTCGGACGTGGTGAAGTTGGGATACGAACCGGTAGCGGCGATCGAAACGCCGGGGACGGTGAGTCGGCGGGGCGGCATCGTGGACATCTGGCCGCCGCAGGACGAGAGCCCGGCTCGAATCGAGCTGTTCGGGGACATCATCGACAGCATCCGAACGTTTGACGCGGCAACACAGCGGTCAGCCACTGAGGTGGATGAGGTTGTTGTGACACCGGCACTGGAGTTGTTGCCGTTCGCCGTGCGAGGCGCACCGCCGCCGGACATGGACGGAATTGGGGATGATGACGCGGCGGTCTTTCGTGATGAGTTACAGCGGTTCGCGGAGGGGGCGGCTGTGCCGGGTGTCGGTTTCTTCGCGCCGTATTTTCATCGGTCGACGTTGATCGATCATCTGCCGGATGAAACTGTCATCGTTGTTGATCGGCCCATGAGCCTACGCACTCGGCTTGATGAGGTGATCAGGCGGGGGCTGGAGATTCGGGACGGGCAGGTCGAACGCGGCAAGTTGCCTCGCGCCTTCCCGAGCCCCGTTGCCACGTCGGAGCGGCTCGAGATGTCTCTTGCAGATGTGCCACGCCGCCTACACCTTGAGCCGTTTGCGCAGGCGTCACCCGATGGAATGCAGGAGGGAACGAGGTCGTTTGGGAGCCTGGGGTTCTCACCGCCAGAGACGTACGGGGGGCGCATCGATCTGCTTAGCAGCGATATCCTTGGCGCGCGCCATCGTGGGAACGCGGTCGTCATTGCGTCATTGCAGGCGCAGCGATTGGCGGAGATGCTGCGGGAAAACGGGCATGAGCTATCTCTGCGGACCGACATGGACGCGGTGCCGACGCCCGGGAGCCTTGTAGTCGTTCAGACGGCGCTGGCGGAAGGGTGGGAGCTGAGCGGCGGGGAGTCCGGCGTCAGCGGATCGATCATTACTCTCTCGGATACAGAGATATTTGGATTCATCAAGCGGCCGCGCCCGGTGCGTCGGCGTGTTGTTCGACGCGACGCATTCTTGTCCGATTTCGTAGAGGACGACTACGTCGTTCATGTGGAGCACGGCATCGCGCAGTTCAAGGGGACTGTGCAGCGGGCAACGGATGGGGCGGAGCGGGAATACCTGGCGCTGGGCTACGCGGGCGGCGATACGCTCTATGTGCCGACGGACCAGGTAGACCGCGTGGCTCGGTACACGGGCACCGGCGGGAATCCGACGCTGACGCGGCTGGGTGGCAACGAGTGGGCCAACACCAAGCGTCGCGTCAAGGAGGACGCTCTTCGGTTTGCTGAGGAGCTGCTTCGACTGTACGCGGAGCGAGAGGTGAACTCGCGCGAGCCATTCGGGGGAGAGACGGCGTGGCAGTGGGAGCTTGAGAGTTCATTCCCGTACCAAGAGACGGATGATCAGATGCAGGCCATCGTCGACGTGAAGTCGGACATGGAGGCGGAACGGCCGATGGATCGGCTGATCTGCGGCGACGTGGGCTACGGCAAGACGGAGGTGGCGGTGCGTGCCGCGTTCAAGGCCGTGGCAGCCGGTTCGCAAGTGGCCTTGCTGGTGCCAACGACGGTGTTGGCGCAGCAGCATTATCGGACGTTCATGGAGCGGCTAGAAACGTTTCCTCTGCGTGTGGACATGCTGTCTCGCCTACGGACGGACGCTGAGCAGAAGGAGACGGTAGCGGCGATGGCGCGGGGCGAGGTGGATGTCGTCATAGGCACGCATCGCCTGCTGTCCAGAGACGTGAGTTTCCGCAATCTGGGGTTGGTAATCATCGACGAGGAACAGCGGTTTGGCGTTCGGCACAAGGAGCACCTGCGCAAGATGCGGGCGACGGTGGACGTACTGACGATGACGGCCACGCCGATTCCCCGCACGCTGCACATGGCATTGTTCGGCATCCGCGATATGAGCCGCATCGACACTGCGCCGGAGGACCGGATTCCGGTGACAACGTTTGTGGCGGAGCAGGAGGATCGGACAATCCGTGAGGCGATCCTGCGGGAAACTGATCGCGGCGGACAAGTCTTCTTCGTCCACAACCGAATTCAGGACATCCATCGCGTGCTGGAGCACCTGCAGGAGCTTGTGCCGGAGGCGAGCTTCGGCGTGGCACATGGTCGGATGCCGCCGGAGTCGCTGGAAAGCGTGATGAATTCATTTGCGGCGCAGGAGTTCGACGTTCTTATCTGCACGACGATCATCCAGGCAGGGCTGGACATGCCGAACGCGAACACGCTCATCGTGGACGACGCGGATCGGTTGGGCCTGACGCAGTTGTATCAGCTGCGAGGACGCGTGGGGCGTTCGTCGATTCGTGCGTACGCCTATTTCCTGTTTCGGCGTGATCGGGTGCTGACGCCGACTGCGGAGCGTCGCTTGCGTGCCATCTTGTCCGCCGCTGAACTTGGCGCGGGGTTCAGACTCGCCATGAAGGACCTTGAGATTCGTGGCGCTGGCAACATCCTGGGTGCGGAGCAGAGCGGGAATGTGGCGGCGGTGGGTTTCGACCTGTATACGCGGTTGCTATCAGAGGCCATCGATGAGGTCCGCAAAGGCAAGTCGGCGCACGTGCCGGACGAGCCGGGGCTGACGGGTGGGCGGCCTCTGTTGGCGGCAGGAGCGGCACGCGCTCCAGTTGACCTTCCTGCTGATGCCCGCATCCCGCCGGGCTACGTAGAGGACACCGGCACGCGGCTGGCCGTGTATGAACGGCTGGCGAATCTTGTTGATCCTGCGGAGGTTGAGACGATCCGCGCGGAACTGCGGGACCGGTTCGGGCCGCTGCCGCAGCAGGTGGATGACCTGCTCCTTGCCGTCGAGGTACGGGCGGAGACGGGTCGGCTGCGCGGCATGGTGCGTTCGATTGCGACGGAGGGGACGGAGATTGTGGTGCGGCTCAGGGACGTGTATTGGCTGGACCGGGAGGTGATACGGCGCACGCTACCGAACACAAGCGTGGGGCATCTGCAGATACGGGTACCGGCAGGCTCCGGGAGTGATTGGCGCGAACAGCTACGTCAATTGATGGAGGAGTTCGGGAGGATGAGCGGGAAGTCTGCGGTGGTGACAGCCTAGCTAATCGTGAGGACGGTTGCGTCGACCTCGAATGCGATCCCACAGAGACGGGCCTTGAGGTCGATCACTAGAGATGGACTGCCCGCGCCATCGCTTTTCATAGCCTCCGGGCAGAGTGGCCGGAGACCCGTTTCTGAAGTAGCTCAGATAGGCTGCACCGAGCAGGATGAGGCCGCCAAGAGCGAGGCCTGCGCCAAGCGATCCTGACATCCCCCAGAGCAGCGCGCCGCTGATGAGGAGAACAAGTCCGAATACGGCGGCGTATTTTGCGCCGCCCATGAACGAGCGGCGAGGGCTGTCTGCGGAACGCCGTCGCTGTGCCCGGCGGGAACGACGGGGCGGAGGCGGCAGGCTGCCCGCCTTCTCGACAATATCCTCAATCTCCCGTTCGAGACGATCACTCATGTGTGTCTCTCCCTATGCCCCAGGCGCTCTATGCTCGCATTCTACTCCGCGTCGCAACGTCGTGCACGCAGAGGAATCGCCATCGTTGGCAGTATACTCTGACGATGACAGATTCACAGCAACTGCCCTCGCTCCAACCGGACACTGTGCGCGCCGCGCTTGGTTCTTATGAGCCCGAATTCATCAATGATGAGTCCCTGATGCCGTCCGCGGTGTTAATACCCATCATTGAGGGAACGGATGGGCCGAGCATCCTTTTCACCGTCCGCACGTCCCGTGTTGAACACCACAAGGGAGAGGTGTCTTTCCCCGGCGGAGCGCGCGATCCCGAGGACGAGAGCATCGAACGGACGGCCATCCGGGAGACGCATGAAGAAGTTGGGATCGAGCCGGACAAGGTCGAGATTCTCGGCAGGCTGAACGACCACAAGACGAGGACGGGATACCACATCACGCCCTTTGTTGGCATCGTCAGGCCGGAGGCGGACTATGACCATGACCGCTTCGAAGTCAACGAGATCTTTGAAGTCTCGTTCGCCGATCTATGGGAGACGTACCTGGCGGGTAAGCAGCAGTTCACCTACGGCCAGAACACGATAATGGCGTACGAGTTCCACCACGACGGCTACCGCATCTGGGGCGCAACGGCGGGGATCCTGGCTGAGTTCTTTGATGTGCTAAGGGCGGCGGGGTAAGCATCACCGCCACTCCGGCGTTTACGCCAGAATCCCGCAGATATTCCTCAACGGGGCATCCCTGGGCTGTCATTCCGAGGGCATGGAATCCATGGATGCGCTTGTGAATTCAGCGTTGGAGGTATTAGTGAGTTCCTGGATTTCTCACGCCGCTGACGCTCAGTTCAAAATGGCTTACGACGCCTTTCTCTCTTGACATGCACGCACTAAGTTTTATAATGTCTTTATCAAGTTTAGTGCAGGAGGTTGGGAACAATGACGATGATGCGATGGAATCCCTGGTCGGTTCGAGCTCCTTTCGGACGCAGCCTGGATCGTTACTTCAATGACACGCCCTCGTACGCTTGGTGGCGCAACAGCGGCAACCTGCGGATCGACGTGGAGGACAAGCCGGACCACTATAACCTGACGGCTTCCCTACCCGGTTTCGAGGCGGATGACGTGGACATCTCCATCACGGGCCGGACTGTGACCGTATCCGCGGAGTCGAAGAAGGAAACTGAGAATTCCGAGGACAGCTACGTGCTGCGCGAGCGGTACAGCGGCTCGCTGATCCGACGCCTCATCCTCCCCGGGGCGGTCGATGCGGCCAACGGCACGTCCGAGTTCAAGAACGGTGTGCTGACAATCAGCCTCCCGAAGGCGTCCAGTTCGGAGACCCACAAGGTGGCGATCGGCGCAGGGGAGTAATCCTTACTCGCCTCCCCAAAAGGGAGTCTCGCATTCTGCGAGACTCTCTTTTCTTTGCCCTAACCGTTGGCTTGGCCGCAGGCCTACACTGCTTTCCGCAAGGATCCATTCTTTCTGGGGAATACAATTTCATCCCGTGGCCGTCCGGTCACGTCCAGCCGGACTCCGATCGCAGCCAGCGCAGCATCCATCTGATCAAGGCGGGACTTGTGGCGTATGTCGAGAACCCTATCGACCTGAGGAAGGTGCCATCCGAGGCGTCGGGCCAATTCGGCCTTACCGACCCCAGAATCTCTCATGCCTTGATACAGCAGGACTTTCGCTGTGGTCAGGGATGGCAGAATCGCGTAGTCATCACCCTTCGTCGGGGCAGGAATGTCCTTGCGGTCGTGAATGCGGGCGGCTATGGCCTCTTCCAGCGCATCAGAGGAATGGGTGAGAGCTTCTTCCCGACTGTTGCCAAAGGTGGTCATTTCAGGGAAGTCCGGGCATGTTGCAAGGAAGGTATCGTCGTCGTCCTCAAGCACAATCGGATATGCCAGCATTAGTCCAACCCCAAGTCTTTCTTGATCTTCTCAACAAGCTTCTTTCCGATTTCTTTTCGGCCGCCGTGCATGGGAAGCTGGCTGACTCGGTCACCTCGGCGAATCGTGAGATGCCCACTGCCTCCCTTGTGCGACTCAAACGTGCAGCCTTGCCTCCTAAGCCACCGGCGGAGTTCATTGGCGTTCATGTGTGGCCACGATACTAATCGACTGCGTGTATGTCAACATTTCTGTTGTGTACCGTATCGCCTTCCCGCCTTGGTGGCGCGCGGGGTGACGGACGGGCGCGGGGTGGCGTGGGCGGTTATTCGTCGTCTGAGATGAGGACGGCGCGGGCGGGGGCGCCGTCGAGGCCGGGGGCTTTGAGGGGCAGAAAGGCGAGTGTGTATTCGCGGCCCGCTTCGACGTGTGTGAGATCAAGGCCCTCCATGATGACGCCGTTCGCGCCGAGGATGGCCAGGTGAGCTTTGGGGCTGTCACCGCCGAATTTCCCTATCGATAGATAGTCGATACCTATTGAGCGGACGCCTCTCTCTACAAGCCACTCGGCGCCCTCCGGCGTCAGGAAGACGAACCGGGGCTGGAAGTAATCCCGTGTCCAGAGCGCAGAGTTACGCGTCTTGAGGAGGAGGCGCTCGACAGGCGTGTCCGGCATGGCGGCTTCAAGGTGCTCGACGGTGATACCCATACCCATCGTCAAGCCAGTGAGGTCGGCGACCCAAGCCGGGCCAACAACCAATTCAAGGGGCAGGGTTTCGGTTTCTGCGCCGCCTTCAATGAAGTGCGCAGGCACGTCGATATGCGTGCCGTTGTGAGAGCCGATCTCGATGCGGGACAGCCTCATGCGATCCTTGTGGATGGTCTTTTCCGTGCTGGCAAAATAGGGGGTATCGCCAGGATAGATGTGCATCCCGTCCTTGAGAGATTTCAGTGGGACTGAGATGTCGATGACACGCACGATGTATGCAAGATGACCGGTCGGCGTCCTGCCGTCAGCCGGTCAGGGCAAGACCGCCATCGACGGCAATCTGTTGTCCTGTGATGTACGAGGCGCGATCTGTGCACAGGAATGCGACAATCTCCGCGATTTCCCACGCATGACCCCGCCGCCCGAGCGGGATGTGGTCGGTCAGCTGCTGCTTGATCTCTTCAGGCAGGTTTTCAGTAACGTCAGTGGAGATGTAGCCGGGCGCGACTATGTTGGCCGTGACGTTTCTCGCGGCCAGCTCTTTGGCCACGCTGTATGTAAATCCGGTGAGGCCGGACTTGGCGGCGGCGTAGTTGGATTGGCCCGGGTTGCCGGCGAGCGCGACGACGGAGGAGATGTTGATGATGCGTCCCCAGCGTTCACGCATCATGGAGCGGATAACGGCGCGCGTGCAGAGGAACGGCCCGCGCAGGTCAGTCCCAATGACGGTATCCCAGTCATCGTCCGTCATGCGGAGAAGGAGCTTATCGCGGATGATGCCGGAATTGTTCACGAGAATATCAACCTTGCCAAAGGTCTCCACTGCGCCATTGACCATCGCCTCAACCTGATCAGTCTGTGAGACGTCGGCCTGGAATGAGGTGCTCTCAACGCCGAGGCCCTTGATCTCTTCGACAACTCCCTGAGCAAGATCGCCGCTCGCGTTGTAATTGACGACGATATTTGCGCCCATGGAGGCCAGCTTGAGGGCGACCGCCTTGCCGATGCCGCGACCGGAGCCGGTGACGAGGGCAACGTGCCCCGCGAGTTCTTTGGATTCCTGCGTTGCCAATTCGGCCTGGGTCTGCATGTGCTTAGGCTCCCGGCGAGGCGGCCGGCTCAGCGGCCTGGTTCCGCGCATGAATGGCGCTCAATTCAGTCTTGATGGCGCTGACGAGGCCAGAGTCCTTCAGGAGCTCAGCCGTACGGATTGCGCCGTGAACCATGGGGGCGCGGGCACGGCCATGTCCGACGACGACGATGCCGTTGACACCCAGAATCGGACCTCCTCCCGCCTCCATCAGGTTGATCTTTCGGAAGATGCTCATCGCGATATCGCGGGCCTTTTCAGGGCCGATTTCCGGAGCAAGCCTCTCGCCAAGATCACGCGCGATGGCCTGACTCAGGCCTTCGCTGTACTTGAGGAGGGCGTTTCCGACGAAGCCGTCTGCAACGACGACGTTCGCCTTGCCCTGCGCGGCCTCATGCGCCTCAACGTTCCCGATAAAGTTCAGGCCGGAAGCCTCCGTCAGGGCCGTGTACGCTTCCTTGACCTGCTTGCTGCCCTTGGTCGGCTCCTCACCGACGTTGAGCAACGCGACGCTGGGGTTGTCAATTTGCAGGTAGGCCCGGGCTGTGGCAACACCGATGGCCGCGAAATCGAGGAACTGGGTGGGGCGGGCATCGACGTTCGCGCCCATGTCCAGCCAGATTGTATTGGGGGCGTAGCCGAGGGCGGGGCCGCCCAGCACAGGGCGATCCAGGTTCTCAAGCGTGCCCAGCAGGAAGTGGGCGCTGGCCATCAACGCGCCGGTGGAACCCATGCTGACAACTGCGTCAGCCATGCCTTCCTTCACAAGACCGGTGGCGACGAGAACGGATGCCTTTGGCTTACGACGCAAGGCGAGGGCAGGCTGTTCCGTCTCTTCAATGGCGTCATCGGACGGGACAATCTGAATGGCGAGTCCGCTGACGTCCTGCTTGTCCAACTCCGCCTGCACGCGCTCCGGCACGCCAACGAGAAAGACAGTTGCTCCCTCACGCGCTGCTGCTACGCCACCACTGACGATTTCGGCAGGGGCATGATCACCCCCCATGGCATCCAGCGCTACGCGGAATCCGCGTCCATCAGGCGGGGGCGTCGTCACGATTCTCTCCTCCGGTTAATCACGCAGTCCCACGTTCGGACTGCGTTTCTATTCTTGCGTTACTGTCAGTGTCGCGTCACCTGTCGCGAGGCGTTCGCGGGGATCGGCTTTCCAACATTCTACGATGCAGTGCACGTCTATTGTGCCATCGTCGCGTGGATGGCGTGACCGCTCTTCCGCGGATACCTCTACGATGTCACCTGGACGGGCGGGGGCACGGAAGCGGGCGCGCATTCTGCCGTTCACCGCCCACGCCGCGCCATAGGCTTGCGTAAGAGCGTCCGACATGTAGCCGAACAGCATCATGCCGTGCGCGATATTGCCACCAAATTGCGTGGTGGCCCCGAATTCGGGATCGATGTGGAGCGGGTTGTGGTCGCCGGATGCCTCCGCGTAGGCTGCGATGCGCTCCTGTGTGACAGAAC
>JAPOOK010000023.1 GCA_026713485.1 Chloroflexota bacterium | reverse complement strand
CTAGTTAGGTATATAAGTCCCTTAAAAAGAAAGAGGCGGGGCAATGCCCCGCCTCTCTTCGTGTCCGAATTTGGCCCCGCGCCTCTACCCCCGCGCCTCGTTCAGCAGTTTTCGCAGAACCGTGTGCAGAATCCCGCCGTTCCTGTAGTAATCGACCTCTACTTGGGTATCGATCCGCAGGGTCGCCGAGAACGTGGTCTCTGACCCGTCCGGCCGCCGCACGGTAACGTCGATGTCCTGCCCCGGCTCGATGCCGCCGTCAAGACTGCCTATCGTCACAGTTTCGCGACCAGTGATGCCGAAACTCGCCGCGTTCTCACCCTCATGAAACTGCAGAGGCAGCACGCCCATGCCCACGAGATTGGAGCGGTGAATGCGCTCAAATGACTCTGCAATCGCCGCACGCACACCGAGCAGGTATGGCCCCTTTGCCGCCCAATCGCGGCTTGATCCGGAACCGTATTCCTTGCCGCCAAAGATGACCGTCGGCACGCCCTCCTGCTGATACCGCATGGCGGCATCGTAGATGGGCATCTGCTCTTCCTCGGGCAGTTTCAATGTGAATCCACCCTCAACGTCGTCCAGCATCTGGTTCTTGATACGAATGTTGGCGAACGTGCCGCGCATCAGCACCTCGTGGTTTCCGCGCCGAGAGCCATAGGAGTTGAAGTCTCCCTGAAACACATCCATGCCCTGAAGAAACTGCCCTGCCGGGCTGCGCGCCGCGATGTTGCCCGCCGGCGAAATGTGGTCCGTCGTCACGGAGTCCCCGAGCACCGCCAACACGCGCGCGTCACTGATAACCGGCAGCGACGGCGGATCAAGCGGGAAATCCTTGAAGAACGGCGGCTCTTGAATGTACGTCGAGTCAAGCTCCCACTCGTACAGCTCGCCCTCGGGCGCCTCAAGTCCCTTCCACTGGTCGTCGCCGTCGAAGATCGCCCCGTACTGATGCTCGAACATATCCGGGCTGACGTTGTTGGAAATGGCCTGCTGGATATCATGCTGTGACGGCCAGATATCACGCAGGAAGACGTCGCGCCCATTCGGGTCTGTTCCCAGCGACTCCGACGTAAAATCGATGTCCATCCGGCCTGCCAGCGCATACGCCACAACCAGCATCGGCGACGCCAGATAATTCGCCTTGACGTGCGGATTCACTCTGCCCTCAAAGTTCCGATTGCCGGACAACACCGCCGCCGCCACAAGGTCGCTGTCCTCAATGGCATTGGCAATGTCCTCCGGGAGCGGCCCGGAGTTGCCGATGCACGTCGTGCATCCGAAACCTACCGTGTGGAACCGCTGAGCCTCCAGGAACGGCACGAGCCCCGCCGACTCAAGATAGTCCGTCACAACCTTCGACCCCGGCGCCATGGATGTCTTCACCCACGGCTTTGTCGTGATCCCGGACGTAACCGCGTTCTTGGCCAGGAGCCCTGCGCCAATCATCACCGACGGGTTGGACGTGTTCGTGCAAGACGTAATCGCCGCAATGACCACGGAGCCGTGTTGAAGCTGGAACGCCTCCACGCCGTGCCCCACAACCGCCGTCTTCTCGGCTTCCTCGCTGCTCAGTCCGAAGCCTCGCTCCGAAGTCGCCAGCGTCAGGTGCTCCTGGAAACTCGACTTCACACTGCCGAGCTCAACCCGATCCTGCGGCCGCTTCGGCCCCGCCAACGACGGCACGATAGTGCCCAAATCAAGCTCCAACGTGTCCGAGTACATAGGATCAGGAGTGTCGTCCGTCCTGAACAGTCCCTGCGCCTTCGCATACTTCTCAACCAGGTCGATCAGCTCCGGGCTGCGACCCGAAAGCTTCAGATACGCCAGCGTCTCATCGTCGATGGGGAAATAGCCCATCGTCGCGCCATACTCAGGCGACATATTTGCGATTGTCGCGCGGTCCGCCACCGGCAGCCCGGTAAGCCCTGATCCATAGAATTCAACAAAATCACCAACGACGCCGTGCGCGCGCAGCATCTCCGTCACCGTCAACACGAGGTCCGTCGCCGTCGCGCCCTCCGGCAGCCGTCCGGACAGCTTGAGCCCCACAACGCGCGGCGCAAGCATGTAATACGGCTGGTCTAACATCACTGCCTCGGCCTCGATTCCACCGACGCCCCAGCCCAGCACCCCAAGCCCGTTGATCATCGTGGTGTGAGAATCCGTCCCCACCAGTGAGTCCGGGAACGCCACGCGCTCACCGTCCTCCTCCTTGGTCATCACCACGCTGCCAAGGTATTCAAGATTCACCTGGTGGACGATGCCCGCCCCCGGAGGCACAACGCGGAAATTATCGATCGACCCCTGCGCCCACTTGAGCAGCTTGTACCGCTCCCCGTTGCGCTCATACTCCTTCTCGACGTTCCCCGATAGCGCATACGCCGTGCCAAAGAAGTCCACCTGCACCGAGTGATCAATCACCAGATCAACCGGCACCACGGGATTGATGACGGACGGATCCGCACCTGCACGAGCCATCGCGCTCCGAAGCGCCGCCAGGTCAACCACTGCCGGCACGCCCGTGAAATCCTGCAGGATCACCCGCGCCAGCTTGAGCGGCACCGTGATCTCTCCCGGCTCAGCCTGCCATCCCGCCAACGCGCGCACGTCCTCTTCGAGAACGTCGTACCCGTTCACGTTCCGCAGCAGGCTCTCCAGCATCACCTTTATAGAAAACGGCAGCCGCGACACTGCGCCAATGCCCTGCTCCTCAAGTGAATTGACGTCGTAATACGCCACAGGCCCGGTGCCGGTTTCAAGCGTTCGTCTGGCCGAGAAAACGTCCGTATTTGTCATCGGAATCTATCCTGTCGCTATCTGATCATATCCGTTATGTAAGCCGCGCCCTAGTCTAGCAGAATCCTCCGTTCACCCTGAGCTTGTCGAAGGGTGAACCCCTCGCCCCACCGCGTCATTCCCGCACTCACTCCGTCATTCCCGTCACCGTCGTCATTCCCGCCTTTCCCCATTCCGTCATTCCCGCGCAGGTGGGAATTTGAATCCCATTGGGCCAACCAGACCGCGTAACGCCATCCGGAGGGTCCCCTCTCCCCGAGGAAGAGGGCTAGGGCAAGGGCAAGCGCCTAGTAACCCCGCCGATGGTCGTACACATTCACAAGCGGCCTTCCGCCCAAATAACGCCCAAGATTCTCCACAAAAATCTCTACCACCTGCTCATCCCGATCCACCGACCCCGCCCCCGAGTGCCCGGTAATCAGCACGTTTTCCATATCCCACAGCGGGCTGTCATCCGGCAGCGGTTCCGTCGCGAACACGTCAAGATACGCCCCGCCCAGATGGCCGGACTCCAGTGCTGCAATCAACGCCGTCTCATCAACAAGATCGCCCCGCGCCACATTGATGAACCGCGCCCCCGCTTTCATCGCCGCGAACTCCTTAACGCCAATCATCCCCACCGTCTCCGGCGTCCGCGGCGCGCACAACACCACGTAATCACTTGCCGACAGCGCCTCTATCAATTCACCCTGACCGAACACTCGCTCAAACGGCTCGGTATCGACCCATCCCGCGGGAGCAGTCCGCCTAACGCCGACTGTCCGCATCATCATCCACCCGCACCAACTAGCGATAGCCGTCCCGATATTCCCCGCCCCGATTATCGTGACAACCTTTCCCGTCACGTCCTCCGGCGTATACCGAAGCCACTCGCGCCGGCCCTGTCGCCGCACAGCCTGAGGAAACCCCTTGGCCAGCGCGATGATCGCCCCCATCACCGTCTCACTCAGCGGCCTGGCATGAACACCGGAGGAACTTGTAATGACCACACCCGCATCCAGCAACCCGGGCGCGCGATCCACATAGTCGATCCCCGCCGCCTGCGAATGGATCCACCGCAGTTTCGGCATCGACTCCGGCAAACCGGGCGGCAGCCGCAGCGTCAAAAGCACCTCCGCCTCGCCAACCAGGGGCAGCAATGGCTCAGGAAACGGAGGCCACAACTCAGTCGGCGCTGCCAGCGGCGCAATCTCCCGATTCAAAAGCCGAACCCGCCAATCCGCCGCCGCAATCCGATCCAAGAGCTCATCCGCCATAGCCCACCCCACCAGCATGGGCAAAACATCACCCCGCCCCAAACCACTCATACCCGCATCCTACAACCAACCGCACAGTCCCCTCACCACCACAAGACCCGTAACCCCAACCTATTCATCATCCCCGCCCCCCCACCGTCATTCCCGCCATCACTCCGTCATTCCCGCGAAGGCGGGAATCTGAATCTCATTGAGCCGACCAACTACGGTAACGCCCAGCCCCACTCTGTCATTCCGAGCGCAGCCGAGGAATCTAATGCCCCAACAAGCCGCCTTAGCCAGAACGCGACAAATCAATTCCACATACCATTCAATCCCGATCGCGAACTGCGGCTGTAGGCACCGCCCATCTTTGAAACGCTTTCCCGTATGCGATATGCTTATGGACGCTATAAGCAAACCGAATATCGCAGGACGACATCACAACCATGCAGGAAGCGACCACAAATACAACAACAACCGCCGCCCCATCATTCGCGGTGGATTGGGACGCCGGCCACATGGGCTGCGGCGAAGTCCTCATCCAACTCAAACTCCGATTCCGCCCCCTTCAAACCGGCGATCTCTTTCGCCTCATAACCCGAGACATCGCCGCCCCGTTGGAGATTCCGGCGTGGTGCCGCGTCACCAAGCGCCAACTGATTCACGCCGAGCACCCCGAGTACTGGATCGAACAGAAATAGCAGACGGCCGAAGCCGCCGCAGGAGGAACTCAAGAAATGTCGGACAGGGTTTGTATCAGCCTTACTCACGCTGGTGATGATCCCGACCGCACAACGGTCGCTTTCGTCCTCGCCAACGCCGCGCTCGGCTCCGAAAAAGAGACCGTCGTCTTCCTCAGCACGGAGGGCGTCCGCGTCGCGCAAAAGGGCTACGCGGATGACATTAACGAGGAGGGCTTCGCGCCCCTCTCGCAGCTGATGAACAATTTCGTGGAGGGCGGCGGACGCATCCTCGTCTGCGCCCCCTGCTTCAACAAGCGCGGCCTCGAGCCCGCCAAGCTCGTTGACGGCGCGGATGTCGTTGGTGGCGCAACCCTCATCGAGTTCATCTCAGAGGGCGTGCCCGTCATCTCTTACTAGCGGGGCGAAACAGCTCAACGGACCTCATGAAATGGACGCCACCGCGCAGCACACGCACAGGCCTGACACCACGCTCGACGGCGGCAGTCTCGATTGTGGCGGAGGCCTCTTGCTCCTCATCCGCCGCGCCATCGACCCCCTCCCTCCCGGCGGCCTATTGGAAATCCTCTCCACTGATACGACCGTCGAGGTAGAACTTCCCGCGTGGAGCCGCCTGACCGGCAACGAACTCGTCTCATGGACAAAATCAGGCGGCCAACGCAGCTTCCTCGTCAGCAAAGGCCCACTCGCCAACCGCGCAAACGGTCACACGGAAACCGCCAACCAGCAAGCGTCCCTCCGCCCTACAGTCGAAATATCCGTCCCCTCGTCCCTCCCGGCTCCCTCACCTGCCCCCGCCGTCGCTCCCCTCTCCGTCATGGGCATCGGCAGTTGGCCGCGTCCCGCGTGGATGCTCCGAGCCATCCACGACCATATAGAAGGCCGCATGAGCGACGAAGAGTTCGCTGAAACGGCCAACGATGCCGTCCGACTCAGCGCCCAGGCCCAACAGCGAGCGGGCGTTGGCGTCCTAACAGACGGCGAACAGCGCCGAGACAACTACGTCAGCTTCGTCGGTGGCCTCCTGGACAACTCCCAGCTCATCCCCCTCACGGATCTCGCCGCCATGGTCGACGACTCCGAGGAGTTCGAGCGCGAGCTCGCCGCCCTCGATGTCCCCGCCTCCAGCGTCCGCCACCCCGTCGTCTACGGCCGCCTCGGGCGCAGCGACTCCCTAGCAGTCCATGAGCTGGAGTTCGCCAAACAGTTGGCAAACGGTCTGCCCGTCAAGGTCGCCCTCCCCGGCCCCTATTTACTGACTCGCACTATGTGGCTCGATTGCCTCCGTGAAAGCCCCTACACCACCCGCGAGGAACTCGCGGAAGACGTGGTTCGCGTCCTCCGCGAAGAGGCACACTATCTACTCGCCGCCGGCGCATCCATCGTTCAATTCGATGAGCCCGTCCTGACCGAGGTCGTGCACGGCTCCTCCCGCGCCCGCCGCAGTTTCATGTGTGGCGCGCTCAGCGAGCGATACGACACCGCAACCGAACTCGGTTTCGCTCAGGAACTCCTGGCGCAGGTCACACGCGGCCTGCCCCGAGACCGACTCGCTATGCACGTCTGCCGCGGCAACTGGACCTCGGACGAAACCGCAGCCCTCACCGGCGACTACGCTCCCCTTGTTGATCTCCTCTCAGCCGTCGATGTAGGCACCCTGTTCCTTGAACTGAGCACCGAACGCGCAGGAGAGATTGACATCCTCGCCGGACTCCCTGACGACAAGCGCATCGGCGTCGGAATCGTCAATCCCAAATCCCCCATTGTTGAGGATGCCGACCTGCTCGATACCCGCATCCGCCGGGCCATCGATGTCTTTGGCGCAGACCGCGTCCTTCTCACGCCCGACTGCGGCTTCGCCACCTTCGCCGACAACCCCGTCTCCTCCGCCGCCATCGCAGAAGCCAAACTCCACGCCATAGCGCAAGCCCGCAACCGCATCGTCCAGCCGCGATGACGGCCCAACACCAATCGCTTCCCCTCGCCCTCTACGTCCATATCCCCTTCTGCCGATTCAAGTGCTTCTATTGCGACTTCAACACCTACGCCGGCATTGAAAACCTGATCCCTGATTTCGTCGACGCCCTTACCACTGAGATCCGCCGATGGCGCGAGGCCCTTACCCGCGCCAATATCTCTCCCAGGACCGAGACAATATTCTTCGGCGGCGGCACCCCGTCCCTGCTGACACCTGCCCAGGTCGAACAGATACTGCGTACCTTCACGCCCAAACTGGATTTCCGTGACGACGTCGAAATCTCAATGGAGGTCAACCCTGAAAGCGTCACCCGCGACTTCGTCCGTGATGTCATGTCCCTTGGCGTCAACCGCTTCAGCATGGGCGCGCAGAGCTTTGACGCCTCGGAACTGCAGATGCTGGGACGACTCCACGATGCTGGCGGCACAGAGCGCGCCTTGAACGCCCTGCGCGCCGGTGGCGCAGACAACGTCAACCTTGACCTCATGTACGGCCTGCCCCGCCAGACCCTAAAGACGTGGGAATCCAGCCTCACAGGCGCGCTCAAACTCACCCCTGAACACCTCTCCCTCTACGCCCTCACCGTCGAAGAATCGACGCCGTTCCACGGGTGGGTGGAGTCCGGCCGCCTGCCGTCACCCGACCCCGATCTCGCCGCAGACATGTATGAGATGGCCGAGCAGCGCATGGCGCAAGCCGGCCTGGAGCAATACGAGATCTCCAACTGGGCTCAGGCTGGCCATGAATGTCGACACAACCTCGCCTACTGGTTCAACAACCGGTTTCTCGGGTTCGGCCCCGGCGCCCACTCCCACCTGTTCGGCGCGCGCTTCTCCGCCATGCGCCAGCCCCGCGGCTACATCGAGCGCATGGCCGAGCTGTCAAAGCAGCCCCTCTCGGATTTCAACCCTCTGCCGCCGCTCGAGGGCCCCCTCGACCACGCCGACTACATAAACCACATCGCCCCGATCGACTCCGTAGACCCCTACACAGACTTCATGATCAAAGCCGAAACGCTGGTCCTGGGCCTCCGCCTCAACCGAGGCGTCCACGAAGACGGCTACGCCGAAAGATTCGGCGCAACCCCGAACACCCTCTTCGGCCCCGCCATCCACGAATCCATAGCCGACGGCCTCCTCGAACGAATCAACAACGAGTCAGGCGAGACACGCGACAGCGCTCTTGGTGAACGAAGCGACACCACCCTCCGCCTAACCCCCCGCGGCCGCCTCCTCTCCAACGAAGTCTTCGTCCGCATCATGTCCTCCGCCTAGTCAGCTCCAACAGTCATACGGGCGCAGGCCAACCCTCATCCAGCCTCACTCAAATGCCGCAGCGTCGGGTACTATGCATTACGGAGGATCATTGAACATGGTAAGAGAACTTCGCCGACGCGCTACCGTAATGCCGGGAGGCAGAATTGAACTATCCGACCCCGAACTGCCCGTCGGCCATAGCGTAGTAGTCGTCGTCCTTCATGACTCCCCCGAAAAGAGCTCCTCAATCCTGCAGGTCATTAACGGCGGCCCCAAGGAACGCCTCTTCAAGACGCCCGAAGACGTCGAGGCGTACCTGCAAGAAGAGAAAGCGTCGTGGGATCGCTAGACCTGCCCGATGCCGGACTCATCTATATCGACGCTAGCACCCTCATCTACAGCGTCGAGCGAGTAGAGCCGTACCGCGAACTTCTTGTTCCAATGTGGGAGCAAGCGGAGGCCGGAAACCTCACGATTGTGAGCAGCCCCATCCTCGTCATCGAGACTCTGGTTAAACCGTTACAAGACGGCAACAGCGAGATCGCAGATCAATACCGCAGCATCTTTGCATCTAACGCCGTGAACTTGCTCGAGACCTCTTATGCGGTCGCCGAACTGGCGGCACAAGTGCGGGCGGACGCAGGTCTCAAAACCCCGGACGCCCTGCATGCCGCTTCAGCATTGCACGCCGGATGTGAGCGCTTTATTACCAACGACACCGCATTTCGACGAGTTCAGAATCTGCCTGTCATCACCCTTCGCGATCTTCTCGAACAGCATTCCCCGTCCTGACGCCCCCACTCCGTCATTCTGAGCGCAGCGAAGAATCTAAGATCTCAATAGAGCCAACCAACCCCCGTAACGCCAACCAGAGGGTCCCCTCCCTCTTGATGGGGGAGGGTTAGGGTGGGGGTGACATCGCCCCCATTCACCCTGAGCCTCCCCACACCCCCTTCCACATTCGCACACAAAACCGGAACGCGGCACATCAACCCCACCTCCGCTCACCCTGAACCTGTCGAAGGGTCTTGCCTCCCCCCCTCTCCCTCTCCCAATGGCAAACCCCCAACCTGCCCGCCTATACTGCCAACACACGCCCAGACGCAGCAGGAAAGCACATGCATGTCATCGGCACAGCCGGACACGTCGACCACGGCAAATCGACCCTGATCCACGCCCTGACCAGCATCGATCCAGACCGCCTCCGTGAAGAAAAGGAGCGCGGCATGACCATCGATCTCGGTTTCGCTTGGCTCCGCCTGCCGTCCGGTGAAGAGATCGGTATCGTTGACGTCCCCGGCCATGAGCGGTTCATCAAGAACATGCTCGCCGGCGTCGGAGGCATCGACCTTGCCCTGCTCGTGATCGCCGCCGACGAGGGCGTCATGCCGCAGACCCGTGAACACTTGGACATCCTTGACCTGCTGCGCGTCACACGCGGCATCGCCGTCATCACCAAGTCCGATCTCGTTGAGCCGGACTTCCTCGAACTCGTCCGAGAGGAAGTGGCCGAGACCCTTGCGACAACCACACTCGCAGGCGCCCCCGTCGTTGCCGTCTCGTCCCAGACCGGCGAAGGCCTGCCGGAACTCATCGAACTGCTGGATTCACAGCTGCAGGAAACCCCGCAGCGCCCCGACCGTGGACGACCCCGCCTCCCCATCGACCGCGCATTCGCCATCTCCGGTTTCGGCACGGTTGTCACCGGCACCCTAATAGATGGCTCGATCTCCGTCGGCTCGGAGCTTGAGATCGTTCCCGGCCGCAAGAATGTCCGCGTGCGCGGCCTCCAATCACATAAACAGGCCGAGACGAGCGCGGAGCGCGGCTCCCGTACTGCCGTCAACCTCACCGGCGTTGACGTCGATGAAGTCTCCCGAGGGCAAGTGCTCACCACGCGCGGCTGGCTCAAGACAACCGGCGCGGCGGACGGGTATATCCGCATGGCCGCCAATGCGCCCGGCCCTCTCCGCCACAACATGCAGGTCACCGTTCACTGGCTCGCCGCAGAGTCCCTGGCTCGCATCCGACTGCTCGATTCCGACCGCCTCCACTCCGGCGATTCCGGTTGGGTCCAGATGGTGCTTGAGACTCCCCTGCCATTCATCAAAGGCGACTCATTCATCCTGCGTTCCAACGTCGGCACGTTGGGCGGCGGCGAGATCATCGAAGTCGACGCACGACGACACAAGCGAAACGATCCCAGGCTCATTGCGCGCCTTGAGGCTCTCAGCGCGCCCGATCCGTCAGAGGTCATCCTTCGAACCCTGGACTCCGGCGGCCCACTGACCGTCGCCGAATTGGCGCGACGC
This sequence comes from Chloroflexota bacterium, assembly GCA_026713485.1. Classification (GTDB taxonomy): domain Bacteria; phylum Chloroflexota; class Dehalococcoidia; order UBA6926; family UBA6926; genus VXMO01. Next base: position 2,087 of record JAPOOK010000023.1, on the reverse strand, counting down.
TCCGCCCTCTCAGATCAGGACACCCGCGACCATGTCACCCAACTGGAAAATGAAAGCCGCATAGTTGCCGTAGGCGATGGCGCGAACCGACTCCTCTACTCCCGGGACGGATGGACCACCCTCTCGTCTGCTGCCGTGGAACAGCTGGCCGCTTACCACAAGTCATTCCCCCTCCGACGGGGCGCGTCGCGCGAAGACCTCCGCAGCCGCCTCCGTGCTCAGCCCGAAAGCTTCCCCGAAATCCTTGTCCTCATGCAGACCGAGGGCGTCCTGGTCGACGAGGGCTCAACCGTCCGCCTACCGGACCATTTACCCGCCCTAAACGACTCCCAACGCGCCGTTTCAGACGCTTTTGTGCGTCTACTTCGTGAAAGTGGTAACAATCCACCAACAGGCCAGTCAATCGACCCCGAGCTATTGGGTTACTTGACAGATTCAGGGGAGGTAGTCCCCGTCGGCGAGGGAATCGTCTACGACGCAGAGGCCTACCAAAACATCACCTCCCAGGTCCTCGAATACATCCAAATCAACGGCAAGATTACTGTCTCCGAGACTCGCGACTTACTGAATAGCAGCCGCAAATACGTACTGCCCCTTTTGCAAAGCATGGACGCCCGACGCATAACTCGCCGCATCGGTGATGACCGAGTTCTCGCGTAGGAAACGAACTATGCCTATTGATCGTTTCCAACTCTCGCGTCAGGTCGGTGAACTCGCCGAATACCTTGACGACCAGCGAGGCGAATTCAGCCGCCGTCTCGCAAGCGCTCTGCAAGCTGCCAACACATACTCCGATCCCGCCACTTTCGAACAACTCAAGGACAAGCTGGAATCCCAACGTGGCGTGTATTCGTGGCTGGTTCCCGGAGTAACAGAACCACTTACGAATGTATATGAAGCCCCCAGCCCACCGCGTGACTATATCGTGCTCGCAGTCGATGGCTCCCAGATTGAAATAGACAGGGATTCACCGTTTGACGCCTATCTAATAAACATTGGCCGCGTCTATATCGGCTACGGGCAATCTCCCGACGCCAACATTGAAAGCCAGGCACAGACATACTACAAACCCGAAGATATGGTCCTTGGAGGAAGCCGCCGCCCCGGTCGGGAACATGTAATTGGCTCATCTGTAATAGCCGCCCGCCGTGACACCGCCGAAGTAAGCGCCCTCGCAGACATGGCAGAATCGCTGCCTGAAGGTATTCCCGCTATTGGCCTACTTGACGGCTCACTAACCCAATGGCGTATCTCTGAAGCGGATAACATCGCCGATCCTGATGTTCGCAAGCAATATATCGACGCGCTGTCCCGCTTGCAGGAGGTTGGAAAACAGCATGACTTTATAGTCGCCTCCTACATCTCCCGCCCTCGCGCTCGTGAAGTCGTCAACGCTCTCCGAATTGCTATATGCCCATTCGACACTCCGAATTGCGGCACGTACTGTCGTGGCAAAGCAGAAGGCGAACGCCCCTGCGATTCCATAGCTCGAGTTCGTGATCGCGACATCTTTGAAGAATTGTTCGGGGAAGACGGTCAACGCTCTGCCGTTTTTCGTAGTACAGCTGATGAAATAGCAGAATACGGTGATCATCTCCCCCACTTCTTCTATATGGCCGCTGAAAACGAACTCGCCCGAGTTGAAATTCCCCAATGGTCATTGGATCAAACCGAACTGCTGCACTCGCTGCTGTGGGATCAATTGCAACTTGGCGACGGCTACCCGCTTGCATTGGCGGAAGCGCATGAAGAAGCAGTCGTTCGAGCCGATGACCGCAATCTATTTCGTCAATTGCTGGAAAATGAAGCTATGCAGCGGTCCACCCCTGGCCGCACATCCGCAAAGTCAGAGGCCAAACGTCAACGCTCCCTATGATGAGCCGGCGACACGCGATACTATTCCAACATGACAGCTAGTAATTCTGAACACAGTATGAATAACGACGTGCAACTTGGCCGCATCGGCGAAGTCATTGAGGCCAATACCTCTGGGTTCGTCGCAGAAGCAGAATTGCTGCATACGCCTCCTGCATTGGGATCCGTCGCCATCGTCCGCGAATTCGGAATCGACACGATTGCCATTGTTT
>JAPOOK010000022.1 GCA_026713485.1 Chloroflexota bacterium | reverse complement strand
GGCCTCGGTGTGGCTGTGGGCCTCGGTGTGGCTGTAGGCCTCGGTGTGGCCGTGGGCTCCGGTGTGGCTGTGGGTTCCGGTGTGGCCGTGGGCTCCGGTGTGGCTGTAGCGGGCACTAGGTCGGCGAACGCCATCATCGCGCTCTTGTTCCCGCCGTGGCCGTCGGTGTACGCCACCGTCGCCCTCAGGTAGTGACCCTCGTCCGCCTCCACCGGCGTGTAGGCGCTCGACCTCGCTCCCCCTATGGCGGCCCAGGTCGTGTTGTCTGCGGAGCGTTCCCACGCCCAGCTGACACTCGACACCGACCCGTCGGGATCCGTCAGGGTCGCCGTCAGTTCCGTGTCGACCATCGGCTGCTGTGGTGATAGCGTAACCTCGCCAGCCTCGTCCACATTGGTCACCCTGATGGTGATGCTGATGTCGTCTTCCCTTTCGGTCGGGTCACTGGCCCGCACGCTGACGTCATAGGAGTTCTTAGCCTCGAAGTCCAAGGCCGTACCCTGGGCGGTGGAGATTTGGCCACTGTCCGAGTCGACGACGAAGAGCGCCGCATCTGTCCCAAAGAGGCTGTAGGTCAGTTCGTCTTCGTCACGGTCAGTGGCAGTGACCGGGTCTCCGACGAGCGTCCCGGGTGCGGAGTTCTCGGCGATCGAGCGCGATGCGCTGCCTCCTTCGTCAAAGACCGGGGAACGGTTGGCTGTAGGCCTGGCGCCACCGCCTCCTCCACCGGACGGCTGGGCCGTTGCCGTAGCTGGCACAGGACCCACCCTGATGCTGGTCGCCCCACCAACGGTCTCGACCTTCCTGTCGATCGAGTATGTCAAGGTCCCCGTGAAGTTATACAGGTCATTGGCTTCTGCCGTGGTCGCCTTGTAGGTCACCGAGGTCTCCCCCAAGAGAGTGAACGTAAGCGTCTGCCCGTCCACTGCCGCCGGCGGTATGCTCGCCGATTCCTCAACATAGGAGAATCCGGCCGGCAGGGTTTCCACCAAGGAGCCAAAGCCATAGGCGCCGACGATGTTGATTGTCACCGTCACTTCGCCACCGCCCGTCGGCAAGCTAACAGGGCTGAATGACCTCGCTGCACTGAGGGACTGCATCGTCACGGTCACGCTCGCCTGGCCGCCTACGGGGACACTGGCCCTATCAATCCCGTACGTCAGCACACCGTTAAGGGGGTGCGATCCTGCCGTCCCTGACGCCATAACCTTGTAGGTGAACTCAGTTTCGCCCACCAGGCCGAAGCTGAGTGTCTGACCGGTAATTGTGGGCGTTATGTCCGCCGATCCCTCAACATAGGAGAATCCGGCCGGCAGGGTTTCCACCACGGAGCCGATGCTGTAGACGCCCGCGATCGTGATGGTCACGGTTACCTCGCCTCCACTCGACGGCAGCGTTGCGGGGCTGATTGCCCGCGTTGCTGTGACGCCGACCGGCTGTGGCGCTGCTTCCACTGTCACGCTCGCGGCGCCGCCTACGGGGACACTGGTCCTATCAATCCCGTACGTCAGCATACCGCTAAGGGGGTGCGATCCTGCCGCCCCTGACGTCATAACCTTGTAGGTCAGCGATGTTTCGCCCACCAGGGAGAAGCTGAGTGTCTGACCGATAATTGTGGGCGTTATGTTCGCCGATCCCTCAACATAGGAGAATCCGGCCGGCAGGGTTTCCACCACGGAGCCAACGCCGTAGGCGCCCGCGATTGTGACGGTCACGGTTACCTCGCCTCCGCTTGCCGGCACCGACGCGGGGCTGATTGCCCGCGTTGCTGTGACGCCGTCGGGCTGCTGCGCCGGCTCCACGGTCACGCTCATATGGCCTACTACGGGGACACTGGTCCTATCAATCCCGTACGTCAGCACACCGCCAACGGCGGGCGATCCTGTCGCCCCTGGCGACACCATAGCCTTGTAGGTCAGCGACGTTTCACCCACCAGGGAGAACCTGAGCTCCTGACCGATAATTATGGGCGTTATGTTCGCCGATCCATCAACATAGGAGAATTCGGCCGGCAGGGTTTCCACCACGGAGCCAACGCCGTAGGCGCCCGCGATCGTGACGGTCACGGTTACCTCGCCCCCATTCGACGGCAGCGTTGCGGGGCTGATTTCTCTTGTCGCTGTGACACCGCCGGGCTGCTGCGCCGCCACCTGTATCAGTGCCAGCGCTCCCAAGGCAGCGACTATCGCGGTCACCACAGCAATCTTCAGCAATCTCTTCATGGTAGTCCTATGCTCTCCTGAATTGCCTCATACAACGCGGCGGGGCGGACGCCTATTCCGCAGTCCAGCCCCGCCGCAGTTTCACTCTTCCAGCTTCTTCTTACGAGAAGTAGATGCCTACCAGTCTCCGCATGTCGTCCGTCGACAGCGTTTGCGGAATTGCGAAGAACTTGCCTACCGCTCTCCTCATGTCTTCCTTCTCTATCGTGCCGTCACCGTTCGGATCGTACTCGGCAAGCAGTGGGTCAGCGGCGGCCACCGCGCCCGTCTCCTCAGTCAACGTCAACTCGTTGTCAGCGTCGAAGCCGTCCGTGTAGGTCACCGTCACTCGCAGGATCTTGCCCTGGTCGGCTGCCACGGGTGTGTAGCTAGCCGTGGTTGCCCCGGAAATGACGCTGAAAGTGCCATCCGAGTTCTCGCTTTCCCACACCCAAACCTCGCTGCCCGGAGTAACCCCATCGGGGTCGTCCAGCTCTGCCATTACCGGCGTGTCCACCATGGGGGCAGACGGCACGGTAAGCGTACCATCTTCCGGCTCGTTGGTGACCGTGACGGTCACGTCGCGGGTGCTGGAGTAGGTACCGTCATCGGCTTCCACGGTCACCGTGTAGACGTTGTCCATGTCGGCGTCCGCCGGAGCTTCGAAGTCGGGCATCGCAGCCAAGGTCAGCACGCCGCTTGCGCGATCAATGCTCAAGGCTCCTGCGTCGTCTCCCGATAGCGTCCAAGCGGTGTTCGCCGCATTCGGGCCCGTAGCGGTGTAGCTGGCGACTGCGGTCGTCCCCTCCACCACTTCCACGCTGCGGTCTCCGGATATGGCCAAGCCTCCAACCATGATCGTCGGCGGTTCGTCCACGTTTGTCACCGTGATGGTGACGTTGACGGTGGCGCTGAGGCCGCCCGGATCAGTGGCGGTGACCGTGACCGTGTAGGTGTCCTTCATCTCCTTGTCCAGGGCCGACTTCGCCTCAAGCTGGCCAGACGCACGGACGATGTTGAACGACGCCGCATCTGTCCCGCCGAGTGAGTACGTCAGCGTGTCCGCTGTCGCAGTGCCGTCGGGGGCCAGCGTGTTGTCCACTTCAGCTGCGACCGGAGCGCCTATGTTCGGGTGACTCACTGCCGGGTCACCGTAGGAGTCTCCCGTTGCGTAGTTCTCCGGGACCGACCGCTCATGGTCTGTTTGCCGGCCTTCCGTCGCCGCGTCCTGGTCCGGGAAGCGCGGCGCCTTGTTGTCCGTGTCGGCCACGACAGCAGGCGTTGCCGCCGATTCCAGTTCGATGGCAGCGGCGCTGGCCGCAAGCGAGCCGTCCCTGTAGGTTGCGGTCACCGTCAGCGTGTCGCCAATGTCGCCCGCAACCGGCGTGTAGGTGGCAGATGTCGCATCCTTGATGGCGCCGTCGGTACCATTCGTCCACTGCCACATGAGGCCAGTGATGCCGCCATCAGGATCGTTGAGCGTTGCCGTCAGCGGGATGCCAGCCTTCGGCTGCAACGACGAGTAGGTTATCGTTCCCGTCTCCGCCACGTTGGTCACCGTGACCCGTACGGCCACCTCATCACTGTTCTTAGCGGGGTCTGAGACCACCACCGTGAGCTCGTAGACGTTGTCCGAGTTCGCGTCTCCGGGAGACTCGAAGTCCGGCTGGGCCTTGAAGGTCAACACACCGGGTGTGCCTCCGTCTTGATTGCCGATGTTGAACGTCCCGGCGTCAGCCCCTGACAAGCTCCAAGTCATGTCCTCGTCCTCGGGCTCCGTGGCGGCATAGGTCGCCAGTGCCGTGGCTAGGTCAAGAGGAGTAGCAGCAGTGCCCTCATCGGAACTGATGTCCCTGAATTCTGAACCTGTAGTGCTGATCGCCGGCGCCTCGTCCACGTTCGTGACCGTGATGGTCACCTCCGAGGTAGCCGTTAGTCCTCCGGGGTCTGTGGCGGTGACTATGACCGTGTGTGAGTCTCCACCACTTGCCTCCCGGTTCAACGCGCCCTTAGTCCTCAACTGGCCTGTCGCACGGTCGAGGGCGAACAGACCCGCATCAGCGCCACTCAGCGAGTAGGTCAGCACATCACCGCGGTCAGAGGCATTCACCGGCCCTCCGATGTTTCGCCCCGCAGGCGTGTTCTCCGCCACCATCCGCGTCTGCTCCGTTTCCACAGCTTCAGTTGATGGGTTCTGGTCCGGGAACACTGGGGCACTGGTCCCGCCGGTGGGCGCCCTGCGCACCGCGCGTGAAGAACGGCCTTGCGCGGTCTTGTTGGTAACCGCGTCCTCGGCGTCCGTGTAAGTCGCCTTCGCCGTCAGCACAGAGCCAACGTCGCCATCTTCGGGCTGGTACCTGTCGGTGGTGGCGCCCACGATGACACTGCCGCCCCGGAGCCACATCCATGTGGGGTTGGCGGTCGTGCCGCCGGCGTCGACGTCATTCAGCTCGGCGGTAATCGACACTCCCACCTGCGGTTGCAGTGTCGAGAGCGTGACTGTGCCGGGTTCTTCAACGTTGGTCACCGCGATGGTGAGATCCTCCGTGGCACTGTTGGTCCCATCGGAGGCGTTGACCGTGATTTCATAGGTGTTGTCGGTGTTGGCATCCGCCGCCGCCTCGAAGTTCGGCGAGCTTGCGAAGCGCAGCACTCCACCAACGATCGTGAAGTCTTGCTCATCGGTGCCAGTCAGAGTCCAAACAATATCCTCCCCTTCAGGGTCGGTGGCTCTGAATGTGGTGACCGGCGCCGTGCCATTCTCTGCGTACTGTGCCGGCGCCTCTCCGGTCAGCACCGGGTCTTCGTTAATGTCATTCACCTTAATCGTGACGTTGACAGTGGCGCTAAGGCCACCGGGATCCGTCGCCGTGACCGTCACCGAGTAGGACTGCTTGGTCTCATAGTTCAAAGCTGCCTTGGTGCTCAACTGGCCAGTGTTTCGGGCGATGCTGAACGACGCCGCGTCCGTTCCACCCAAGGAGTACGTCAGTACGTCCGGTACCTCAGTTCCACCCGGGGTGAGCGTGTTATCCACTTCAGCAGCGACCGGATCGCCAATGGTAGTGCCGGCCGGGGTGGGGGCTCTTGCATCGGTGAGTTCGGCGATCATCCGCTCCTGGTCTGTTTGCCGGCCATCCATCTCAGTGTCCTGATCCGGGAATACCGGGGCCTTGTTGTCCGTGTCGGCCACGACGGCAGGTGTTGTCGCCGATTCCAGCGTGATGGCAGCTGCGCCGGCCGCAAGCGAGTTGTCTCTGTAGGTCGCGGTCACCGTCAGCGTGTCGGTAATGTCGCCCACAACCGGAGTGTACGTGGCAGATGTCGCATCCTCGATTTCGGTACCGCCATTCTCCCACTGCCACTCGAGGTTGGTGATGCCGCCGTCAGGATCAGTCAGCGACGCCGTCAGCGGGATGCCGGTCTTCGGCTGCAGCGACGAGAATGTTATCGTTCCCGTCTCCGCCACGTTTGTCACCGTGACCCGTACGGCCACTTCATCACTGTTCCGGGCGGGGTCTGAAACCACCACCGTGACCTCGTAGACGTTGTCCGTGTTCGCGTCTCCGGGGGACTCGAAGTCCGGCTGGGCCTTGAAGGTCAACTCTCCGGGTGTGGCGCCAGTCTGATTGCCAATGTTGAACGTCGCGGCGTCAGCCCCGGACAAACTCCAGGTCATGGCCTCGGTCTCGGGCTCCGTGGCCGTGTAGGTCGCCAGCGCCGTAGTTAGGGTGAGAGGAGCAGCGGTAGTGCCCTCGGGGGAAGTGATGGCCGTGGTCGCATTAGCGGCGATCGCCGGCGCTTCATCCACGTTCGTGACCGAAAGGGTAACTGTGACCGTGGCGGAAGCCCCCCACGGGTCTGTGGCGGTGACTATGACCGTTTGCGTAAAGGGATCACCTATGGTCTCCCGGTTCAACGCGCCCTTTGTCCTCAACTGGCCCGTTGCACGGTCGAGGGCGAACAGATCCGCATTAGTGCCGCTCAGCGAATAGGTCAGTACGTCACCAGGGTCAGTCGCCTCGACGGCTGCTCCGATATCCTGACCCGCGGGCGTGTTCTCCGCCACCATCCGCGTCTGCTGATTCCCGGTATTATCCGGGTCCTGATCCAGGAATGTAGGGGCGGTCTGCGAAGCAGGCGTCGCGCGGACCATGTGTGCCGATTCAATCTCGGCGGTCTTGTTGTTGTCTGCGTCCTGGGCGTCCTTATAGGTCGCCCTCGCCGTCAGCACGGAGCCGACATCGGTAGTTCTGGGCGTGTAGGTCGCGCCAGTCGCGCCTGCGATGACGTCCTGGCCTCGCAGCCATTCCCACTCCAACTCTGTTAATGGGACGGCAGTTTGGTCAGGATTGTCGGGATCGCTTAGCGTAGCGGTGATCGCTATTTCCACCTGCGGTTGCAACGTGGAAAGCATGATAGAGCCGGGCTCGTCAACGTTCGTGACGTTCACGGTGACTTCACGACTGACGGTCGATATCGTGGCCACGTCCGATGTTCCCGCAGAGGCATTGACGGTGACTGTGTAGGTGTTGGAGTCATCAGATGCGCCACCAGCGGGAGCCTCGAAGTCCGGCGGCGAAATGAACTCGAGCACGCCGCCGGTAATCTTGAAGTCTGCGGTGCCCTCATGGGTCAGACTCCAGGTTATGTCCTCTTCCTCCGGGTCTGTCGCCGTGAACGTCGCAACTGCGCCTGTATCGTTCTCAGCGTATTCGATGGCACCGGCGTCCTGTGCTCCGACCAGACCGCCGCTTACGGCGAACATCAGGCCAAAGGCCAAGGTGGCTAGTAGCGCAAGTTTGAGAATGGAGAAACCCGGCAGCGCTCTCGCACTGAGTAGAGAAGGAACCGGGCTGCCCGTATGAGAGTCTCGACCAGGAAGCCCTGCACCAAGCGCGCGCTTAACGCTTGAGAGCAAATCATTGGCCACCGGGGCGTTCCCTGGCGTTTCAGAACGGTGAGACATACGCATTATTCCTACCTTTCGGCCCTTTAGGCACTACTGATGCCATAGCTAATCACGCCCAATGAGAGACACACAAGTATTGCCCATCCTCCTCTCGGGCATAGCTCCCGAATAAATTACCATGCAGTAGCGCGGACTGTCTATACCCTCCAAGGTGTCCGCAACCTCCCCCGGAGCCGCTCGCAGCAGGGTCTGCCACAGCCGACGCGCTCCCGGTTTAGTCCACGCTTCACCTTCAACGAGTCGCCACTCTCCTTAAATACAAGTACTACAAATACAAGTACTACAGTCCTTTGATCCCCTGCAATTTGACGCTGTCACAATCGCAGCCATTTCCTCACCACGCAGGCAGCAGGAAGAAAGAGGAGCAAGGATCCGGCGTGGGACGAGGATGCGGTAAGGGGGATTGGTTCGGCGGGTGGGTTTGACCGGAGTGCCTTACTTCGGTAGATTGGCGGTAAGGAGTATCGAGATGTTCGTCAAGGTTACTTCCAAGCGGCAGGTTACGTTCCCGGCCAGGGTGTTGGATGAGCTTGGGGTCAAGCCGGGCGATCAGATCGAGCTGCAGGAGGGTCCTGACGGCTACCTGCTGAAGCCGCGGCGCATCGACTATTCGAAGCTGGGGACGCTGCGGGACAAGATCAAGCCGGGCACGCCGCCACTGGACATCAGCACGTTCCGGGATGAGGGCTATGATCCGACGCCGTATCGGGATTGATACCTCCGTTCTCGTTCGACTCGCGATCGGGGATCCTCCTGATATCTATGCGCGCTGCGTTGAACGTCTTGAATCGCTAATCGCCGACGGTCAGGAGATTCAGGCGTCAAACCAGGTGGTGGGCGAGGCGTACATGACGCTGCAACACCACTATGGGATTACCAAGCCCGACGCGCGGGCTGCGCTCGCGCGAACGCTGTCGAGTGGTCTTGTTGTCCCCCAGAACGGGCACGCCATCATTGATGCTCTGGAATCGTCAAGCGGACCCGGTCTGCTGGACAGGCTCATTGCGGACGACTATACGCGGGCGGGGCTTGAAACCTTGACTCTCGATTGGAGAATGACGTCGCTTCCTTATGCCAGCCTCGTCTAGGCGATTCCTCCGGCCTCAGCGGCTGACGCCACATCACCAACTGAACGGAGCGCAGCAGAGTGAAGAATCCAGAGATTTTGTTGCGCATGTACATGACGGAACACGGGACGCGACTTTAGATTCTTCGCTGCGCTCAGAATGACAGGGGACGGCGGGGTTGGGGGGCTGGCAGGTTTAGGGTTTGGCGGAGGTTGTCGAGGTAGCGGGCGTAGGCGTCACGGCCTGTCTCTGTCGTTTGGATCCAGGTGCGGGGCTTCGCGTCGATGAACTCTTTTGTGATGGCGACGTAGCTCGCCTCCTCCAGTTTGCGCAGGTGGATTGTGAGGTTTCCGCCGGTCAGCGCCAGTTCCTTCTGGACGTAGCCGTAGGCGACACGGTCATCGGTCCCCTGCGCGGCAAGGAGCGTCATGATGCGGAGGCGGGTTGGTTGGTGGATCGTCTCGTCGAGGTCCTGGGCGCCGTTTGTCGTCACAGGGTGTCGCTCCGGCGGATGAGCGCCCAGCCTGCGGCGGCCGTCGCCAAGGTCAGGATGGCGGAGTAGAGGAGAGCGGCATCGCCTGCCAGCGCGTAGGGAACGAAGTACGCCGCCAAGAACGCGAGCCCCAGGACGGCGATGATCGGCCGGTGCATGATGCCGAAGAGGATGTAGCCGAGCATCGCGATGCCGATGGACACGCCGCCGATCTGTTGAGCATTGCCCTCCTCCCAGAGGCCGAGCGCGGCGGGCATCACGAACGCGGCGATGCCGATGGTGAGCCAGAACAGGAACGTGCGGATGCCAGCGGATCTGGCTGCCGCGCCCGCGCCGGTTCCCCGGCTAGCCCGACTGCCGATGACCGCGCTGGCCACCATGCCCACCGCCACCAAACCCGTCCACAGCGGGGCCCTGATCCATGGCCTGTCGGCGGCCATTTCTTCAAGGAACGTCGTGAATGAATATTCCGCGAAGTAGCCCAGCGAGATTACTGCGCCCCACACGAGCAGTATCGTCGCTGTTCCGGCCACGTACATGGAGCTGCGGAGCTGGTCCATCGTGGCGTGGATGTCCTCCCATCCCTGCTGGGGAGACAGCTCTCCGCCGTCTCCGGCTGTTGATTGCATCACATCCTCCTCGTCCTCATTCGGGCCGATCCCATCTGTCGATTCCCTGCTTTAGTTTGCAATACAAACTAGTTTATATCACTTCATACAGGTGTCAAGGAGGAACTTTCGCGCGTGTATGGTTGGCACAGTGAGATTCAGATTCCCGCCTTCGCGGGAATGACAGAGGGGGATGGAGATGTTATACGGTGGAGACCGGTGTCCGGAAGAATGTTCCCTTTCTTTAGGAGTACACGACATGACTGAACAGCACTCGCCTGAATACACGATGGGCTACGGCGAGGACTTCATGCAGTTGCTGGATCGACGCAAGGCGGAGAGTCACGCGGCGTACCTGCTCCCGAAACTGGAGCCCGGCATGCGCGTCTTAGATTTTGGCTGCGGGCCTGGCACGATTTCTGTCGGCCTTGCGCGCGCTATTGAGCCGGGGGAGTTTCACGGCATTGATATGGAGGAATCCCAGATCGGCATCGCGCGAGCGGCTGCGCAGGCAGGCGGCCACGCCAATGCCACATTTCACGTTGGCGATGTCACCGACCTGCCCTTTGAGGATGGCTACTTTGACGTCGCCCATTGCCATACGTTGTTGACGCACGTGCCGGACACGCAGAAGGCGCTTGCGGAAGTGAAGCGCGTGCTCAAGCCGGGTGGACTTATCGGCGCGCGGGAAATGAACGGAGGCTCATCTTTCATGGCGCCTGACTGGGACGATGAGGGATGGCGGACATTCATGAGCCTTTTAGAGGCAAATGGGGGACACCCGAACATGGGACGCGAATTGAAGGATGCTTTCCTCCAGGCCGGGTTTGTCAGTCCGGTTGCTTCCGCGTCCTTCGATTTCTTCACACATGAGGATGACATCGCATTCTTCCACGGGTTTTCCCTGGACTGGTTCTTTACGCCGCGAGTGATCGAAGCTGCCACTATGTTTGGATTTGCGACGAAAGAACAGTTTGAGCAGTGGCGGCGAGACCTTGACGAGTGGAAGACCAAGCCGAGCGCCACCGCTGCCATTGGCTTCGGGGAGTGCATCGCTACCAAGCCGTAGCCACCAAACAACGGCCTCTAACCCGCCCGTCATTCATCACCTGCCTGTCAGGGAGCGTGCCCTCATTCCCATGACGGTTCTTGAGGTCACCCAAGCAGATTCTTTCCAACTTATGGGTGGCGGGATCAGGAGAGCTGCATCGAAAAACGGGGTTAGCGGTTGCCCATCACTTCTTCGTGCGGGGGGACTTCCTCTCCAACGACGTACAGGAAGTAGTAAGCGCCCGTGTCGCCAAGGAACTTGAAATTCTTGCGCAGGTCTTTCACCAAGTCGGTGTAGCTGGGCTGCGAACGCAGATAGCTCTGGAAGGACCCATACTCTTTCTCGAGGTCGAGCATCCGCTCGGCGTTGCCCTTAATGGCCTCAATTTTTCTGCGATTACGGATGATCCGGGTGTCCGTGGCTAGCGCGTCGACATCATCCGGGGTTAAATCGGCGACGCGTTCTACGTCGAAGTTGTGGAATGCCTCCCGCGTGCCAGACCACTTGCTCTCGACGACACGCCATGAGATGCCAGACTGAAAGACGGCTTTGCTCATGACATCAAGGTAGTCGTCGATGCTCTGCGGGGTAATCTGTTCCGGCGCTTGCATTTCAGGCATAGCTTTAGTCTTCTCCTGCAATTACTGGTGCGTTGGCGGCATCGGGGTTCAGGAGCCGCGCGCCCAAGAGAACCATCCAGAACACCCATGGGAAGTAGCACGCTCGGCCGATGGCGACCATCGTCTCGTTGGCCTGGCTATGCCCGATAATGAGCGCCACGACAGATACGAGTGACACGACAGTAATCACCAAGGCGAGAATCCTGTGTATTCCGGCGTCCTCCTCCATCGCCACGCCCAGGCTGAACGCGACCAGGCCGAGTGAGACGGCGAGGCTGGAGATGAGTGTGAGGCCGACATCAACCGAATACAGCGACAGGGCTGCGCTCACCTCTGATTCCGAGCCAAGGTCCGTATTCGCCATGACGTGGGCGAGGCCCTGAACCATGATCCAGCCAACACCGCCAATGATGAGGCTCACGATGCCGAGTCGCGCCAAGCCGTCAAACAGGTCGTTCTTGTCGATCACCCTGTGGAGGCCGGCGAACCCGTAGAGGGCCAACACCAGTGCGAATGGCACCACTAACGCCACGACGTGAGAGAGGGCGCTGTTCTCCACGAAGGCGGTGACTTTCCCCATGTGATCCGTCGAGTCTTTGGAGTCGATGAGCACGCCGCCCGGCTCCAGCAGGAAGAATCCAAGGGCCAGGATGGGCCCAATCATGAGCGCCACGGCTTCCGGCTTGCTGATTGCGTACTTCTTCATGGTTCACTCACCTTCTTTCGGCCCTGCCCTGCGGATGTCTCGGGGTGGTTCAGGCAATCCCGTGCGGCGGTTGCTCCACTCACGCAGAGCGTAGACCCTCGCACGCCGAAGCGCCACCTCTGAATCTTGGGGGCGGCGGGGTGGTGTTCTTGTTATTGTGGGCGGACTGGGGGTAAGGCTTGGGAAGTAGCGGGGAGTTGGCCAAGGTCATCATGGTGCAGGGGACATCGTCCCATGCGGGGAAGTCCGTTCTGACGGCCGCCTTGTGCCGGATATTTGCGCAGGAAGGGTACTCGGTCGCGCCGTTCAAGGCGCAGAATATGTCGCTGAATTCGTACGCGACACCGGACGGCGGGGAGATCGGGCGGTCGCAGGCCGTGCAGGCCGCGGCGGCGATGGTTGCGCCGCGTGTGGAGATGAACCCGGTGTTGCTGAAGCCTGAGGCCGACAGCCGTTCACAGGTGGTGGTGCTGGGCCGCCCGGAGATGACGCTCTCCGCACGTTCCTATTATGACCGTAAGGCGGCGCTGTGGGATGTCGTGACAACGTCGTTGGATACGTTGCGGCGGGACTACGACGTGGTTGTGATGGAAGGGGCGGGCAGCCCGGCGGAGATCAATCTTCGGCAGTTCGACATCGTGAATATGAGTATCGCTCTCTATGCGAACTCGCCGGTGTTGCTGGTTGCGGATATTGAGCGGGGAGGGGTGTTCGCGCAGTTGGTCGGCACGATGGCGCTGCTGGAGCCGGAGGAACGCTCCTTGGTCAAGGCGCTCGTCGTCAACAAGTTCCGCGGGGATATGTCTCTGTTCGACCCCGGTCGCGAGCAGCTGCGGGAGTTGACGGGGGTTCCGGTGGCCGGCGTTCTTCCCCATTTCTTTGATATTCACGTTCCGGAGGAGGACACGCTGGGGCTGCCGGAGGGGGAGGCGGATTCCGGCGGCGAGGCTCTCGATATCGCAGTGATGCGGCTGCCCCACCTGGCCAATTTCGACGACTTTGATCCCTTGCGGCAGGAGCGCGGCGTCCGCCTGCGCTTTGTTGAGCGGGATGAGCAGTTTGGCGCGCCTGACCTGATCATCATTCCCGGCAGCAAGACGACGATGGCGGACCTCGATTGGCTCAAGGAACAGGGGCTGGCCGGTCGCATTGTTGCGGCGCGAGAGGCGGGGACGCCGGTAGTTGGCATTTGCGCCGGTTACCAGATGCTGGGGAGAGAGTTGCTCGACCCGGACGGTATTGAGTCGCCTCGACCGTCGGCGAGCGGCCTCGGGCTGCTTCCCGTCACGACGACGTTTCTTGGAGACAAGGCGACTCACCAGGTGTCGGGGCGGGTGGTTGAGGGGCTGGGCATTCTGGGCGGAAGCGATGGCGCGCCGGTCAAGGCCTATGAGATACACATGGGCGTCACGAAGGGAGAGGCTTCGGCGAGTCCATTCATGATTGAAACGCGTTCCGGGCGGGATGTCTCGCTGCCGGACGGGGCGCTGGATGAGGAGGGGCTCACGATGGGAGCCTATCTGCACGGTCTCTTCCACAACAGGGAGCTTCGACGCTCCATGCTCTCGTGGCTTGCCAGCCGCAAGGGCGTGTCCTTGCCTGAGTCCGGCAACGAGATCGACCAAAGCGCCGAGTACGACAAGTTGGCGGCGTTTGTCCGGGAACACCTGGACATGGAGTTGATCCACCGCGTGGCGGGGTTGGGGGGCTAGGGGCGGCGCGTTGGGTATCTAGGCGGCGTACCCTATTGGGTGTGAGGGTTTATCTTGGCGTCGGCGTTGGCGTGCTTAGCATGTCATTGGCGGCGATCTTTATCCGGTTGGCGGACGCGCCGCCTCTCACGGTGGCGGCGTATCGCATGGGCATCGCCGCGATTGTCGTTGGGGTCATGGCGGGCGTGGCGGCGCGCCATCAGTTTGTGACGATACGGCGGCCCGACCTGTTACTGCTGGTGGCCTCCGGCGTGTTTTTGGCGGCGCATTTTGCTCTATGGATTACGTCGCTGTCTCACACGTCCGTGGCGAGTTCAGTCCTGTTTGTCACGACGACGCCGATCTTCGTGGCAGTGGCAGGTCATTACTATCTGTCCGACAGGCTGGGGTGGCTGACGACGGCCGCCGTCATCGTGAGCCTCGTGGGCGGGGTCATTATCGCGGCTGGTGATTGGGCGGAGGGCGAGCGGCACCTGTACGGCGATGCGCTGGCCCTCGCGGGCGCGGTTGCGGTGGCGGGCTACCTGTTGGTTGGTCGACGGGTCCGCAGCAGCATCCCGACGCTGCCATATA
This sequence comes from Chloroflexota bacterium, assembly GCA_026713485.1. Taxonomy (GTDB): domain Bacteria; phylum Chloroflexota; class Dehalococcoidia; order UBA6926; family UBA6926; genus VXMO01. The sequence continues at coordinate 35,447 of JAPOOK010000022.1, read as the reverse complement.
TCGCGGTCGTTTACGCGGTGGCGGCAGTGGTGCTGATTGTTGGAGCCGTCGCGAGCGGCTCACAGATGCTGGGGCTGCCGGCGGAGTCGTATTTCTGGATGGCGGTGGCGGCGCTTGTGCCGCAGGTCATCGGGCATTCACTGATCAATTGGGCGCTGGGGCATTGGCCGGCCGTGAACATCACGCTTGCAGTGCGCGCCGAGCCGGTCATCGCGGCACTGGCGGCCATTCCCGTGCTGGGGGAGATTCCGGCGTGGACCGTGATTCCGGGCGGGGCGCTGCTTCTGGTGGGCGCCTATCTTGCCATCCGCAGCGAGGCCCGGCAGAGACCACGCGTAGCTGAGCAGGATTAGGCCGCATGACGTCAGTGGTCTTCGACGTGGCGGTGACGGCGGCGGGGCTTGCCGTGCTTCTTGCCGGCGGGTGGCTGCTGGTCAAGGCGGCGGCGCGGCTGTCATTGGCATTCGGCATCTCACCCCTGATCGTCGGCGCGACGGTTGTTGCGCTCGGCACCTCAGCGCCTGAACTGTCGGTGAGCATGGCAGCCGCGCTGGAGGGATCCGGCGGGCTGGCGGTAGGCAACGCCTTCGGCTCAAACATCACAAACGTGCTGCTGGTGTTGGGCATCGCATCGCTGATACGCCCTATGGACGTCCATCCGAGCCTGCTGCGCTGGGAGATGCCCGTGCTGGGTGTCGCCACGGCGGCGGTTATCCTTGCGGGCCTGAGCGGAATGATTGGGCATGTTGTCGGCGCGGCCCTGTTTGTCGGGCTCATCATCTTCGTGGCGCTTTCCCTGCTGCGGCACCGAGAGAAGGAGGTGCCTCACGGCGGCGAGGAATTCACCCGCGCGCGTGACCCGTTATCCCGGTGGGGAATCGCCCGCGAAATCACTCTTCTGCTTGTAGGGATTGGCGCGCTCGCGCTCGGCTCAGCGCTGACGGTGGAGGGATCAGTCGGCATTGCAGAACGTGTTGGCCTGAGCGATGTGGCGATCGGCCTGACCATCGTGGCGATCGGGACAAGTCTCCCCGAGATCGTGACGACGGCGGTGGCCGCCTACCACGGAGAGCGTGAGATTGCCGTTGCAAACGTGGTCGGATCCAACATCTTCAACCTGTTGGGGGTGTTGGGGCTGACCGCCACGGTTTCAACTCTGCCAATAGACAGTGAACTGTACAGCTTTGAGGTTCCGGTGCTGGCGGCGGCCACGGCGGCGCTTTTCCTTGTCGCATGGACGAACCGCCGCATAGTGCGGGTGGAGGGGATTGCCCTCATTGCGCTATTCGTGATCGTCCTGGGAATTGTGCTGGCGCGTGGCGGGCTCTGATCGACATCCGACTTTTGTTCAAGTTCCAAGTTGGAATAGTACTGAACAGATACATGGGATATCACCGTCATGATGTACCATGTGGCCACAGTCGGTACACCACCAATATGGTGAGGCGGCATGACAATTGAGGCCGGCGCGCGTCGAGTCTTGTCGGGGGATCGCCCCTGGTTGGTCGCGTATGCCGTTGTACTGATCACCGTTCTACTAGTTCTCTTTTTGCTCAATACTGCGCTGCTCGTCTTTGGCCTCAGCGCCGTGCTTGCCTACGTGCTGATGCCTGCAGCCCGGCGTGTCGAGCGCGGAATACCGTGGTGGCATGATCGCCCGGAACGGACACGCTCTGTCGCTGTCGCGGCAATCTTCCTTGCGGCCGTAGTGGCATTTGCGGGGAGCTTAATCCTGGTGGTTCCACCCACCATCGAACAAGGCCGGGAGTTCGCCGACGAATTCCCTGAGCTGATCAGCAAAGCCCGTGTCACGGTGGAAGGCTGGGTGGAATTGTATGTTGACACTGTTTCAGACGATACGCGGGCCACAATAGAGCAATTCCTGGCTGACTCGGGAGGCATTATCGGCAGCGCCGCCGGCAACATTGCACAGCAGAGCCTGGGGGCCGTCACGGGTTCTCTTGGCTTTATCTTGAGCCTGGCGACAGCCCCCATCCTGGTCTTCTACCTGATCAAGGATTCCGAGTCGATCCGGGAATCTCTGTACGCTCCTTTCCCCGCCGCCCTGCGCCCTCATTTGCGCAGCACGCTCGAGATAGCAGATCGCACTTTGGGTGGATATTTGCGAGGCCAGCTCACTCTAGGGGCGGTGATCGGAGCCATCGTGACTGTGGGGCTCCTGCTGTTGGACATCCCCTTCGCGTTGCTCCTTGGAATCGTTGCCGGACTAACGGAGCTCATTCCCCTTATCGGACCTTTCATCGGCGGGGCAGCCGGTGTGCTTGTGACTCTGGCGACAGAACCCGACAAGGTGCTGTGGGTTCTCTTATTCTATGTAGCCATTCAATTGGTGGAGAACACCCTTTTGGCGCCCCGTATACAGGCGAAATCGCTCAACATGCACCCGATAGCTGTGATCCTGGTATTTGTTCTTGGTAGCTACTTCTTCGGTCTTTGGGGAGTGATCCTCGGGCCACCACTAGTCGCGATGGGAAGGGACATCATCGTCCATTTCCGCCAACAGTGGAACGTCGATAGCCCAACCGTCCCGGAGAACGAGCCGGAACCGGCTGCGGAGAACCCCGACGCCGAATGACGGCGGCGGTTTCCTGAACGGAATCTCGCTGCCCGGTCTTCAGTCTCCGTGGTGATCGTGGTCGGCGTGGGTGGCGTGGTCATGGTGTTCGCGATGTTCACCCTCTTCGGGGTCATCCTCGTGCCACGTGCATTCCAGCGCCGCCAGTATGAGGCCGATGTGGGTGAATGCTTGGGGGAAGTTGCCCAAGGCGAGGCCGCTTCGGGGGTCGATCATCTCTGCGAACAGTCCCAGGTGGTTGGCATACGTGAGCAGTTCATTGAACATGCGCGTCGCCTCGCCGCGACGACCAACATGGCTGAGCACCTGAACAAGCCAGAAGCTGCACAGCGTGAACGCGCCCTCCGGGCCGAAGACGCCGTCGTCCGTCTCGTCTGTCCGGTACCGACTGACGAAGGGCCCGTGGCGCAACTCCATCTCGATTCGTTCGAGAGTGGAGAGGAAACGCGGGTCATTGAAGTCGATGAAGCCCAGGAGCGGCAGCAGGAGAGTGGCCGCATCCATGGCGTCGGATTCATAGTGTTGGACGAATGCCTTCTTTTCCTCGCTCCAGCCCTTGTCCAGCACTTCTGCCTTGATGGCCTCCGCTTCCACTCGCCACTGTGCAATGTCCGGGTCATCGGGCACATACATTTCGCCCAACTTGATCGCGCGATCAAGTGCAACCCAGCAGAGGGCGTTGGACGTGACGAAATGGAAGGGACCGCCACGCACCTCCCAGATGCCGCTGTCCGGTTCACGCCATTCCTGGACGGCGAGGTTGGCGAGGGTCTTGACGACGTCCCAGTGTGCCGCGGTCACTTCCTCGCCGTGTGTGGCGAGCAGGTGTGCGCTGGCGAGGAGCTCTCCGTAAACGTCCTGTTGGATCTGGTCGTACGCGCCGTTGCCGATTCGAACAGGGCCTGAGCCTCTGTAGCCTTCCAGGTTGGGGATTTCCTCTTCCGTTGGATCCGTCTCGCCGTCGATGCGGTAAAGGATGTGGAGGTGTTCCTCCTCCTCGTGGTCCCATTCGAGTGAGTCGTCACTGAGACCGCAGGCCTGTGCCAGCCATTCGAAGAACTCGACGGCCTCCTCGGTGTGACCAAGGTGCATCAGGGCATCCACGGTGAAGGCCGCGTCCCGCAGCCACGTAAAGCGGTAGTCCCAGTTACGGCTGCCTCCTATCCATTCCGGTATGGAGGTGGTGGGTGCGGCGACAATCGCGCCAGTCGGGATATAGACCAGCAGGTGAAGGACGAGATACGACCGCACGACGATGTCACGATACGGGCCGGTGTAGTTGACGGTCATCGAGAGGTTGCGCCAGTAGGAGTCCGTTAGTTTCAGCAGTTCATCCCACATGACGAAGGCGAGGGCGGACGGAATGGCCTCTTCATGGCCCTCCAGCACGTGCCGCACAATGAACACGGCCTCCATCCCCTCCGTCAGGAGAACCTCAGCGTATGCGCCGTCGCCGGATTCGTTGATCTCAAGGGGCTGCGTGGTCTCGAGGATCAACTCATAGTCCTCGTCCTTGATGACGAGCTTGCCGTTGCGTTCCCACAACGTCTCCGACGAGCGCCCGTAGTCAGGCCGTGGCTCATAGGAAATGCGCATGGGGATGGCGCCGGATGTACAGCGCAGAACGCGGATGATGCATCCGTGCGCAACCCATGAAAGGTCCGGACGCCGGAAGAATGGCATGAAATCTGTCAATGTGGATGAGCCCGTGCGTGTGACGAACTGCGTCTCCAGCACATTGGAGTCTTTCAAGTAGTGCTGTCCGCCCGTGTAGAGCTCCGATGGCGTGATGGCAAAGCGCCCGCCGTTTTTGCTATCGAGGATGGCGGCAAACACGCTTGCCGAGTCGAAACGGGGAAAGGCACACCAATCAATTGAGCCGTCGATGCCGACAAGAGCGGCGGAGTGGCGGTCTCCAATGAGGCCGTAATCACCGATGTTCTTATAGCCGTTTGAGTTAGTCGTCATGTCAGGACTATACGCATTGTACAGATTCAGATGGGTTCCTTATTGTGCCGGCGCTCCCGTCAGAAACAGCGCCGCGGCCTCATCCACCACGAATTGCGCTGCGCCTCCAACGGGACGTACCAATGCTGCGGGCGGTTGCTGGGCATCCTCCTGGTCCGCGGCAATAACCATGCGCAGGGCGTGCGCCTTCTCTCGACCAACAACGATGAACACGACTCGTCGCGCGGCGTTGATGGCCGGGAGGGATAGTGTTACCCGATCACGCGGAGGCCAGGGGGCGACGCTGGGAACAACCGCAAGAGGCGTTTCCTGCAGGGCCTGCGTTCCCGGGAACAGCGATGCGGTATGCCCATCCTCCCCCAGTCCCAGCAGGATCAGATCGAACTGCGGCATCTCTCCGCCGAAGTGTTGTCGGATCTCAGTCTCATATGAGAGTGCTGCAGCTCGGGACCCAATCTCGCCGTGGATGCGGTGCACACGCTCCGGGGGGACGGGAATCCTGTCCATCATGGCCTCAGCGGCCAGGCGATAATTGCTCATCTCATCGGTGGGGGGCACTGCTCGCTCGTCACCCCACCACACGTTCCACTTGTCCCAGTCAAGCCGGGAGAGATACGGTTCCGATGCGAGTGTTTCATACAGGAGGCGCGGTGTTTGTCCCCCGGAAAGTGCGATTGAGAAGTCGTCATCTGCCTTCTGTGACGATGCCGCGACGATGCCGGCCACGGCGCGGGCAACGGCCGTCGCGTCCGGCAGGATTGCTATTTCAATCTCAGTCGCTGATGCGTCCATGCCGCTCACCGACGGACGCCCATGAGCGCCCATCCTGGGACAGGAGCGCGTCGGCCGTTTCCGGGCCCCACGTGCCGGGCTCGTACCATTGCACGGGGTGAGAGATGGAGTCTTCCCATGCCTCCAGCAGCGGATCAACGATCTTCCACGCCTCTTCAATGTGGTCGTTCCGGATGAAAAGGGACGCATCGCCGTCCAGGGCGTCGCGCAGCAGCCGCTCGTAGGCTTCCGGCAGGTCCTCCGTGCCAAACTCCGTACCGTAGAAGAAGTCCATGTCCACGGGCCGCACTGCCATGCCCTGGTCAGGCAGCTTGGCGGCGAACCGCAGATGGACGCCCTCATCCGGCTGGAGGCGCAACGTCAGAATATTGGCCAGGGGGCCCCACATGGGGTTCGCGGGGAAGATGCGATGCGGCGGGGCGCGAAACTCGATTGCAATCTCGGATGACTTTCGCGCCATCGCCTTGCCGGAGCGCAAGTAGAACGGCACGCCCTGCCACCGCCAGTTGTCCAGGTAGAGTCGCATGGCCGCGTACGTGGGCGTGGCCGAATGGGGATCAACGCCACGGGCGTCACGATAGCCGATGTACTGGGCGCGGACAGCGTTGCGCGCCGCCTCTAACGCTGTCCAGGGACGGATCGCCCGCAGCGCCTCAACCTTCTTGTCCCGAAGTGAATCCGCCTCAAGCGTGACGGGCGGTTCCATCGTCACGAGGGCGAGCACCTGCAGCAGGTGATTCTGGATCATGTCTCGCACGACACCGAACTGGTCGTAATAGCCTGCTCGCTCACCGACGTCCACCGACTCCGCGACGGTGATCTGCACATTGTCCACGTAGTTGCGGTTCCAGATTGGCTCAAAGATGGCGTTGGCGAAACGTAAGACGAGCAGGTTCTGAACCGTCTCCTTGCCCAGGTAGTGATCGATGCGGTAGACCTGCTCCTCCCGGAAAACCCGGTGAATTGTTCTGTTCAGCGCATTGGCAGTTGCCAGATCACGCCCGAAGGGCTTCTCAACGACGACTCGACGCCAGCCGGTCTCAGGAGACTCTTCCACGAGGCCGCAGGCGTTGAGGCTGGTGACGGCCGGTTCAAAGATGGCGGGCGTGATGGACAGGTAGAAGAGGCGGTTGGCATGTGGGTCGCCGCCCTCAATCTCATCCAGATGCCTGCCCAGCACACTGACGTCTTCAGCGCTGCCGAGATCACCGCCGAAGTAGCTCAGGCGCGGGGCGAAGGCGTCCCATTGGTCACGATTGGGTTCGATCCCGCCAATCTCCTGGATGCCGCGCCACATGAACTCTCGAAACTCATCAGTGGTCATCATTGCGCGGGAAAAGCCGACGATGGTGGCGTTCGGAGCAAGCCTGCCCTTGATCCACAGGTGGTAGAGGGCAGGAAGGAGCTTGCGCTGTGCCAGGTCTCCCGTCGCGCCGGCGATGACGATCGTCGTTATGGGATCGTCGGTGCTTGCAGGATGCTCCGGGGAGGCCGGCGCAAACATGGTCATCAGGAATCGGACCTCACAACGGCGTGTCCGCCAAACTCATTGCGCAGCGCGGCCAACATACGGTCGGCGAAGGTGTTGCTCATGCGAGAGCGGAAGCGCGTGAAGAGTGAGGTTGTGATGACATGGGCGGGCACATCGAGATCAATGGCCTCCTGGATTGTCCACCGCCCCTCGCCGGAGTCGGAGACATGCCCCATGATCTCATCGAGGCCGGGGTCCTTATCGAGGGCTGAGACGGCGAGGTCGAGCAGCCATGAGCGGACGACGCTGCCATGCTGCCAGATGCTGCCGACGGCATGGAGGTCCAGTTCAAACTCCTCTTTGGCCTTGAGAATCTCAAAGCCCTCCGCGAACGCCTGCATCATGGCGTACTCAATGCCGTTGTGGATCATCTTGACGTAGTGGCCGGAGCCGGCGGGGCCAACGTGGCCGACGCCCTGTGTCTCGGACGGGGCGAGCGCCTGGAAGATCGGCTCGATGCGAGCGTATGCGTCCGCATCGCCACCCACCATCAAACTGTAGCCTTCGGTGAGCCCCCAGATGCCTCCGCTGGTGCCGCAATCGAGCATTGTGATGCCCTTCTCGGCGACGGCAGCGGCGCGGCGCTGGGTCTCATGGTAGTTGGAGTTGCCGCCGTCGATGATGGAGTCGCCGGGGCTGAGCAGCTCGGCGACGGCGTTGATCGTCTGCTCCGTGGGGTCGCCGGCTGGCACCATGACCCACACGGCGCGGGGGGCCGACAGTTGGGAAACAAGGTCTTCAAGGGAGGTGGATCCTGCCGCGCCCTCGGAAACACAGGCGTTGACGGATTCCTCACTCCGGTCATAGACGACGACACGGTGTCCCTTTTGGAGGAGCCGCACAGTCATGTTCCCACCCATACGACCAAGGCCGATCATTCCGAGTTCCATACAATTTCCCCCTTGTGACCGCCGCTCTGTCTTGCCCTTATTCTAGTCCCAATCGCCAAAGGGTCGGCATGGTATCGGTACGATGGCTCTATGCGGATTGCAACCAAGGAGGTCAGCTTTCAGAGCGAGGCGGAAATGCTCGTCGGCCGCATTTACCTGCCGCCCGATTCTAAGAAGGGCAATCTCCGCCCTGCGGCTGTTCTCGTCCATGGACTTGGTTCAGGGCAGAAGGCGATGGGAGGTGCGGCCCGAGACCTCGCAAGAAGGGGTGTTGTCGCCCTCACGTTTGACCAGCGCGGGCATGGCAAGAGCAGCGGAGCGTACACGGGCGATTCATCATCGGACGTGCGCGCAGCCCTCCGATTCATGGCGGAACGAGACGACGTGGATGCCTCCCGCATCGGCATCGTCGGACACAGTTCCGGCGCGCGAGACGCCATCCTTGCCTGCGCCAGGTGGGACGGCTATGCGGCGCTCGTGTGCTCATCGACCGCCAGCATCATTTCAAGCGAGGAGCCGGGGGCGGCGGAGGAGTTCTATCGCCGGACGCTGGGCAGCAGGAGACCCGGGCGTCCTAACGAGCCGCCTGATTTGCGTGTCTATCCAAGAGACGGGGCGCTTCCGTGGATAGACGGCATGGCGACGCGGGCAGTTTCCCGCATGTGGGGCTTTTTCAAGGGTTATCGTTTGCGGGTTAGATGGCAGCCAACACTGCAGACGTGGGGGACAGCCCAGGCCGGTATCGCGATCCTCGACGTTCCAGAGCGACCGACGCTCTTCTTCCATTGCGAGGGGGATAAGTCCGTGCCGGTGATGGCGAGTGAAATCCTCTACCAGAAGTTTTCGGGTCCAAAGGATCTCATCGTCGTACCTCGGGGCTGGCACGCAGCACCCATTGCCCGCGCATCCGTCCGCGCCCAATGGGTAAACTGGCTTGTAAACGCGCTGACGATAACTACCGGAGCAAATGGCGACCCCGACTGAACCTGTTTACTGTCTGCGGCACCGTGATACAGAGACCGGGCTGCGTTGCGCCCGCTGCAACGACCCCATCTGCCCGGAATGCATGGTGCAGGCCGCCGTCGGCCACATCTGCCCATCATGCGTGACGTGGGAACGGAACCCTGTGGCTCAGGTGGCCGGTTCGCGCCTCGTCGCGGCCGTTGGCGCGGGGTTGGGGGCGGGCTTACTCATCGCCATAGCGGTGACCGTTCTCTCGGCGCTCTTCGGCGGCTTCTTCACCCTGATCTTGTGGGCAGTGGCGGGATTTCTCATCGGACAGGCAGTTCACATCGCTGCCAACCGCAGTCGCGCGCGGTCTCTGCGCTACGTGGCGGGTGGATCCGCGGCCTTCTCCTGGGCGGTGGCGGCAGTCTTCATCGGCGTCAGCTTCACCCTGTTATGGCTGGTATTTGCCGCGATCCAGGTGGCAATTGCCATCACCCTGGCGATTTCGCCATTCCGCTAGGGGCGGTGGGAATCGCCCAGATCGTGTTCCGCCTCCGCACCGCCCGCATCGCTGCCCTGCTCAATTTCAGGCCCGTCCGGTTGAGGGGCGCGTTCACGCCGGCGGCGGGACGGCAGGCCGATTGACGTTCGGCGGCGCAGGAACCAGATGAGGGCTACGATGAGGCCCCAGACAGGGCTCAGCAGGACGATCCAGATGACGGCGACGACGGCAGCCTGCGCAATCACACTGAGTACCTGCGTGGCGGTCCGGGCCGTTTCAGGGATATCGAGGAATCCGATGACCCACTGCGCGCTAGGCTCCACATAGACGAATACTGTCGATGACGATGAGATCGGCGCGCCGAAGTCCGTTTCGCCTTCGACCGTGAACCGCGCTTCATAGGGAGCGGAGCGGTCGATAGTGTACTCATGCGTGGCGCTGATCTCCTGGACGCCCTCGCCAATGTCGCCGGTGGAGGGAATCAGCCCGTCGCCGAAATCCCACTCCCAGGTGAGGTTCATCACATTCCCGGGGCGCGTGAAGGAGCCGGTCAGCGTGAGCTCTTCGTCCGCACGGATGACGATGCTTTCTTCCGTCGAGACAAATATCGTGGGCACGCGCTCAACGTTGACCTTGATGGCATCCTCGCCGTCCACCACGCCGGCGTCGCCCGTGCCGCGGATCTTGAACGTCACGAAGTACGGTGACTGTTCGCTTGAGTGGTACGAGTACCAGACGATTTCCGTGACACGTTGGCCGGGTGTCTCGGTGAGAGCGGTGCGGGTGCGCCGCTCCGACTCGACTCCATCGCCGAACTCCCACCAATATTCGTACGAGTCGATGCCCTGCGGCTCGTTGAACGTGGCGCGGAAGGCGACGGGCCGCCCCTCAACGGCCTGCAAGTCCGGGCCGGCATCGGCGGACATTTCGCCGGGAGCGAGCTCGAGCGTCACGTTGATCAGCGACGTGGCGGTTGTCTGCTCAAGCAGACGCTTGCGTCCCTCAAGGACCTCTATCTCGCCACTCACACGGGTGACCTCACGCTGGACTTCGAGAATGTCTTCAAGGTCACCTTCACGGTTTAGGAGTTCGCGGAGGGCGTCGCGGGTGACATTGAGGTTCCGGATGCGGGCCTGCACGTCAAAATACTCTTCCGTCACGTCATCACTGGTAGAGATGAGAGACAGCACATCGAGGCCAAGGTCGGAGATGGCGCGGACGGCACTATCCAGCTGCGCGCTGGGCACACGGATAGAGATATGTCCAACGTGCTGGCTGGAGCGCTGCTCGCTGACGACCCACCCGCCGCGCTGCACGGCGATGCCGGATACATCGTTTATCCGCCGCGGGACATCATCAACCTCAATGGTCAGGTCAACGATGCGGACGATGAGGCGATTCTGGGCGGCAACAGGCGGGTAGCCGCTGGCGAGACCGTCGCCAGACTCCTCATCGACGGCCTCCATCGGCTCGTCGACGTCAGAGTCGTCAGACATGTCGTCTTCCTGCACGCCTGTTGTCGTGGCGGGGTTTGCAAATTCCTCGTCGGAGGATTGCGAGAATGAAGAGCCCTCACCTGCACCAAGCATGAGAAACTCGGAATCGTCTTCACTTTCACTCGCGCCACAGGCGATGCCAAAGGCTATCAACAGGGCCAGGAGTGCAAAGGCAACGAATCGCGAGAGACTGTCCACGTCACTTCCTTCCCTCGAATCGGTGGCAGACCGCGATGAGCAAAGTATACGCGGCCTATCCATGTTCTCCAAATCTGCATAGCTACGCGAGGGTTTGTTGAAACGGTGGCCTTACTGGGCACACCTGAGTTTTCGCCGCTAGACTCAATAGGTGAAATGCGGGCGTTCTCCGCCTGTGCGGCTTGTCAATCTGCACACTTATCAACAGGGAGTAGAGCCGGGTGTCTGTACGAATAACGGTTCAATCCGGATTGAACGACTCCGCGAGGACGCAGATCCTTGTGGAGGACGAGCGGGGCGCGTTTCTATTCGATTGCGGCGCGCCATCCTGGAGCGATTCGCTGCCGCAGTTGGACGGGGCGCTGATTAGCCACGCCCACCAACGGCACACGGCGGGCATTCCCTACCTGCCGCAGGACACTCCCATCTACGCGAGCGTGATTACCTCCGCCATCCTGAAGGCGGAGCAGGATATTTCTGAACCGGCACGGGAGAACGAAACGGTCTTTACAGTCCCGGGTGGGTACGACGGCCCGGTGGCATCCCGTCAAGCGGTACAGCGCCCCTACACTTTTCTGCTGACACAGAACGATTCCGCCAATCCGCAGGGGCAGCCGATCGACACGTTTGGCGATGTTCGCCGCTGGTGGCTCGGACGGATGGAGTCCTTGGGGGTAAACAGTATCATGTCGCGCCCGGCGTCGGTTCTGCCGCAGGTTGCGGCGAACGCCCTTAACGGGCGCGCCTTGCGCCACTACCCGGTCGATCACTCCATCCTCGGCGCGTCCGCCATCGCCGTTGAAACACGAGACGGATGGATCGGCTACACGGGAGATATACGGTTCCACGGCCAGCAACCGGGCTTGATGGAGGAGTTCGTCCAGGGATTCATGGACCTGAAACCGCTGGCGCTGATTGTGGACGCGGCCAACACACAGCCCGGCGTTTCACTTACAACCGAGAATGACGTGTACGAGCGCGTGATGGAGGTCACCACGGGGCAGGACGGTTTGATCGTGGCGGATTTTGACGCGATGGATATGGAGCGGCTGCTGACGTTCAATCACGTTGCGGAAGCGACGCGTCGCTCTCTTGTCCTCACGCCGCGCGATGCCCACATGTACCTGTCCATGTCCATCGTGTGGCGGCAGTTTCCCGCCTTTGACGCGGTAGATACGTTTCGTATCCTGGACGCGCCTCAGCTCGACGACTCCGCTAACGGTTGGGAAGCAGAGCTGCGAGACCGATTTCAGGCGATTCTGGTTTCGCCGGGTGAGCTGCAAGAGAACAGCGGCGACTACATTGTGCGAAGTTCGATTACGGAGTTGGACGCGCTTGAGGCGGAGGAGCCAACACGGGGCGTTTACATTCGCTCGCGCGTGGCCACAAGCAACGAGGACGTGGTGCTCAATCGCGTCCGTGACATGGGGCTCGACATCGCCGGGCGAGACGCAGAGGATGCCAACTATTTCCACTCATCCGGCCACGCGACGTTTGACGAGACGATTGCGATGATTCGCCGCATCGTCCCGCGCTACCTCATTCCCGTCCACACGGCGCAACTCGAGACATTCACGGACGCGTTGGCGAGACTACCGATCAACGTGGTGACGGAGCGCGGCCACTCAGTCGAAATCGAATAGAGCACGATTTGGCACCTCCATGCTGCCGCTCAAGCTAACTGTTGAGAACTTCATGCCCTATCGGGGGGCGCAGGAACCGTTGATCCTCGAGGGGCTGGGCATTGCCTGCCTCTCCGGCCCAAATGGCGCCGGGAAATCTTCGCTACTGGACGCCATCACGTGGGCGCTGTGGGGGCGTTCCCGGGCGGGCGCATCAGCCGACCAACTGGTGGCCGCGCAGATGTCAGACATGGGCGTTCAGCTTGAGTTTCAGTCGCACGGCGTGGACTACCGTGTGGAGCGGCGTCACCGGCGGCGGGCTAGCAGCGGAAACACAACCCTCGAATTCCAGATGCGCGACGGCGCTCGATGGCGTTCATTGAATGAGCGGACGGTCAGGGACACAACCCGCAAGCTTGTGGATACCATCCGCCTGGACTATGAGACGTTTATCAACTCCGCCTTCCTGGTACAGGGCAAGGCCGATCTGTTTGTGTCGCAGCGGCCAGTGGAGCGAAAGCGAATCCTCGGCGAGATTCTCAACCTGTCCATGTATGACGGCTACGCGCAGATGGCGCGGGAGATGGCGCGGGACGACCGAAACCGGCAGGTGATTGCCCGGGGACGCATCGAGTCCATAGAACGCGAGCTTGAGGGGGAAGAGGAACTCAAGCAACAGGCCCAGGAAATCACGCAGAGCCTGTCTGAATTGAAAGAGCGGCTTGAATCTGCCACGAAGCGCCGGGATGAACTCAGCGCTGTTGTCACGGACATGCAGAATCGCCAACGGCAGCTGCAGGAGACGCGAGAGCGAATCGCCGGGTTGTCCGATGAAGCAGCCGGCCTGGCTGAACGCCGCAATGAGCTGCAAGAGACCATCGTGAGCGCGGAGAAGATGCTGGCGCGCGCCGAAGAGATTGAGGCGGGTTGGGGCGCTTTGGAGGCGGCCCGATCGGCGTTGGCCGACCTTGGCGCGCGTGCTCGTCAACACGGCGAGTTGGTTGCGGAGCGGGGTCGGCTTGAGCAGTTGGCATCGGAACAACGCTCTCGTCTTGAGAACGAGGTGTCGCTCACAGAGCGCCTACATACCGACCTCGCCACAGAGGCCGACAGGGTGGCTGTCCTGCGAAGAAATCTCGCGGCGGCCTCTGCTCAGCGCACCGACCTTATGGATCGCGAGCGAGAATTGGCGGCACGGCGTGGTGAGCTGGATGAGATGAACGGACGGCTGGGCGAGATGCGCGCCACACTCGCCGCGCTCAAGGCTGAGAATGACGAGCTTGAGCCGCGAATGGCTGTGGCCTCCGCAGATTCCGATGCCAAATGCCCGGTCTGCGGAACTGAGTTGGGGCAGCACGGTATGGAACGTGTTCGTGAGCATTTTCAGCAGCGCAAGCGTGATATAGCTGCACAGACGGAAGAGATCACCACCGACGGCAAGGCCATGCGTGCCGAATATGACAGGTTCATGGATGCTATTCAGCATGATGAGACGGCCCTGCGGAAAGAGTCGTCACGCGCAGACACGCAAGTGGGGTCCATTCGGGCGCAGTTGGGACGAGCGGTGTCAGCAGCGCAGGAACTGTCCCGGGCCGCCGAAACCCTCGAACAGGCTCGCGCCGCCCTCGCCGCCTTCCCCCATGAATCTGACGAGTTGCGAACCATCAAGACGCGGATAACCGAGATCGGCTATGACGCGGACGGGCACACCGCCGCACAGGAGCGGGAAGTGAGTTTGCGTCATTGGGAAAGTGAACGGCGTGACCTCGACGCCGTGTCCGCCCGGGTGGACGCAGACCGGACAGCATTTGCGGACGTGAGTGAACGTTGGCAGCGGGCGGCAACGGCACGTGAGTCTGAACAAACCCGAGCGGCAGAGTTGGAGCAGAGTCTTGAGGGTCTGGACGACGCTGTAACGGAGTCCGAAGGGGCCGGAAAGGCAGTTGAGGAGCTAGAGGGTCACGTTCGAGATGCCGATCGGCAGCAGGCACTTATTGAAGCGAATCTTCAACGTCTGGAACGGCAGCGGGAGGAGAAGGCGGGCTTGAACGAGGAGGAGAAAGAGGCGGCCTCTCGCGCCTCAGTTCATGATGATCTGGCGTATGCGTTCGGTCCTCGGGGAGTGCAGGCGCTGCTTATTGAGACGGCGCTGCCGGAGCTGGAGGACGATGCCAACGATCTGCTGGGCCGCATGACCAATGGCTCAATGACCCTGCGGCTGGAGACGCAACGGCAGACGCAGGCGGGCACCACCATCGAGACGCTGGAGGTCATCATCTCTGACATCCAGGGCACCCGCGCTTACGAGATGTACAGCGGCGGGGAGGCGTTTCGCATCAACTTTGCACTGCGTATTGCGCTGTCCAAGCTGTTGGCACGTCGCGCCGGCTCAGAAGTGCCCGTCCTGTTCATCGATGAGGGGTTCGGAAGCCAGGACGCGGAGGGGCGTGAGCGGCTCATCGAGGCGATCTCAGAACTGTGGAACGACCCTGTCTTTCACAACGGCCTGATTCTCGTGATTACGCACATCGACGACGTACGAAACCAGTTCGATACACGCATCGATGTAATCAAGACGGAGAACGGCTCGCGCTACAGTCTCGCCGGATGACGTTTGAGGCTCTTTTCAGTTTGTCGCGCCTCGCTAACGGGCGTACAATTGATGGCCTAGGGTGCGAGGGAGGTGGCCGCGTGATCGAGATGACAATCGACAGAATCGGCGTGAGCCTCAACAGCTATCAGCGCGTCGTCATTCTCAAGGAGAAAGAGGCCGAACGGCGTCTCATCATCTGGATCGGCCCTGCAGAGGCGGAATCCATCGCCATCAAGATGCAGAATGTTCGCGTACCACGCCCCTTGACGCATGACCTGCTGAACACCGTCATTCCCCAACTCGGCGGAGAGATTCGCCATATCCTCATATCAGACCTCAAAGACGACACGTTTTTCGCCCAGATCGTTGTGCGCCATGGCGACAAGGACATGGAGATTGACAGCCGACCGAGCGATGCAGTCGCGCTTGCAGTCCGGGCGGAGGTCCCCATCTATGCCGCCGATGAGGTGCTGAACGAGGCGGGTGTGCTCGTCAATTCCGACACCGGCGACTACGTGTTTGCGCGCGATGCCGACAGCTCAGAGCAGCGAGAAGTGACCGAAGAGGAGCTGCTTAAACTCTCGGCGTTCAGGGAGTTTGTCGAGGAATTGGACCTAGAGGGCGACAAGGGTGTCTCTGATGACGAGGCCCGGAGGATGTCCGCCTTCACCGACGCCGTGGAAGAGATCAACATGGATCTCGAGGGCGAGCAGCGGAAAGACTGACACTCGGCCCTGGGAAATCCTCGTCGTTCGCATCACCTCCTCTGCCCCATCATTTATTGACGCCCCTACGGGTGTGTGATAACTTTCGCAAGCGGTGTCATGTCGCGGCTAACCGGCAGCAGAGCTATGCAGGTGGCGGTGCGGCTACTCGGACTCGGGTGGTACGTTTCCGTCTGCATCGTTGGCGGTGTGCTTGGCGGGGTCTGGTTAGATGCTCGCCTAGGGGTGACGCCGCTGTTCACACTACTGGGGGTTGGATTGGGCCTGATTGTGGCGGCTTGGGGTGCGTACAGAATGGCTGCGCCGCTGCTGTCACCACGACCCATGCGAAAGGATAACGACGAGTGAGTCTGCTTGCGCGGCCTCGGGTGCTTTTCAGCATCATCGCCGCGCTCCTTTTAACCATATTGGGGATATGGTTCCTGAAGGGACCACTTGAGATTCCACCCCTTCAGATTGACCCTTCAATCGAGATACCCATACCGGGCCTTGATTGGTCGTATCCTTTGCGAGCCACCATCATTCAGCAGTGGATCGCCATGGCGGT
The DNA here is from genome assembly GCA_026713485.1 of Chloroflexota bacterium. Lineage (GTDB taxonomy): Bacteria > Chloroflexota > Dehalococcoidia > UBA6926 > UBA6926 > VXMO01. The sequence continues at coordinate 19,039 of JAPOOK010000022.1, read as the reverse complement.
CATCCTCGCTGTCGCCTGGTTTGCGACCCGCAAGATGGAGGTCATCCCTGGCCGAATGCAGGCGCTTGGGGAGACCGTCGTTGAAGGGCTGTTGAATCTCTGCCAATCTGCGGCCGGCGCGGTGAATGGCCGACGCTTCTTCCCTATCGTTGCCACGATCTTCCTCTTCGTCGCGGGCGCCAACCTGCTCGGATTCATCCCGGGCACCGGCACCATCTTCAAGGTTGTCTCCGCCGAGGAGGAGATCCACCATTACGAAGAGAAGTACCAGGGCGCGGAACTGGAGTCCAAGCTTGCCAATCTGAAGCTTTATGTCCTGGATGAAAACAACAACGTGCCGCTCGGCTTGCCCTTTGCCGGTTTAATTGAAGGCGGCTTTGAGTACGAGTCTAACGGGGAAACAACTCAGGGCTGGGAGATCTACGGCGACCAGTGGGAAGAATTCCACGCGAACAATCCCGAGTTGAACGCCGGCCACCTCGTCCCATTCCTGCGGCCCGCCAACACAGATGTGAACACTCCATTCGCCATCGCGGTCTGGAGCTTTATCTTTGTCGAGTTCTGGGGCATCACCAGCCTCGGCCTGTTTGCCTATCTGGGCAAATTCTTCAACTTCGGCAGGCTTCTGAGAGGCAACATCGCATTCGGGTTGATCGACGTCTTCGTCGGCATCGTTGATCTTATTTCGGAGCTCGTGCGGCTACTTAGCTTTACCTTCCGACTCTTCGGCAACGTCTTCGCCGGTGAGATTCTCATCCTGATGATGTCATTCTTCGTGCCGTTGACCTTCGTCATCGGTGTGTTCTTTATGGAAGTCTTCTTCGGTATCATCCAGGCGTTCATCTTCGCCATCCTGACGCTGATCTTCGGCATCCTTGCCGTCAGCCACCACGGTGGAGAGGATCACGGCGGCGGAGAACACGGGGAGGCAGAGGCAGCCGCGCACTAAGCGCCTAGCCACATAAGTGAGAAATAACGATTGGTGGAGCCGGAGTCCGGTGTGAATCCACCGCAGAGACAAGACAGAGCAAGAGAATGGACGAGTGGGAGGTAGCATGATCGGTTCGTACAGCGGATGGAGCCGGAGGATTCTCCTGGTTCTGATGATTGTCGGGTCCCTGATGGCCCTGACGACGGGTGTGGCGTTCGCGCAGGACAGCACGCCGTTTATCCCCACGGATGGCTTGACGCAGCTCGGTGCAGGCCTGGCAATCGGCCTGGGCGCCATTGGCCCCGGCATCGGCATCGGCATCGCCGTCTCCAAGGCGATGGAGGCCATTGGCCGCAATCCTGACGCCGCCGGACAGGTGCAGACCAACATGATCGTCGGTGTCGCCTTCGCTGAGGCAATCGCGATCTACGCGTTGGTCGTCGCAATCCTGATCAAGTTCGTCTAGAACGTTGCGAGCAAGACAGGACATTGTGATGTCGGCGCAGACTTTTGCAGCCGATCGGAAGGGGGACTGAGTCGATGGAAGCCATCGGATTCAACATCCCCGGGCTGATCAGCCAGTTCATTAACTTCGGGATCTTCCTGGTTCTGATGTCGCTGATCCTCTACAAGCCAGTGACGCGGATGCTCGACCAGCGCGCGGAACGCATTCGGGAGGCACTCTCGGAAGCAGAGCGCGCTCGCGAGGAATCCGCCCGCAGCGGCGAGGAGGTTCAGCAGGCGCTCGCAGAGGCCAGGGATCGCGCCCAGCAGATCATCCAGCAGGCGACGGAAACAAGCCGACGCCAGACTGAAGAGCTGTTGGCACAAGCTCGCGCGGACGCGGAAGCCGTTGCCGAACGGTCACGGGAAGAGCTCCGGCGCGAGGCCGCGGAGATAATCGAACAAGGCAGGCAGGAGATCATCAATCTCTCGATCATGGCCGCCGAGCGCATCATCAACCAGTCGCTTGACCATGACACGCATCGCGGCCTCGTCGAAGAGGTGCTGCGCGAGGCGGAAGAGATCACGAACGGCGGAGGCTCCTAGCCGATGCCCTCCGGCGGATCAGCCCGGCGATACGCGCAGGCGGTGTTCGACATCGCCCGAGGACAGGACACGCTTGATCAGTGGCGGGACGACCTGCAGACGATAGCGGACGTTCTGGGCCTGCCCGACGTGCAGACCTTCATGGAATCGCCGCGCGTCTCGGAGGAGAACAAGCAGCAGTTGCTTGATCAGCACCTTGGCAGCGTTGCGCCGTTCGCGCGCAACCTCGCTATGATCCTGATCCGGCGCAACCGCTCTCACCTCGCCCAAGGCATCCTGGACGGTTACCTGGAGATGCTGGATGAGGAACGCGGTATCGTCGCGGCAAGCGTGACATCGGCAGAGCCAATGGACGATGACCTGCAGGAGCAGGTGCGCCAGATGCTGAATCAACAGGTGGGGCGTGATCTCCGGATCTCCGTGGAAGTGGACCCTGAGATCATTGGCGGGTTTGTCGCGCGCGTTGGCGACCGCGTTCTGGACGGCAGCACGCGTTCCCGCCTTCGCAATCTCCGTGATTGGCTGCGGGAGAGCGCCGCGTCATCCTAGACACGCCCGACGGGGCAAACTGATTCGCAGAACGACAAAGAAGTAGAGACAAAGGGGACTGAAAGATGGCTGTTCGCGGCCAGGACATTGCGTCAATTATTCGGCGTCAGATTGAGGACTTTGGGGTCTCGATTGAAACCGTCGACGTCGGTTCGGTCATCCAGATAGGTGACGGGATCGCGACGGTTCACGGCCTTACGGGAGTGCGATACGGCGAGCTTATTGAGTTTGCCACCGGCGCTATCGGCATCGCGCTGAACCTCGAAGAGGAGACCGTCGGTACGGTCATCCTCGGTTCGGACGCCGGCATCCAGGAGGGCTCGGAAGTCCGCACGACGGGGCGCATCGCAGAGGTGCCCGTCGGTGACGGCATGTTGGGACGCGTCGTGGACGCGCTCGGCGTTGCGGTGGACGGCAAGGGCCCCATCCAGACAACGCAATCCAGGCCGCTGGAGAGGGTCGCGCCCAACGTCGTAACCCGCCAGTCCGTGGACAAGCCGGTGCAGACCGGCATCAAAGCCCTCGACGCGATGATTCCCGTCGGTCGTGGCCAGCGTGAGCTGATCATCGGCGACCGCTCAACCGGCAAGACTGCCATCGCCATCGATACGATCATCAACCAGCGGGGCGGCGATCTCATCTGCATCTACGTCGCCATCGGCCAGAAGGCGTCCAAGGTGGCGCAGTTGGTCTCGACGCTTGAGCAGAACGGCGCGATGGAACATACCGTCGTTGTCACGGCCAACGCGGCGGAGTCCGCCGCCATGCAGTATTTGGCGCCCTACGCGGGCTGCGCCATCGGCGAGCAGTTCATGGAAGAGGGCAAGGACGCCCTCATCGTCTACGATGACCTCTCCAAGCACGCGTGGGCGTATCGTGAGGTCTCGCTGCTGCTCCGCCGGCCGCCCGGACGCGAAGCCTACCCCGGCGACGTCTTCTACCTACATAGCCGCCTGCTAGAGCGCGCCGCGCGCCTGAACGACGAGAACGGTGGCGGCTCTCTGACGGCTCTGCCGATCATTGAAACGCAGGCCGGCGACGTGTCCGCATACATCCCCACAAACGTCATCTCCATTACAGACGGCCAGATCTACCTTGAGACGGACCTGTTCAACTCCGGCATCCGCCCGGCGGTGAACGCAGGACTGTCCGTCTCACGAGTGGGCGGCGCAGCGCAGACCCGTGCAATTCGCCGGGTTGCCGGACGTATGCGCCTCGATCTGGCGCAGTTCCGCAACCTTCAGGCTTTCGCTCAGTTCGGCAGCGGCGATCTCGACCCCGCCACACGTCGGCAGCTTGAGCGTGGTCAGATTCTCACTGAACTTCTCAAGCAGGGTCAGTACGAGCCGTTGTCCGTTGAGAAGGAGGTCGCAGTCCTCTTTGCCGCGACGCAGGGTCTGATGGATGACGTGCCCGTGGAACGCGTTGGCGCGTTTGAAAGCGCCCTCCTCGCATTCCTTGACGCGTCGCATGAGAGCGTCCTGACGACGATTCGCGAGTCCGGCGACCTCGGAGAGGAGACGGAGACGGCGTTGCGCAACGCGGTGCAGGAATTCAAGGACACCGGAACCTACTAGGCGATAGCGGTCAGTACCGAGAGGATAGGGCGTCGTGCCAAATACACGGCAGATTCGACAACGGATTCGCAGCGTCACCAGCACGCAGCGCATCACGAACGCGATGGAGCTCATCGCGGCGGCAAAGATGCGCCGCGCCCAGCAGCGCGTCATGGCGTCGCGCCCGTATTCCACGCGCCTGCTTGACCTCATCGCGGACATCGTCGCGCGGCAGAGCGGCAGCGGGGATGATGTTCACCCCCTCATGCAGGTGCGTGAGCCGAGCAACATCGGCCTGATCCTGTTCACGCCGGATCGCGGCTTGTGCGGCGGCCTCAACGCCAACCTCAACCGCGCCGCCTACAATTTCGGCCTGGAACAGCAGCATCCCGTATCCCAGATCTCCGTCGGCAAGAAGGGGAACGACTTCTTCTCGCGGCGAGGTCGTGACATCCGCGCCGAGTTCCTGAATCTGGGCGACTTCCCGGACCCCATCGATACGTCCCCTATCGCGCGCATCGTGCTGGAGGACTACGAGGCCGGACGGCTTGACCGTGTCTATCTGGCATACGCCAATTTCGTTAACACAGCCGTGCAGGAGCCGACTATTCGGCAGTTGCTCCCTGTTGAGCCACCCGCGGCGTCTGAGAACGGCGCGAGCGCGTCCCTCGGCGACTATGAATATGAGCCGGACGCCGCAACGGTGTTGGGCGGCCTTCTGCCGCGCTACGTGGAAATGCAGATCTACCAGGCCGCATTGGAGAACTCCGCATCGGAGCAGTCCGCGCGGATGGTGGCCATGCGCGCCGCGACGGACGCGGCGGGCGAGATGATTGACGCCCTGACCCTTGAGTACAACAAGGCCCGGCAGGAGACGATTACCACGGAGCTTCTGGATCTCATCGGCGGCGTCGCCGCGCTGGAGAAGGCGTAGCCCATGCAGGCTCTCGCCGTGCCGCCAATGGAACGATTCGTGGACGCGCCGACGCGCCTCAGCGCCGTCGTTACGGACCTTGACGGCGTGCTCTGCGACACGGAGACGGTGCTCGTTTCCGCCATCAACCGCTTCCTCGCAGAAGAGGGGCAGGACGCTCTCACTCACGACGAAGCGCGTTCGATGACCGGCCTCGATAACGATTCCTGGTGGCGCCGCATCAGTCAGCTACGCCCTACGCTCAACACGCCGCTCGATGAATACACGCACCGCGTCGACGTGATCGCGCGCGGCCTGTTCCCCACCGAGTTAATTGTGGCGGATGGCGCGATCGAACTGATTGCGAGCATTCGTCAGACCGGCGTCCCTTTCGCCTTGGCGACTTCGGCAAGGGCAGCGTGGGCCCGGCAGCGGCTTGAAATCATGGGCATCTCCGACGCCTTTGATGAGATTCTTACGGGCGATAACGTCTCGGCGCATAAGCCAAACCCTGAGATTTATCTGAAAGCGACGCAGGCGCTGGGAGTCGATCCGGCAGAGACGCTTGCGATCGAAGACTCACTTAGCGGGATCCGGGCGGCGCGTGATGCGGGGCTGTACACCATCGCTATTCGCACCCACTGGATGCAGGATGTCGACCAGACCTACGCGCACGCCATCGTTGATTCGCTACGTGAGATTGACGTGCAGGCGCTGCTGGCGGGAGGCTTGGCATCATGAGCGCCCAGCAGGCCCGCGGCATCATCTTTGACTTTGACGGCGTGCTCATCGACAGTGAGCCGCTGTACTTGAAGTCTGTGAATGTCATCCTCGAGGAGTGCGGCGTTCCACAGCTGTCGGCTGAGGAATACCAGAGGTGGATCGGCTCAACGGCCACGCTGACGTGGCAAGCGTTGACGCGTGACAACAACCTGCCTGAGCCCGCGCAGCACTACCAGGATCGCTATGAGGCGGTGATTGAGGGTGTGCTCAAGAGTGAACTGACGCTCACGCCGGAGGCGGAGGAGTTGCTTGGCATCGTGGAGCGGCGCAGCATTCCGCGCGGCGTTGCGACGGCGTCACGCCGCAAGTGGCTCACAATCAAGCTGGAGAAGCTGGGGCTGACGGAGTTCTTTGACGTTGCCGTTTGCTCCACAGACGTGAGGCGGACAAAGCCTGCGCCCGATATCTATCTCAAGGCGGCAGAATTGATGGGGCTGGATCCGGCGGATGCCATCGCCATTGAGGACTCGCCGGCTGGAATCAAGTCGGCAACAGGCGCCGGCATACGGACAATTGCGCTTCGCACGGGTATGACAGAGAACCTTGATATTTCGAAGGCGGATGAGATTATCGACAGCCTTCGCGAGTTTGACGTGGATCGCTACTTTGGGCAGGGGGCCGAGTTGGCCCCGACACGGTAGGTGAGGTGAAGAAATGGCCAATGGACAGGTAGTGCAAGTCATCGGAACCGTCGTGGACGTGGAGTTTCCCGCACAGCAGCTCCCCGATATCTACAACGGTCTGACGGTTGACATGCAGGGCGAGCAGATCGTCCTCGAGGCGGAGCAGCACATCGGCAACAACTGGGTGCGCTGCCTCGCTATGGGCGCGACGGAGGGACTGCAGCGCGGTGTTGAGGTCGTTGATACCGGCCGCCCCATCGCCGTCCCCGTCGGACGCGGCTCCCTGGGCCGCCTCTTCAACGTGCTGGGCGAGCCGCTTGACGGTCTTGGAGACGTTTCCGCCGAGCAGACGTGGCCCATCCACCGTGAGCCGCCTCCGTTCGATGAGCAAGAAACCAGCACGCAGATGCTGGAGACCGGCCTCAAGGTTATTGACCTTATCACCCCGTTCACGCGTGGTGGAAAGATTGGCGCGTACGGCGGCGCGGGTGTCGGCAAGACCGTCGTCATTCTTGAGCTCATCCGCAACATCGCCACCGAGCACGGCGGTTTCTCCGTGTTCGCAGGCGTCGGCGAGCGCTCACGTGAAGGCAACGATCTCTGGCACGAGATGCGCGACTCCGGCGTTATCGACAAGATCGCCCTGGTGTTCGGCCAGATGAACGAGCCGCCCGGCGTGCGCGCCCGCATCGCCCTTACCGGCCTGACGATGGCGGAGTACTTCCGCGATGTCGAGGGGCAGGACGTCCTGATCTTCATCGACAACATCTACCGCTACATCCTCGCCGGCATGGAGGTCTCCGCACTGTTGGGACGCATGCCGTCCGCAGTGGGATACCAGCCCACACTCGCAACGGAGATGGGCGCGCTTGAAGAGCGGATCACGTCCACCAAGAAGGGCTCCATCACATCCTTCCAGGCCATTTACGTGCCTGCCGACGACTACACCGACCCCGGCGTAGCAACGACGTTCGGACACCTTGACGCCGTTATCGCGCTTGAGCGCGCCATCGCGGAGCAGGGCCTGTATCCGGCGGTCGACCCGCTCACGTCCAACAGCCGCATCCTTGACCCGCAGGTTGTGGGGCAGGAGCACTACGACGTGGCCCGCGGCGTGCAGCAGGTGCTGCAGCGATACAAGGATTTGCAGGACATCATCGCCATCCTCGGTTTCGAGGAGCTGTCCGATGATGACAAGCTGACGGTGTCACGCGCCCGCAAGATTCAGCGATTCCTCTCCCAGCCCATGTTCGTCGCTGAGGCGTTCACGGGGCAGGCCGGCAAGTACGTGCCCATTCGAGAGACCGTGCGCGGCTTCAAGGAGATCCTCGACGGCATGCACGACGAGCTGCCGGAGCAGGCCTTCTACATGGTCGGCGGCATCGAGGAAGCGGCAGAGAAGGCCCGGGAGATGGCAGCGGAGGGCTAAGAATGCCGACCCACCTGCAGATCATCGCACTGGACAAGATCGCCTACGAGGACGATGTCGATATCGTCGTCCTCCCCGGCGAGGAGGGGCAGCTCGGCGTCCTGCCGCGCCACGCCCGCATTGTGACGCTGCTTGAGCCCGGCGAGGTGCTGACACGCAAGTCAGGCGAAGAGACGTCACTGGTTATTAGCGGCGGCTTTGCCCAGATTGGCCCAGATAGCGTGACAATACTGTCCGATGCGGCGGAATACGCAGAAGACATTGACATGGATCGCGCCGAGGTGGCGAGACGCCGGGCGCAGGAGCGGCTCACGAATCGTCAGGCCATACCGGACCTTGATATGGCGCGTGTGGAGTCCGCCTTGCTGCGCTCACTCACACGCCTCCGGGTTGCGGAACGCGTCGCCGCCCGCCGCCGCAGGCAAGCGCCCGGAGGACAGCCACCACGGCAGGAGAATTAGCCGGCGCGAATTGGTCTGCCGACCCCAGAAGTACCTCTGACCGGGACTCGAGCCAAGATTGGTGGGAGGGTGCCAGGAGCGGCGACGGAACAATTAAGGTCCGATATACTATCTTTGAGTCCACAAACCACGGCGGGGATTTCAGAATGGCGAGGCTATTTGCCGTCGGGCTTGATCACATCCACCCTGACGCAGGCGTAGAGTCATACAGTCACGCAGACCAAGTGTCTCTTGACGATGCCGACATTGTAGCCTTCGGCCTTCCTATTACGCCATTCGCAACACGCTTCTATCGAGGTAAACCATCTCTTAGCGAGGACCAGTCCTTTCGATATAAGGAACTGCTCCATCGCTGGCGGAGAGAATTACTTTCGGCGGTCAACGCGGGGAAAACCGTGTTTGTCCAGCTTACTAGCCCTCAGATAGTTTACGTCGCAACGGGCGAAGTTAAGCGATCTGGTACAGGGCGCAATGCAACGAGGACACAGATCGTCGCTTTGCAGTCGAACATTGAAGCGTTACCGTGCAAACTAGAACAAATTAGGGAAGGATTCGGCGAAGAGATTCGTGTCGCCCCTCGAGCACAATTCTTGAGTCGATATTGGAAGAGGTTCGCTGATTTGTCATGGTATGAAATGAGGTTTTCATCGCAAGACGGGCTACTACCACTGCTGACAACGAGAAACCAAGAACAGATTGTAGGCGCGATGTTTGTATCTAAGAATGGTGGTGGACACCTCATCCTCCTCCCCGGCTTGCAACTCAGGGCACAAGACGACGATGAAGATGCGGACCGTGGTACAGATGACGATAATGCGGATGATAATGATTTCCGTCAAAATTCAATCGACTACGCTAAGCACCTTTTTGAGATCGATCAAGAGTTCAGAAAAGGTGCTCCTTCCCCACCACCTGATTGGATGAAGGATTCACAATACGAGACAACCACCCAGGAGAAATTGCGAAAGGATCTTCTTAGGGCCCAGGCGGCAGAGGCGCAATCCCGCCAGCGAACGGAAGAGTTGAAAGAAGACCTTGAAGATGCGGGCCAGCTACAGGGTCTCCTCTTCGCGCAAGGGAAACAGCTGGAAGATGCAGTGATCCGGGCGCTGAAGGTGATGGGTGTCGAAGCCATAGGAGTTGCAGAAGGTGACAGTGAATTTGATGCCATATTCACCATTGACGGGCGTCGTGTTCTTGGAGAAGTCGAGGGGCGCGATAGTGCAGCCATTAATATCGACAAGATTACTCAGCTTGAACGAAATGTCGCAGAGGATTTCGCTAGAGAAGAGACTACCGAACATGCTCATGGCGTGCTATTCGGCAACCCGGAGCGTCTCGTTTCTCCAGACAAGCGAGAACGAACCTTTACTCAGAAGTGCATGACAAGTGCCAAGCGTAACGGCTTTGCCCTAGTCCTCACTCACAAAATGTTTGAAGCAGTGCGCTACATCGAAGCAACTGGTGACCTTGACTACGCTGCTAAATGTCGTGACGCCATAATCGCCACCAGAGGCGTCGTCGTGGAATTTCCTAGCGTTCCTGCGTGACCATCCTAAGCATCCTCTCTTGCCGGGACTTGAACCGGAATAGTTGAAGATGCTTTAGCGCCGGCCGTTTCCTCTGCGGCCTCGGTTGCGCTTGGGGAGGAGGTCCTCTTCTTCTTCGGAGTCCCTCAGGTAGAACGTCATCGTTTGGAGGGCCTGCACGGGGTCGATCGTCCGCACGGTGATGCCGTTCGGCACGTGCGGCGTCATGGGCGCGTAGTTCAGGATGCCGCGGATTCCGCACGCGACGAGCCTGTCAATCACGTCCTGCGCCACGTCGCCCGGCGTCGCGAGAATCGCAATCTCGATCCTCTCGTCGCGGATAAATCTCTCCATCTCGCTGGCGGGGCGCACGGGAACGCTATCGACGTTGCTGCCCACGATGCTCGGGTCGGCATCAAATGCCGCCCGCACGTGGAATCCCTCCGGGGTCAGCCCGGGATACGTGATGATTGCGCGTCCCAAGCGCCCGACGCCGACCAGCACAACCGGCCACGAGCGTTCCAGTCCCAGGATGCGTGTCAGATCGCCAAGCAGGGCTGAGACATCGTAGCCGCGCCCCTGCTTGCCGAATCGGCCGAAGTAGCTGAGGTCCTTGCGAATCTGCGCCGGCGTCGTCCCGAGCGCCTCACCGAGTTCGCGTGAGCTGACGACTTCAATCCCGTCGTCGAGCATGAGACGCAGCGTCCGCAAATAATGCGGCAGCCTGTCAACCACAACGGCCGGGATATCCGTTGGCATACACTCCCCATCTATACGCCTGCCCCGTCTGCCGGACACACGGATACGCCGTAGACGGAACTCGAAAGATGCTCAGATTCTAGGAATTGGCCATGTTCACCGTCAAGTCGTAGACGCTCTCACGCTCTCCGTTAGCCGGTGGGTGTCGGCGTTGGAGTGCGCGTGGGAGTTGCGGTCGGCGTGACCGTCACGCTTGGCGTCGGCGTCGGGGGGACAACTATGAACGGCGATGTGTTATCCCCGGGGAGTGCCGGCAGGGGCGTGGCCGGCGCGTCCGATCCCGGAACGGGCGTTGGTGTCTGATTGGGCGGGAGGATCTGTCCCGGGCCGGATCGTTCAAGCGCGCCCTGGCCCGGTATCCATACCAAGGTTGGGGCAGTCCGCGGCGTCTCTTCCTGCCCACGGATCATGAACACGCGGTAATAGTAAAAGTGTCCGCTGCGGAAGATAGAGCCGTGCTCGTGGTGGCCTGCATCAGGGTTCTTCGCCGCAACTTCCTCCCAAGGCCCGTCTTCGTTCTGCGAATACTCAAAGACGACAAAGTCGATATCCAGGTCCTCATCCGGAGGACTCCAGCTGAGGCGAACGACCTGGGTGCCGGGCATAACACCGCCGCCTTCCAGCAAGAACGCCTGCAGTTTCAGGGTCTCAGACGGCGGAAGCGGCTGCCGGAACACGCCGTCAACCGCCGCGCAGGCGCCTGACAACGCCAACGCGACCAGGGCAATGCTCACTAGGGCCGCTCTGACGGCTTTCATGCGTTTCTCACCGGTCGATCAAGTCTCGCTTCCACCTGAAAGTGAACAGACGCGCCATGCGCGCCTTCTACCAGTGTATCCGAGTCATGGGGACCCGACGGCGCCCGCGCCATGCCGGTGTGTCATGGCGTATTGACGAAAAAGAACATTTATTCTATTCTTCCGTTCTGACGACGCACCAGCCCACGCGGGAAACCTACAGGAGGTACAGCGCTGCCGTGGTCCATTCTCATCGCCGTCGAGCACTCCCTCACGGCAACCATCTCACTCGTGAACGCAGGTTACCTGCTCACGAGCCGATGGAACAGCCGCCGGGCGACCGTTGCGGCACGGGCTGTTGCCCTCATCTCACTCGGCATGGCGATGCAGAGCATCTTCATCGGTTTGATCCTGTTGCCGCGCAGCCACCCCATGAATTGGCAGGAGGCGCGAGGCTGGCTGCTGGCGGGCATCATCGCCCTGGTAGGCACGCTGTTCTTCGCGGCGCTCATCCTCTCACGCCTCCGTCGCAGGCCGCGTTAAGCGTTGCGGCAGCAGGCGAGCACAGAAACGGGAGGGAGACACGATGACAGGACAGCCGGTCACTCTCAAGGTGATTCGGGATGCGGAAGCATCCGAATTGAGTGAACTCTCCGCCCTTGCCCTCATCTGGGGCCTCGCAAAGGCGATAACCGAAACGCCGTCTGACGCGCTTGACCTTTTTCTCGATGAGTTGCCGGGCGATCTGCAGCCTGACAGGCGAGCATAGGACGTGCCCGATGGTCAGAAAGATCGATAAGGCGGCAAAGTCGCCAGCGCGGGCAGTGTCGCCCCGCCGCAGGGCAAAGGCCAACTTCTACGAGCGCGCCCTTTCAGAGGCGGAGTCGGAGTACCTGAAGCGCGCCGCCAACATGGACGGCCTCGATGATGAGATCGCCGTTCTCCGCGCCAAGATCCTCACCGCGTTGGAAGAAAGGCCGGACGATCTGCCCCTGCTGATGAAGGGCATCGGCACGCTGTCCCGCACTCTCGCGGCCCGCCATCGCCTCGCCGACAAGGCGGAGAGCGATCTGTTCGACAACCTTGTCGGCACACTGCGCGGGCTTGGAGAGCAGCTCTTCCCCGGACCGGATGAAGGTATTGAACCATGACCGCAATGAACACATTTGAGCCGACACTAAGGAGACTGCGAGCTATGGCGCATCGTCGAACCGAGGAATTGCGTGACGCCCTGCGCGGCCTGCTGGGTCGCGCCCTCAGGAATCACGGACGCACCCCCATCACCTCTGTACCCGCGCCCGATACCAAGCCCACGCTCGACATGGAGCCAAGCACGGCATTCGAGGCGCTGCTCCAACAGCAGATGCAGGCGCTGGAGCAGCAGCTGCAGGACCTGCGAGGCCGCATCAATGACCTGTTCCTGCTGATTGTCGGCACGGTGGCGCGGCAGGCCATCCTGCGCGTGGCGGGGCTGTAGCTGTGACGATCATGGAGCCGCGGACGATACCGGCCAGGCGGGGCGCTCCCCCGCCCGTCATACGTCTGCGTCCCTACCAGGCGGAGGTTGCGCGCGCTGTGTTGGATTCCGTGCTGAATCGGCGCGGGCTGACGTTCACGGTGGAGATGGCGCGGCAGGCGGGGAAGAACGAACTATCCGCCTATCTCCAGATGGTGCTGCTGCTCCGCAATGCCGCTCGTGGCGGCGCAATCGTCAAGGCTGCTCCCACCTTTCAGCCGCAGGCACTGATCTCGATCCAGCGCATCTTGCAGCGTCTCGGTGAGAACGGCCTTAATTCCATATCCCGCCTTGATAAGGGGCACATCCTCCACGTTGGACGTTGCCGCGCTACTTATCTCAGCGCGCACCCAACGTCGAATGTTGTCGGGCAGACAGCGGATCTCCTGTTGGAGATCGACGAGGCGCAGGACGTCTCCGCGGACAAGTTCAACCGTGATTTCCGCCCGATGGCCGCTGCACAGAACGCGACGACCGTTCTCTATGGCACCGCGTGGCGCAGCGATTCCCTGCTCGAACAGGTCAAGTCCACTGAGCGCCTGACCTCGACTCAGCGCCCCTATGACTCAGCGGTTCCCATTCGCCACTTTCGCTACGACTGGCAGGATGTTGCCCGGCATAATCCGCCCTACGGCTCGTTTGTGGAGGCGGAGCGGCAGCGGCTTGGCGAACAGCACCCGCTCTTTCGCACGCAATACGCCCTCCTCTCGATCGATGAGAACACCCGCCTCTTCAACCGCGGACAGATCGTTCAGCTGCACGGGGATCATCCCCGTCAGGAGATTCCTCGCCCCGGGGCAGTCTATGTCGCAGGCCTTGATCTCGCCGGCGCGCCCGTCGCCATCTCCGAGCCGGAATGGGGCGCGTCCGGCACCGTCGCGCGCGACGAGACCGTGCTGACCATCGGCGAAGTCATTGCCGCCGACGATGGCGGTGAGCCGCAGGTCCGCGTCGTGCAGCACTTTCACTGGCGCGGTACGCCGCACGGGGCGCTCACGGAGCAGCTGACGGATCTCCTGAAGAACGTGTGGCGCGTGCGGCGGGTTGCGGTTGACGCCACCGGCATCGGCGAGCCGACGGCCGCCGCGCTCCATCGCCGCATGGGGCAGACGGTGCAACCTATCGTGTTCACACAGCAGTCAAAGTCACGACTCGGCTTTGGCCTGCTCGCCCTCGTCAACGCCGGCCGCCTGCGCCTCTACGCGGATGACCAGTCGACGGAATCCACCGCCGTTCGCCATCAGTTGCGTCACGCGCAGGCGAAGCACAACGCGAACCGCACCATGAACTTCTACGTGCCGGAGCGGGAGGGCCATGACGATTACCTGGTCTCACTCGCTCTCTTGGCACACGCGAGCACGCAGGAAGGAGGTGTACGCAAGGCCGTCGGACGCAGCCATTCCTCCAACTAGAACGTTCCGGCCCACGAATTTTCACCAAATTCGATCCGGAGGAGGCCATCACATGACAGTTGAACCCCCCAGGCTTGCTGATCTGCCACCTCTCCCGCGCAAGCCAAACAATGTCGACCAACTGGAGATTCCACTTGCGCGGCGGCGCCGCAGCGGGAACCGGGGAGACGGGCTGCCGGAGGACACCCTCTACATCGACCGCGGCTGCGGCGATGACTGCACGCGCTCTCTTGACTGCCCCTATCCTCGCTGCCGCTACGATGAGCCGCTCGTCACACGCCGCGAAAGGCTGATGCCGCGAGATAAGGCCATCGTTGAGGCGCGAGTCAAAGACGGGCTGCCCATCGCTGCTATCGCAGAGAGGTTCAACGTCGGCACGCGTACCGTCTTTCGCGTCCTGCGATCCGCACGGAATGGGGCCGGGCCTGCAGTCGCCAATAAGAGAAAGGCCAGACCATGACCACATCACAGAACGGACGGACACAGAGCGGCGCGGCGTTCCTGCCGTCATCGTTGGACAAGCGCGATTCAGAACGACGCGAGCACTACCGCCGCAACCTCGCCTTCTACAACGGCGAGCACTGGCCGGGACGGACGCGCGGTCGGGAGCGCCGCCTCACCTTCAACTACGCCAAGGCCTCTGTGGAGAAGGTCACGTCCTACCTGATGGCCGATATCCGCTCCACCGTGCCGCCGGTTGACTCGTCGGCGGACGAGCAGGAACGGGCGCGGCGGGCAGAACGCCTGCTTGCGGACATCGCCGAGGCCAACTCCCTCGATCAACTGGACTTTGATTCGGAGATCGACACGGCGGTGCTCGGCGACGGCGCGTACAAGATCACGTGGGATGAGGAGCGCAACAGCGTCCGCATCACCGCGCCGGACGTCCAGGGGCTGCATTGCTGGTGGGTGGGGGATGACGTGAATCGCATCCGCCGCGTCGCCTCCCGCTACACGCTGGATCCCGAGGAGGCGCGTGAGTTGCACGGCGTCCGCCCGGCGGCGCGGGGACCAAATCAGTCCCACGTCACAATCACGGAGGTGTGGGACGACAAGAGATTCCAACTTTGGGCGGGCGACGCGCTCGTGCGGGACGAGGCCAACCCCTACGGCCTCATCCCGTTCGTCGTCTATCCCAACATCCGCGCCCCCAAGCAGTTCTGGGGCGTGTCAGACATTCCGGCCATGGTGGAGCCGATCCGTGAACTCAACCGCGCCCTCTCCCAGCTTTCCATGATCTTGGAACTCTCCGGCAATCCCATTGCCGTGCTGGAGAACGTCGATCAGTCGCAGGACATCGCCATTCAGCCCGGCGCGGTGTGGGAGCTGCCGGACCGGGCGCGCGCCTACCTGCTGGACCTGCTGCAGGGCGGCGGCGTCCAACTCCACATCGACTATGTGAACGCCATCTATCGCGCACTGCACGATCTCTCAGAGACGCCGCGCATCGCCTTTGGCGACAACCGGCAGGGGCTGTCCGGCGTTGCGTTGGAGATGGAGCTGCACCCGCTCCTGCACAAGCTGCGACGCAAGAGGCTCATCCGAGCCGCGGCGTATCGCAAACGAAATGAAATCGCCCTCCGCATCCATGAGCAGATGACGGGCGAGCAACTCGCCCCGTACCGCACATCCATCGAATGGGGCGCGGTGCTGCCGCAGGACCAGGCGCAGATTGCGCGGCAGGAGATCGAACTTGTCAGGAGCGGCCTGCGCTCCAAGCGCACCGCCATGGCCCGCTTCGGCGTGTCAGACCCGGAGGCGGAGATGGCGATGATTGATGCAGAGATGGCCTGATATCGCCTCTGAGCCAGAAACGATTTCTTTCTTCTAGCTAACGCCCTTGGCCTGGACAGCCGCTGTCTTCAGCCGCGAAAGGCAGCGACCAAAGCGCCAATACCCCCAACGGACGCCGCCATCCCTATCCCGCTTCCGAGAGCTAGCAAATAGGACACTGTACTAACGTCGCCAAAGTAGGCTCTACGCTGCCAGATATAACCGACACCATAGAGGACACCGAATATCACGGCTGCAATGAGATGGACACCGAAAAATCCGGTTATCAAGCCTGGAATAATGCCCAGAATCGCGCCAGGCATTATTCCAGTCAGGAATGCGATACCAAGTATTCCGGCTTTAGCAGAGGCTGACGGCCCTCTGTTTGCAGGTTCATGCATACTCTGCCCTCCTGTTGTCGCCTAGCAAAGTGATTTAGGTGCAAGCATCCACACACCCAACTGAACGGTATAGTATTGTCCGTAGTTCTGGGAGGTGGAGTTTGTCAATTGGAAACGTGCTGTTCAGCTATAGCGGCCGAATCGACATTGCAACTTTCTGGTTGAAGGGTGTCATTCCTCTCGTTGGCGCATGGGTGGTTCTTGGGATTGTGCCGGTTGCTGTCCCAGAATTAGTGTTGTTGCTTTTCCCTGTTTGGCTGGTATCGCTCTGGATGCAATTCGCGATTTTAGCAAAACGCTGGCACGATCGAGACAAGTCGGGCTGGATGAGCTTGGTAGGATTCATCCCTTTCTTGATTGGCCCCATTTGGATCCTTATCGAATGTGGGATGCTGGGGGGAACCAACGGTCCGAACCGATACGGCCCGAAGCCCGGGGACCCAGCGTTTGACTCATCGGTTGGCACATCCGCTTTCTAGCGCGGAGTTCGACCCTCAGCCTTCCACGTGAGAACCGTAAGTGCCCCGCCCCGCTCTAATCATCTCGCGGGGCGCTGCCGCGAGGGATTGAGTATCGCAGTAAACAACAGCGCGAGCGCCATCGGGAGGTAGAGCAAACCGATCGAGATGATGGTTATGACGCACAACCCTAGAAAACCCAATGCCAGCGTCCATAGGAGCGCTCTGCGCCTCATATGACCGGCGTCCGCAAAGTGAATAGCCACCAGCGCGACACCTGAGACCAAGACAGGAACGAGCAATATCCAGAGAACCCAGAGACCGTTCTGCTCAATCAACGTCGAACTGGTTTCTATGCGCTCGCCGGGCGCAGTGGAGGACATGCTCACACCCTGATAGACAGGACCCAGAGCCAGAAACAGCCCGATGCCCCACGCCCACAGATGAGCTATCCACGCCGGCAGAGTGTTGACTCGCACCCGACTCAGCATTGACGCGCCTCCTCTCACCTCACTTGAGGGGCGCGCCCCGGAGGGCAAGCCCCCGTTCTCGCCGCCAAGAGTACACGTTGCTGACCGCGTGTCCAGCTGCTCGACATTCCGCTTCTCATCCCTCTATATCGGCATATCTGGCGGTGGGGGTAGTTCTCCTACCGGCTCCCGCGCCTCCGTCGGCTCAGCGTTGGGCGAAATGCTGATCAGGAGCGCGAGTGCGGACAGTCCGTAGAAGAGCCCGGGCACGAAGACGTAGTACGGCACCAGCCGGAACACCACCAGAGGTGCGATGAGCAGCGTGAGGCACGCGAAGGCCGTCACACCGAGGTGACTTTGCCTCGCTGCGGAAGCGTCGCCGGAAACGCTCCGCAGCATCATGCTGGCCGCCGCAATAGCCCCCACCGCCATTGCCCCAACAAAGCCGATTGTCGCCTCCGTTGAGCAATAGGATCGCGTGCAGCCCGCCGTGTCCCCGTCCAACAGTTGCAGCCCATATGCGGCGCTAGTGCCAATGGCCATAGCGGCGGCGAGAAACGCGATTACGACAGCGCGGCCCTGTTGAGAAGTCGTGTCGTCGCGTGCACTGCCGTCACCGTCATCGCTCCGACCTGTAGGACGAGCATTGAATGCCACCATCAGCAGGGCGATTGCGAACGGAGCGTAGAGGGCCGGCTCATACGACAGAGTGTCGAAATACGGCGTGGCCAGCGCGATGGTGACGTAGACGATGGTGACTGCATGGAAATACATCGCGGCATCGGGGGCGGTTCGGATGGCGTTGCGGTCGCCTGCCCTCACACGAAGAATCGTCAGGACTGCAAAGACGGCGGCGGCGAGCATGAACAGTGTCAGGGGCATGCGCAGGAATGACGCGGGGTGGTTGATGGCCGACCACACAACCGCCTCCGGAGCAAGGTCCAGAAGGATCATCGTGGCAAGGAATGACGCCGGTATTCCCGCAGCGACTATCGCCGCCCCTACAACCACAGAACGGCTGACTCTCATAGGCACCCTCGCGGCATCCACGCGCCCTCCCATGATACTGACGGCAGCACGGCGTCCTGCCCAGCGTTTCAGCGATGCCCAAACACCCCGTTTACCGCGTGGGGAGCGGGTTTAAAGACTTGACAAGGGTGGGCGCGGGGCATAGTCTGAACGTTGCGCCCTTCCCTCGGGAAGGGTGTAAGCGCCTTAACAGCTGGATAGTGAGATAAAAGGAAGACGAGGTCTTCCGTTCAATTCGTACGAAGAGTTTGATCCTGGCTCAGGATGAACGCTGGCGGCGCGCTTCATGCATGCAAGTCGAACGAGAGATCGGGCTTCGGCCCGTGATCTAGTGGCGGACGGCTGAGTAACACGTGAGGAACTTGCCCTCCGGTGGGGGACAACCACGGGAAACCGTGGCTAATACCGCATGATGTCACGTTTCATAAGGGATGTGACCAAAGATTTCGGTTGCCGGAGGAGAGTCTCGCGGCCTATCAGCTAGTTGGTGAGGTAACGGCCCACCAAGGCGATGACGGGTAGCCGGTCTGAGAGGATGATCGGCCAGAGGGGGACTGAGACACGGCCCCCACTCCTACGGGAGGCAGCAGCAGGGAATCTTGCGCAATGGGCGAAAGCCTGACGCAGCGACGCCGCGTGGGGGATGAAGGCTCTAGGGTT
>JAPOOK010000021.1 GCA_026713485.1 Chloroflexota bacterium | reverse complement strand
GTCGTCTTGACCGCGGCCTCTGACCCTCCTGATATTCATTCGCAGAATCTTGCCCCTGATAAAAGGCATTATCATGGGGAACGGGACGGCGGCGAAACCTCTCCCGGATGACCGCCGTCCCCGCGCAACGCACGCGAGACCCCGATGCCGAACCCCCTCGCCACCCGCCAGGACGCGCTCACGCCGGCGGTGTTCCGCGAACTCGCGGAACTCCCGGCCGAGGCCGAGTGGCTCGCCAACCTCCGGAACGGGCGCACCCGGCGCGCCTACCGCCAGGACGTCCTCGATTTCTGCCGCTTCGCCGGGGTTGCGTCACCCGAGACCATGCGGAGCGTCACCCGCCCCCACGTCATCGCCTGGCGCACGCATCTCGCGCAGCGGAACCTCAGCGGCGCCACCATCCGCCGCAAGCTCTCCGCGCTGTCGTCGCTCTTCGATCATCTCTGCGAGTGCAACGTCGCTGCGGACAACCCCGTCCGCGGCGTCCAGCGCCCGCCGGTGGACGCCAACGAGGGCAAGACGCCCGCGCTCAGCGATGCGCAGGCCCGCCTGCTGCTCGACGCCCCGCCCGCGGATACGCGCAAGGGACAGCGCGATCGCGCGATCCTCGCCACCCTGCTCTACCACGGCCTCCGCCGCGAGGAGCTTTGCCGGCTCCGGATCCAGGACATCCAGAGCCGCGAGGGCGTGATCCATCTCCGGGTGCGGGGCAAACGCGGGAAGATGCGCTTCATCCCGGCGAGCCCACACGCGCTTCGCCTGATCGATGTGTACCTCGACGCGGCCGGGCACGGCACGGATCCCGCCGCCCCCCTCTTCCAGCCGCTTCATCGCAACCGGGACCCTGCGGCCGGCAGGGCGCTTGACCCGCAGTCGGTCTACGAGAACGTGGTGCGCCATTACGGCGCGAAAACCGGGCTCAACGAGCTCGTGGGCGGGCTCTGCGTGCATGCGCTCCGCGCCACGGCCGCGACCAACGCCCTCCAGCACGACGCCGACATCGGGCGGGTGCAGGAGTGGCTCGGACACGCCAGCATCGCCACCACCCGTCTCTACGACCGACGGGGCACCCGACCCGAGGAAAGCCCGACGTTCCGCGTGAAGTACTGACGACGAGTCCTTGGCCCTTGCTAGGAAGTGGCCGGCGCACTTAAATCATGCCGGAGGTTGCCGGAGAGCATCTCCAGCCTGTCGACTGTACCCCTGAAACGCCTGGGTCCTCCGCGTAGCATTCTATCCCTATTCTCGTTCTGAACCCATCTCATTATCGTGGCCGCGTGCTCCTGCTCAGGAGTCATTCCGGCTTGGGGGTCCAACCCATCCACTAGCTCACGGTAACGATCGAAGAGTCGTGACTCTGCTAGCGCGCCGTTTCTTGCGTGGGCAAGGCCGTCCTCCACAGCAGCCACAATGATTTCGGTTTCGAGGAGTTGTCCCTCACTGCTCGCACGGTAACCCTGCTCCGTATAGCCAAAGAGAGCATCGGCAATGTCTTCGTCTGTGGCGCTACCGCGGAGAAACCGATAGTAGAGATCGGGCTCAAGCGTCCTCCAGATGAGCACGAATGACGCTGTCTTGATGAGTGCATCGTAATCGCCACGCAGCATGGCGAGCATCAGCCCCAGACGACGGAGTGCCTGCTCCAGGGCCCGTAGATCCAATCTGGAATTCCCGAAAAACCGGACCAACCAATCTCTTGTGATGCCGTGAATCCGTCGTGCTTTCGCCGCGCCGACGTCGTGGATGCTTTCAATTTGCGATTGCAGTGCAGCAAGGTGCGTGTCGATCAAGGCTTCCCGCCCAGCGTCGGGCAGGCGGACATCGATGTCGATGAAACGGCGCAAATAACCTGTGGCATCAAACTCGGTGCCGTAAAGAGCACAGACTGAGTGTGCCAGCTCCTCGCGGTTCAGGGCCAGAACAAACACAACCCCATCGACCGAGTACAGGTGCTTCAGCACTTCGAGAAGTTCCACGGCATAGGAGGGCCGGCAGCGGTCAAGCTCGTCGATGATGACCATCAACGGAGCGCCCTTCTCCGATCCCTCCGTCAAAGTGATTGCCGCCTCCCCAAGAGCTTTTCTGAACTCCTTGATGGCCTCCTTGGCCTCGCCATATTGCGACACGCTTTTGTCCGTGAGGGCAGCCAGTGTGTCCGCCACGATTGTTCCGCCTGCATTACCCAATAAGTGCGAAGCCACGCTTCGGATTACCGCCGGCCCGGCGGTCTGCAGAACCTTGTGGGCCGTCGTCTGGAGCTTCGCGATCGCATCCTGATTATCGTCGCCGCTGTGTTCTTCAAGCGTGCCGCGCAACTCTTCCGACAGCGCCAGGAAAGGCTCATTGGCGAAATCGGTTTCCCAAGCGTTGAACATCACGACGCGAAATCCGCGCTCTTTCAGCGCCATCTCCCACATGCGCAGGAATGTGGTCTTCCCCATGCCCCACTTGGCGTCAATGGCAAGCACGCAGGGGCCCTCAATTGAGCCTATGAGGTTGCTGAGGACCTTTGCGGTTTCTTCCCGATCGAGGCGGTCATGTTCGAACGGCTGCCCCGGATTCACTTCGAGCGGAACTGGCTGAACGCGAAATCCCATTATCTTGTCCGACTTGCTGAGCCCGTAAATCATCAATGTATCGATAGTTCCTGACCACGAGCTCGTGGTCAGGCTCTGCCGTGGATGCGCTCCGCCCACCGCCGTCACGAACGCCCAGCATCGCCACAACGCACCTCTACAACCGACGCGGCACACGACCCGAGGAAAACCCTACGTTCCGGGGCAAGTACTGATACTTGATGCGAACATGTGAGCGGCACTTGGCTTCTCCGCATTCACGGGTATCGACCCATCAATTGCGGTTAGACACAGGCCGAAAACGGAGAGGCAAGACGTGACATCCACTGGCCATTACACGTCCAAGATCGAGCAGTTGTGGCATTCCTCTGACGCACCGGAGTGGCAACACGCACTCTCTCGCTACTGGGACTGCGTCAGCAAAGAGCATGTCGCGATTGAACGTGAGATGGACGCCCTCCGGCCTGATGACGTGCGGCACCTCGATGCGGACCAATGGTACGACTGGCTTCTGCACAAGTACTATTTCTGGAAGTACACGGCGCCTAACCGGTACGCCACGACCACCATGCGCCTCAAGCGCCAGGTTACTGCTGCTGGCCGACACCACTTGCTCACGATCCGCGATCAGGTTCTCGATTGTGAGAATGCCCGTATCAAAGATGCGCTTCGTGCCGCGAGACAGCTCGGGGGACTTGGTCCTGCGGGAGCGTCGGGCCTGCTGGCCCTGCTGTTCCCGACCAGGTTCGGCACCGTTGATCAGTTTGTTGTTCGCGCCCTTCAGAAAGTGCGATGCCTGCCCGAGCGTGGCCAGCTCGAGCGCATGAAAAACCCCGAGAGCCTCACCGACTCTCATAGCGTTGTGCTGGTGAAAATCATGCGTCGCAAGGCCGCTTCGCTCAATGAACGGCTCCACACCAGCGGATGGACCCCTCGCAAGATCGACAAGGTTCTGTGGGCCAACGACCGGGGATGAAATGAGCGTGCGTAGCAGAGAGTGTGAGCACGTTCAGAGCCCATTCGAAGTACACCCGCCTTTTCGTTCAATCAACATGTTAGGGCTGCTTTGGGCGACAAATTGGGCGCGCTTTGCCATGGCTCTGGGCGATACCCGTACCGCCAGCGGCCGTTACGACGTCCCCAAGATCTGCTTCCTGAACCATTTACAACCACAATCACAGGGGTTTTCCTCTTTTCTAGTACTTTCTGTACTTTCGCATCCGATTCTAGGCATTAATTCAGTATATTACGAAGAGTTAGGCGACAAATTGGGCGCGACGGGCGACAAATTGGGCGCGACGGGCGACAAATTGGGCGCGACGGGCGACAAATTGGGCGTGTAAGCGACATCAGATAGCGTCTCTATGTCGCCATACAATGTCCCGCGTCTTATACTGCACGGATGCAGAGCACGGACGGAGCGAGCGGACAACCGGAGCAACCGCGGACTCTCGACGCCATCCGACGCCGGCAGAATGATCGCAAGACCGCGGTTGTGCCGACGGAGTACGCAAGGGCCCCGACCTACCGCAATCCACCTGGTGCGACGGCGCTCAAGATCCTGCACGCCATGATTGATCACGCCGGCGCGTCGATCGATGACCACACCACTTGGCACGAAATGCCGCTCCGGAATGTCATCGGGACAGCGAACCTGCGGCATCTGGGCGCCCAGGACGCCGACGAGCACCTGTCCGAACTCAACGCGCTCCAGCTCTCATACTGGCTGTTCGACGTCCAGCGCCGCAAGACGATCGTCTCCCGGGGTGTAGTGGTCGAACGTGCCGAAATCCACCTTCCCGAGGACCGCGGCAGCGAGGCGGTGACCATCCGGTGGCGCTTCGGGTCCATCTTCACCGAGATCGCGTGTTCGTCGCACTTCTACACGCTGCTTGCCAACAACGTCATCTGGAGCCTCCGCTCGCGCTACGCGATCGCGCTGTTCCACCATATTTCCGGGCTCAGCGGGCAACGCCATCGGAGCGTGCGCTTCACGATCCCGGAGCTCCGGGACGTGCTCGGTGTCGTGCCGAAGAAGCTGCAACGTTTCAAGGACCTGAACGCCCGCGCCCTCAAGCCCGCGATCGACCAGATCAACGCCTGCGAGTATGCGCGCTGGACCCTGAACGCCACGATCCACAAGCGGGCCCGCAAGGTGCATGCCGTCGAAATCGGCTGGACGCCGCGAAAGGAGGAACCGCAGCAGGAGCTCGTTCTGGATGACGACGAGCAGGTCTCGACGGCAACGCCGGCGACGGCCAGGCCCCTACCCTTCCCGGCCGACGGGCGGATCGCCGGCACCGCATGGGGACAGGCCGCCCGCGCCCACGCCTCCGGACACGACCCCGACCGCGTCGGCCATGACTTTGCCCGGTGGATCCGGAACAAGGGCGGGCGGCTGGACGCGCCCGAGATCACGGCGAGTTTCGAGACGTTTGCCAAGGGCTATGACGCCGTCCAGGGGCGGAATCAGCCCGCGCCGGCCGGTTGGGACGGGCCTGCCGAGCGGGAGCGCTCGCCCTACAGCGACTTCCCGCGCAATGGCATGATCCGTGACACCGTGTTTGCCGGCTTGGTTTCCACGCATGCGCCCGCCGCCGATCCGGATACGATCGGCCAGGCTTTCGCAGAGCAGTTGCGGGGCCTCGGC
>JAPOOK010000020.1 GCA_026713485.1 Chloroflexota bacterium | reverse complement strand
GCGTATGCCAATCGAGCGCATGCCCATGGCCGCCGCGGCGCCGGAACCGCCGCTGGATCCGCCCGGCACGTGGTCAGGATTCCAGGGGTTGCGGGTGTTGCCGTGGTGCGGATTCTCCGTCGTCACGCCAAAAGCGAACTCATGGAGGTTGGTCTTGCCGATGATAACTGCGCCGGCCTGCCGCAGCTTGCGGACGACGGTGGCGTCAAAGTCCGGCTTCCAGTCGGCAAGTATCTTTGATCCGGCGGTAGTGGTGATGCCGTCCGTGGTCAGGATGTCCTTGATGGCAACGGGGACGCCGTGGAGCGGGCCGAGTAGATGACCCGCGCGTAGCATGTGGTCCGCGGCCGTCGCCTCCTGCAGGGCCTGATCCCTCAGGACGGTAACAAATGCGTTGATGGTGTCGTCTGCGTGGGCGACGTGCTCAAGCACATCCTCCAACGCGTGAGTGGCGGACACCTCTTGCGATTGGATGCGTCGCGCGATCTGCGTGAGGGAAAGGCCGACGCGCTCTTCGTTCATGCTCAGGCCCCGCCGGACGCGGCATCGGGGTCGTAGACGACGGCAGGCTCGATGAGGCCAAAGTCCATGGCGTCGAGGCGGTTCATGGCCTCCTGGTAGAAGGCGACACGGCGCTGCAGGCCCGGCAGTGCATCATCATCCATGCTGATGCCCAGCATGGCCAACTGCGCTTTGAGTTCCTCGTGACTTGGTACCGGTCGCTCCATGCGCCCACCCCCAAAAACCCTGTCGAGCAATCTGCCCGCCCCACACGTCGATACGTATCGTCATGATACGGCATCGGCGGAGCCGGAAGCTAAATTCAATAGCGCCACCACTTCGCCTGATCTACTATCAAGCACACAGGCCAACCCTTATCGACTATGGAGGCAACGATGCACCATCCAGGCGGCACGATTGAGGCAGCACTCAACGGCATCGAATCACATCAGTTTGTTCTGCCCGCCATTCAGAGGGAATTCGTTTGGCAACCTGAGCAAGTATGCAATTTGTTTGACAGCTTGATGCAAGGATTCCCGTTTGGCGAGTTCATGTACTGGAAGGTAGAAGCTCAGAACTCCAGTCAATACCGCTGGTACGACTTCGTGCGCAAATACCATGAAAAGAATAGCCCCCACTGTCCGGAACTTGGAGTTGTTCACAACAGGGCTCTGACTGCCGTGTTGGATGGCCAACAGAGGTTGACAGCTTTCAACATCGGGCTCAAGGGCTCGATGGCAAAAAAACTGCCTCACTTGTGGTGGAGCAATCCGTCGGCATTTCCCGAGCGCGTGTTGGCGCTTGACTTGTTAGCACCGACGGAACCAGACGAAGAAGGCCGACGCTACCAATTTGAATTCATAGACGAAAGGCGTGTCGGTTCGGACGGAGACCGCCTCTGGTACCACGTGTCGAATATATTGGACATTAGCCAAGATGAGTCTGGACCGCAGATGATGGAATGGCTCTTGGCACAAGGGCTTCAGTCCGATGAGCTTAGCCGCGGATTCCGCACGCTCGATCGGCTCTTCCGAGCAATTCGTGTGGATCCGGTTGTGGCTTGGTACGAAGAAACGACTCAAGATATCGAGCGAGTGCTGCAGATTTTCATCCGGTGCAACAGCGGTGGGACACCATTGTCATATTCCAATCTTTTGCTAAGTATCGCCGTATCGCAGTGGGACAAGTTAGACGCACGCGCTGAAGTGCATGGCCTAGTTGATGAACTCAACGATATAAGGGACGGATTGCGATTCAATGCGGACTTCGTACTAAAGGCCGGACTGATGTTGACGGATATCGCGAGCGTTGGTTTTCGGGTCGAGAACTTTACTCATAAAAACATGGCAATACTTGAGGAAAATTGGCAGGGAATCAAAGCCGCATTACTGACGACGGCACAGCTCATGGACAGTTTCGGGTATGACAGCCGAACAATCCGAGCCATGAATGCACTCTTGCCTATTGCGTACTATCTATACAGGAAACAGCCTCCCGACAGCTACGTAACGAGCGATCAATTCCTTGAGGATCGGAGGACAATCAAGAATTGGCTAACCCGTTCAATCCTCAAGCAATCAGGAATCTGGGGCAGTGGGCTTGATACGCTGCTCACCGCTTTGAGGGAGGTAATCCGCAACTTGGGGGAGGCGGAGTTTCCTGCACAGGAACTTGGCCGTGTCATGACGCAGCGCAGGAAGGGGCTGGAGTTTCAGGATGAGGAGATTGACGACCTCGCCGACATGCGCATCTCCGACTCACGCATGTTCCCATTGCTTTCGATGCTGTTCCCATACCTTGGAGCAAGAGGCAGCACCGATATCGATCATGTTTTCCCCAGAACCAGATTCACAACGACCCGGCTAAACAACGCAGGCATTGAATCGGATGCAGTGGAGCAATGGCAGGACTGGAGTGATCGGCTTGCCAATCTCCAACTCCTCGACTCCACAGTGAACAACGAGAAGCGTGCCGTTATGCCTGCCGAGTGGCTGGACACACATTGCCCCGACCCACAGTCGCGCCAAGCTTACGTTGATCGGCATCTTCTGGGGGATGTGCCAGAGGAAATGGCAGGGTTTGAACGATTCTTTACATCACGCCGGGAAGCGTTGCGGGACAGGCTCCCACAACTAGTGAATGCTGTGTAGGGAACACTCTGTAAGGTAAAGGCTTCCCAAGTGCCGGTTGTCAGCACATCGCGGCATCGGCGGGTTTAGTTGCCGTCAGGCAGACGTTATTCGTTGCCGTTGCAGGGTATCAGGCGGGAGCCGTCGGCGTTGGTGTGCACCGCGTAGGTCGTGTCTCCGAGCGTGAAGATGAGTTTGTGGCCCGGGGTGACCACCTGCGCATAGGCCATGCCCTCTTGCGGGCACCCGAGGCTGGCGTCCGACCACGATACGCTTTCAGAACTGACCAGGGTGAAATCGTCCTCATCCACGCTTGCCAGGTCCCCCAACAGCTTGCGCGCAGCGCTTTCGATGTCGGAGGCGACAGGCTCGTGCTCTGCCCCGCCACCGACTTCTGGATGCGCGCTCCAGGTCTCGAACAGCTGCTTCGATGCGGGCAGTGTGATTTCGGCCATCTCTCCCGGAGCGAGGTCCAGCATGGGCGTCGGGCCGAGTTCGATGCCGTTGGAGAGGTGGATTTCCACGCGCACGTTCATTAGGGTATCGGCAGTCGTGTTCTCCACCGTGCCCCTGAAGGTATTCCACGAGTCGTCGTATGACACGATAAGGCGCGCGCCATTGCGAACCACGTCATATGTGTCCGTCAGGCCGTATTGAGTGGCGGACTCTTCGCCATCACCATCGCCCTCACTCGACTCTGACTCCTCGTCATGCTCGCCGCCCTCATTAGAGTCAGACTCTTCTCCGCCAGAATGTTCTCCGGATTCCGATTGGCCGCCATTTTCTCCTGACTCTTCACTCGCGGACGAACACGCAGCCGCCAACACTGCAACCGTCATTGCAAGCGCCAGCAGGAAAGTGATCGTTAAGGTTCTCATGGAATACCCGCGCCTCTCGTCCATTCAGTTAATCCCTAGAACGTTGCGAGGATGCGCAAGGATAGGGAACACGGAGTGGGACCGCGAAAGAGTTGCCCCCCGATGCCCATGGGCATCGGGGGGCAACGGATTCTCGTCTGTGCGGGGTGGCAGCAGTCTTAGCCGCCGACCCACTGCGGCTTGCGCTTCTCGACGAAGGCGCGTGGGCCCTCTGCCGTGTCCTTCGGGGACAGCATGCGCAGCCGGTTGCTGTTCAGGGACTGGATCTGCAGCGCCTCACGCGTTGGCAGATGCAGCGTGCGGGTGATGTGCTCCTTGGCGACGCGCGTCGCGATGGGCGAGCACTCGGTCACGATCTCCGTCGCCATCGCGACGGCCGTGTCCATCAGCTCCGCCTGCGGAACGACCTGGCTGACGAGGCCCATGCGGTAGCAGTCCGCAGCCTTGTAGCGGCGGCCTGTGATGATGAGCTCCATGGCGAGGCCGATGGGGATGGCTCGGGACATGCGCGTGGTTCCGCTGATGGAGAGCAGGCCGCGGCGGGGCTCAAGCAGTCCCATCTCGGCGTTCTCGGACATGATGCGGATATCCGCCCAGAGCGCCATCTCGGATCCGCCGCCGAACGCGTAGCCGTTGATAGCCGCGATGACGGGCTTGAAGACCTCGATGCTGGGGTAGGAGTGCAGGCCCTCGTTCGGCACCTGCGGCGGGGGCGGCGGCTCCTCGTTGGAGGCGTCCTGCTGTGACTGCCTGCGAAGGTCGAGTCCCGTTGAGAAGGACCTCTCGCCGGCGCCTGTCAGGATGAGCACCCATGCGTCGTCGTCATCGCGAAATTCGCGAACATAGTTCAGCAAGGCAGCGTTGCCGTCCAGCGTCAGAGAGTTCAACGTCTCCGGCCGGTTCATCGTAATCAGCCGGACGTGATCCGCCGGCGTTGAATACATAATCTCGGGCTGTGCGTTTTCCTGGGTCATCTCCTACCTCCCGGTGTGATTTCTGCGCCATTGCCGCGCCCTACGGATACCGCAAGCAAAGATAGTCTTCGTCCGGCCTTCAAAGAGGCACTCGCCGATTACTCCCCCACCACGGCGGCCGTTTGGAAACGGCGCTGAAACTATAGCACGGGGAGGGGGGCGGCGTCAGTTATGGATGGGTGGGGGCTGGGCGAGGTCTGATTTCAGGTCCATTTACCAGACAAGCTTCCAGAGGAACACAAACTAAGGTGTGGAACAAAAGAAAAACACCTTAGCAGCTGGATAGTGAGAGAAAGATTCTGGTCTCCGGTTCAAGTTTTGTTGTTTCAAATGAACAACGATGGTGTGCGCCGAAGCGCGCAGCGATCTATGGTGCCCTGCCCGTGGTCCGATCGGGGTTCCACCATCCGACGAATCGGACGGTTCATGCCACTCAGACACCGGACTTCAAGGCAGGAGAATCGCTGACCGACCTGGGTGCATTCGCGACGCGAGAAGCGCCACGAAGAACTCCCTAGAAAGGAGGTGATCCAGCCGCACCTTCCGGTACAGCTACCTTGTTACGACTTCGTCCCAATCACTAGTCCCACCCTCGGCACCTACCTCCCCGAAGGGTTGGCGAAGCGACTTCAGGTGTTACCAGCTTTCATGACGTGACGGGCGGTGTGTACAAGGCCCGGGAACGTATTCACCGCGGCATGCTGATCCGCGATTACTAGCGATTCCGACTTCATGCACTCGAGTTGCAGAGTGCAATCCGAACTGAGACGGC
>JAPOOK010000019.1 GCA_026713485.1 Chloroflexota bacterium | reverse complement strand
GAGCCGGGGCAGGACATCGACGTTACCGTGCGGCGGCCGGACGGGGCAGAGACCACGTTCTCGGCGACCCTGCGGATCGATAACCAAGGAGAGGTCGGTTACTACAGGCACGGCGGGGGTTTGGCACCCGGTCCTGCGAAAGCGGCGGAAGAGGGGGCGGGGATAGAGGCGCGGGGCAAAATGCGGACACGAAGAGGGGGGGGCCATTGCGCCGCCTCTTTCTTTTTAAGGGACTTATATACCTAACTAGCCAGAGTGGTACGATGAAAGTGAGCCGGTGGGGGATCCGCTTATGAGAGCGACGCCTACCCCCACCGGCTCACTAAGTATAGTTGCGGCCGAACCCCGTGTAAACTACTTCCGCTTAGCATCCGCCTCCACATTGCGCAGGGGGCGTTGCTTGAGCAGGGCCTTGGCGAGCTCCTTTGGCGTCGCGTTGACGCGGGGCAGCTCGTCTTTGGGGCGACCGGTGCGCTTGCCGGGCTTTGACTTAGTTTTTACCATTGAGCAACGCTCCCTTCAAGAAAACTGCGACACCAGGTAATGCATACACGGGCAGCGACCACCAGTCCAGCCCGAGCTCGGGCCACTTGGCTCGCAAGATAAACCACAACGCAATGCACGCAGAGGCAAGTATTATCCCAACGATAATCAGGGGCCAGCGATTAGACATCACCCCCTCCCGGCGTTGCCCCGTTGCGCTCGTGGAACATATCGATCAGTGTAACGATTGCCTGCTGGTGCCCGTCCATGCGCTGTTCCATGCCGTCCATGCGCTGCTCCATTCCTGTTATACGCCCACTCAGGCGGCTCTCAACTGTATAAAGCCGCGACTCCATGCGCTGCTCCATCTCGTGCAGGTAGGAGAATAGTCTCTGTATCTCCTTGCGCAGTATTTCCACTTCGGCACTGGTCACTTTATGCCTCCTCGCTCGCTGCTGACTGATTGACAGTATACCGCTCCTGATGCTACAGTCCACGAGCCTACAGCGGCCTTGATGTTCAGTATTGTACCCCAGGAACCGGCGTCCTGCCCCCTTGTGGCGCAATACTGGACATCAAGGCCGCTGTAGGCGAGCTGCCCGTTCCGTTGCCGCAAGGGGGTACCCATTTATGCGAACCGCAACATTGCTCACCGTGCTCGTACTTGTCATAACGATTTCCTGCCAGAGGTCCGAGCCAACCCAAAGTCCTCCCCCGCCGGAGCCAACTCCTACCGCCACTGCCACCTCAACTCCGGTGCCAACCCCGGCGCCCACTGTAACCCCAACGCCAACAGCTGTGGGGCTACAGGTTTATCAAGGCACAACCGAACTTGGCGACTGGACGGGGTTCCACTTGATAGCGGAAGAGGAGGGCGTGCGCTTGCATGAGTCACTGTTTGTGGCTGCCGAGCCGCGCAATAGCCTTGTCTCACTTGGTGGCCCACCAACGATTGCTAATGCCAACCTGTTTATGAGCTGCGCCATTGACCAGGGGTACAGCATGTCTTTGTCCGGAACTGTTGATATCAACGGTGAGGATCGGGATATTGTTGGCCTGTTAGCCGCCCAGCACGACGGGAGGGAGTACTCGGTACTCGTGAGTGGAGACCGCGAATCCGGCACCACTGCGCAGGTGGATGCGTTTGGCCAGCTACTCCTCTTTAATGACCCCGGCGGCAGCGACACTAAATCGTTGTGGTATGTGGAGTTACCGGAAGGGGAAAACAAGTATCGCGCCTATGCTCCGGCAACGACGGTAAACGAGGTCTTTGATCTGCGTGGCGGCTACGGCGACATCATCCTGCTATCGGGACTGAGTGGACTGTACATTGTTGAGCTCAACTTTGATTACCCTCCGCCCGGCGTGTTTGACTACTTAGGCGAGCGTTGTGTTGACAGGCCGGTCAACCACTGGCAATCACTCACTGACGATTAGTGTTGACACCAATTGCGGTCGCGCACTACACTTTGGCGCAGCGACGCAGTGTATACTACAATTAGCTAACTAGTTAGAGGGGTGGCCCCGGAGGGATTCGAACCCTCACGAGCCGGAGGCTCAGGGCAGTGTAAGTGCCCAACGTCTGCCGATTCCGTCACGGGGCCACCCCTTATGCCACCTCAAGAACCCGGAATATGGAAGTGTGCTCACTTGACTTTCCGCCCCATTTTGGCTAGTATATTCATATAAAGTCAGGAGGGGACATGGCACACAAGGCACCGGGCAAGCACTACCGCAGGGGCATCAGCTTGGTCAAGCTCATGGAGATGTTTCCGGACGACGCCACAGCTGAGGCGTGGTTCGCGTCGGTGCGCTGGGATGGTAAACCCGTATGCCCGTTCTGTGAGAGCGAGCGCGTGAGGACTGTGCCCAACCGCAAGCCCATGCCCTACCGCTGCCGTGACTGCCGCAAGCACTTCTCCGTCAAGCACGGCACGGTCATGCAGTCAAGCAAGCTCGGCTGCCGGGTATGGGCTATCGCGGTGTACCTCCTCACCACCGGCATCAAGGGCACGAGCGGCATGAAGCTGCACCGCGATCTTGATGTCACGTACAAGACGGCATGGCACCTCGCTCACCGCATCCGTAAGGCGTTCCCGGAGGTCATGGCAACATTTGCCGGACCAGTGGAGGTGGACGAGACCGCTATTGGTGGGCTGGAAAAGAACAAGCACGCCAACAAGAAGACGAGGCAGGGGCGCGGCACTGTGGGCAAGACCATCGTGGTGGGTGTGCTCGACCGCCCCACCAACCAGGTGGTCGCCGGTACAGTGGCTGAGGCCGATGCCCGCACGTTGCAAGGGAAAGTGCTGGATGCCACTGACACGACGGCGCAGGTGTACACAGACGACGCCGGAGCCTACAGGGGCATTGCCCGCAAGCACGAGGCTGTCAGCCACTCAACCGGCGAGTACGTGCGGGAGCAGGCGCACACCAACGGCATTGAGAGCTTCTGGGCACTACTGGATCGCGGCATCATGGGTACGTTCCACCACGTCAGTCCCAAACATCTCGACCGCTACGTCACCGAGTTTGCCGGGCGGCATAACCAGCGCCCCCTCGACACTGTCTCGCAGATGGAGCGCGTGGCCGGCGGCATGGTGGGAGAGCGCCTGCGGTACAGGGATCTCACTAATTAGCAGTGGAGGCTTCCGTCTGCTAAGATGGTTCGGTTAGAGATGTAGCAGGGGAGCCCCGCGAAGAGCTCCCCTGCTATCTCAACATATCGAGACCGGGTTGCCGAGATGGTCAAGGCACATGTGCCGCCACACATGATATGCGGGTTCGATTCCCGCCCCGGTCTCCATTGTGTTGCTGACACATAGTGTACACGCTAAGCGCAACCCCAAACAATATTTGTCCAATTGTGTCCACTGGCCGAAAAGTTTTCGCGTGACTGCCCGACGCATGGACTGAACGCCGGGCAGTCGGAGAGGAGTATGTGCTGAGCGAGCAGGGGTGTCGCGAACTGCCGTTGAGAGCGCCCGGCCCGCCCAGCACTCATTGACCGTACCACGCTCGTGATATTCTGTCAGGGGCGGGCAGGCTTCGGCGTAGTTACCGCACAGTGGCTCGTTAGACTCTCATTCCTGCCCGCCCTGCTACACTGACGCCATGAAAACGCCGGGCGAGTACGTCATGGGCATGGTGGTGTTGAGCCTGGTACTCCTGCTACTGGCGACGTTGCGGTGTGGCTAGTTTGGTATATAAGTCCCCTTTTTAACTGTGTTGGGTCGCTAGTCGAACTTGGTGAAGACTACGCAGGCGTTTTGGCCTCCGAAGCCGAAGCTGTTGGAGAGGGCGACGCGGACATCGGCGTTTCGGGCTTCGTTGGGGACGTAGTCTAGGTCACAGCGTTCGTCAGGCGTTTGGAGGTTTATGGTGGGGTGGATGGTGCCGGTCTCGATGGATTTGACGACGGCGATTGCCTCGACACCACCCGCAGCGCCGAGCGCGTGGCCGATCATGGACTTGGTGGAGCTGACCGGGATCTGGTAGGCGCGGTCTCCGAAGACGGCCTTAATAGCGGTGGTTTCCGCGGCGTCGCCGAGCGGGGTGGAAGTGCCGTGAGCGTTGATGTAGCTGACCTCTGAGGGGTCGATGCCGGCGTCGTCTAGCGCCCATCGCATTGTTCGGGCTGCTCCGGCGCCATCATCGCGCGGTTGGACGAAATCAAAGGCGTCATTGGACGCTCCGTAGCCTGCGACCTCCGCGTAGATGGTCGCGCCGCGCTCTTGTGCATGTGTCAGGGACTCAAGCACCAGGATGCCCGAGGCCTCCGTCGGCACGAAACCGTCACGGTCAGAATCGAATGGACGGGACGCGCCGTGCGGATCATCCTTGCGCTGTGAGAGGGCGCGCATGGCGCAGAACGCGGCGAGGCCCTGGGCGCAGATGGAGGACTCGGCTCCGCCAGAGAGGATGATGTCCGCGCGCCCTGCGCGAATCATGTCCGCAGCGTCTCCGATTGCCTGGGTGCCTGCGGCACAGGCTGTGATGACGGTGTTGTTGTA
Organism: Chloroflexota bacterium; assembly: GCA_026713485.1. Classification (GTDB taxonomy): domain Bacteria; phylum Chloroflexota; class Dehalococcoidia; order UBA6926; family UBA6926; genus VXMO01. The sequence goes on along the minus strand of JAPOOK010000019.1, from coordinate 8,719 downwards.
GCCGACTAGGCCAAGTGACATGGCGACGTTTGCGGCGGCCATGTTGGGGAGCATCTTGGACATATAGATGGGGCTGACCTTGCTCCATCCGCGCTCATAAAAGATCTTGCTCTGCTCCTCCGTGTCCGGGTAGCTGCCGATGCCGTTGCCGAGGAGGACGCCTATGCGCTCCAGGTCAGCGGTCTCGAGGTCGATACCGGCGTTATCAACTGCCTGGCGCGATGCCGCGACAGCGAGCTGGGAGAAACGGGCGAGGCGTCGCACCTGCTTGGCGGGCATGTAATCGCTGGCGTCGAAATTGCGTACTTCGCCGGCGACAACGCAAGGGAACTCGGATGCGTCAAAGCTCTCAATGTATTCGATCCCGCTCCGGCCCTCGACAAGTCCGCTCCAATACTCATCAATCGAGTTGCCGAGCGGGGTCAATGCACCCATTCCCGTGACGACCACTCGCTGATCTGCGGTTCGATCCTGCGCTGCCATGCCTGCTGCTCCTTCCTTCGACTTTCGTTCGTCGGGTTGCCAGCCCTCAGTAGGCGGATTCGTCAGGTTTGACGCCGAGCACATGCTCCCGCGCCTCAGCCACGACGAAGAGCGATCCCGTGACGAGAACGAGCACCCCGGGGCCGCCCTCCAATTTTGCACGTTCAATTGCCGCCGCGACTGTGGTCTCCGGCCGCACGGGGACTCCCGCCTCCCATAGTGTATCTGCTATGTCATCCGGGGACATGGAGCGCGGGCTGCGGGAACTTGTCGCGAAAGCGCCGGTGGCAACGACGCCGATCTCGCGCGCAATACCGCCCACATCCTTGTCCGATGCCGCGCCGAGCACCAACTGCACCTCGCGCCCCGGGAACGTCTCCTTAATTGTCTCCGCCAGCCGTGCCGCCGAATACGGATTGTGGGCCCCGTCTGCCACGATTAAGGGAGACTCGCTGAGAATCTCCATCCGGCCGGGCCAGGTGACGCCGCTGAAACCGGTGTAAATGTCATCGTAGGGAACGGGGTAGTGAAGGTCGCGCACGTGCTCCAACATGGCCATGGCGAGGGAGGCGTTCTCAAGCTGGTGCTCGCCGAGGAGGCTGGTTCGGAGTTGGTGCTCAATTGGGCGATCGCCGATCTGTCCCCACATAGCGAAGTCCTGGCCGGACAGCGTGGCCTTTTCAGGTCGCCAAAAGATATCGCGGCGGAGCAGGGTCAGCGGGGCGCCAAGCTCATCGCTGCGGCTGATAATGACGTCCGCGGCGTCGGATTCCTGTGGGGCGGAGACAACGGGCACGCCGGGCTTGATGATGCCCGCCTTTTCAGTTGCGATTTCGCGGATTGTCGAGCCGAGAAAGGCCTCGTGGTCGAGGCTGACGCATGTGATGCCTGTGACGGCGGGTTCGACGACGTTTGTGGAATCGAGTCGGCCGCCAAGCCCGACTTCGATGACCTGCATTTCAACGTTCTGCTCTCGAAAGGTAACGAACGCCATGGCGGTGAGCGCCTCAAAAGTGGTGATGCTGCCGAATGAGCCGTCGGCATTTACTGCGTCAACGGCGGGTCTGACTACGCGGGCGGCGTCGATGAAGTCCTGTTCGGAGCAGGGGTATCCGTTGACGGCGATGCGCTCGCGAATGGTGTGGAGGTGGGGAGAGGTGAAGAGGCCGGTGCGGTAGCCGGAGGTTGTGAGGGCGGCGGCGAGCAGGGCGCAGGTGCTGCCTTTGCCCTTGGTACCCGCAACGTGGAGGGTGACAGGGCCGATGTGGGGGTTATCGAGGCGATGCAGAAGCTCATAGACGCGGTCGAGGTTCCACCGGCGGGTAGCGATGGGGACGTCTGAGTTGTCGGAGTCCGTAGAGTTCGGCGGCGCGACAGGACGCTCAAAATTGGTCATGCCGAGCAGCCACGCCACCGCCTCGGAGTAGTTCATGGATTGAGTATAGGGGGCTCCGCTCTACTACAATGAGATGAGATACACATAGATTTGGAGTTTTGCCTTCTGCTATGACGTCTGAGATGCCGCCTTATCGAACCGGGCCGGAACTGCGAGAGCTGTTCCTGAGCTTCTTTGAATCCAAAGGGCATAGCCGGATGCCATCGTCTTCGCTCGTACCGCAGGACGACCCGACGCTGCTGTTCACGACGGCGGGCATGGTGCAATTCAAGCCGTATTTCCTGGGACAATCAGCGCCGCCGAATAGCACGCTGACGACGGTACAGAAGTCGTTTCGGACGACGGACATCGGCGAGGTTGGGGACACGACGCATCTGACGTTCTTCGAGATGCTCGGCAACTTCTCATTCGGCGATTATTTTAAGCAGGGCGCGATTGAACACGCGTGGGATTTGTGCACGCAGCATTTAGGCCTGGACGCCAACCGGCTGTGGGCGACGGTCTACACGGACGATGACGAGGCGGCGGAGTTGTGGGAACAGACCGGGGTGCCGATGGAGAGGATCCGACGGTTCGGGGCGTCCGACAACTGGTGGGGGCCTGCGGGAAATACCGGGCCGTGCGGTCCGTGCTCCGAGATTCACTACGACCTGACACCGGGGGAGCCGTTCCATGACGCCTGCGGACCGAACTGTGAGTGCGGGCGTTTCGTGGAGATCTGGAACCTCGTGTTCATGGAATTCGACCAGGCAGAGGACGGGACACGGACGCCCCTTGAGCAGAAGAATATCGACACAGGCATGGGGCTGGAACGACTGGCGGCGATCATCCAGCGGGCCGAGAATATCTATTCGACGGACTTGTTTCAGCCGCTTATCGCATCCGCGGCGGCCATCGCGGGCAGCGACTATGGCAAGGATGCAGCGACGGATCGGGCGCTGCGCGTGATGGCGGAACATGCGAGGTCCGGCGCATTCCTGATCATGGACGGGGTGACGCCGGGAAATGAAGGGCGCGGATACGTGCTGCGGCGGATGCTGCGGCGGGGGATTCGGTTCGCGCAGAGCCTGGGTGTGAATGAGCCTTTCCTGGGTCGGATTATCACGGAGGCGGTTATTCCGCTAATGTCGCCTGCCTATCCGGCACTGAATGATGCTCTAGACCATATTGTGCAGACGGTGACGCGAGAGGAGGAGCAGTTCCAGCGGACGCTTTCCGTAGGGACGGCTCTCCTTGATGAGGTGATGGCGCGGCTGGAGTCGGACGGCGAGATGGTCGCGCCGGGCGACGCCCTCTTTCGACTCTATGACACGTACGGCTTTCCTGTGGAGCTGGCAGAGGAGATCCTGGCCGACCGTGGGTTGACTGCGGACCGCGAAGGATTCCAGCAAGAGATGGATGCACAACGGGAGCGGGGCAGGGCGGCGACCTCGTTCGGCGGCGGGGCTGAAGGGTCAGAGGCGTATCGGCTGCTTTCGAGCCTGACGACGCAATTCACCGGCTATGAGGTTGCGCGGGATGAGAGCAACGTTTCCGGTCTGATTGTCGGCGGCGGCGTGGTAGAGTCGGCTTCGCAGCAACAACAAGTGGAAATCGTGACGGCACGGACGCCGTTCTACGCGGAGGGCGGCGGGCAGGTTGGCGACGTTGGCGTGATACGCGGACCTGCCGGGCTGGCACGGATCACGGACACGCAGCGGCCCGTTGGGGAGCGGCCCGATTTTGTTGTTCATATCGGCGTGATTGAAGAGGGGACGCTTAACGTTGGGGACGCTGTGACGCTGGTGGTTGACCCCACGGCGCGAGGGCAGGCGACCCGCCATCACACTGCTACGCATCTTCTGCACGCGGCGCTGCGGTCGACGCTTGGAGGCCATGTGCGTCAGGCGGGTTCGTATGTTTCGCCTGACCATCTGCGATTCGATTTCGCGCACACTGCACCCTTAAACGAGCACGAGATTGCAGCTATCACTCATGCGGTCAACGCGCGGGTTATTCGCAACATCGTTGTGGAGTCGCAAGTGCAGCCGATACAGGACGCGCTGGCGTCCGGAGCGCTCGCTTTCTTTGGCGACCGGTACGGCAGTGAAGTGCGTACGGTTTCTATTGACGTTGAGGAGGACGGCGCGCCGTTCAGCCACGAGTTGTGCGGCGGCACGCACGTTCACGCGACAGGTGAGGTTGGGTTTATCTATGTGGTGGCCGAGAGCTCCATCGGGGCAGGGATGAGGCGCGTGGAGGCGGTTGCGGGCGCGAGCGCGGACCGGCTGCTGCGTGACCGAATGACCGTGCTTGAGCGGCTGTCTCGACAGTTGACGGTGCCCGTGGATGAGATCGAGACACGGATCGCGGATCACATGGCGGAGTCGGACAGGCTGCGCCGTCGTGCCGAGGAGCTTGAGCGGGAACGGGCGCGGTCGCAGATAGAGACGTTGTTGCCTCAAACGGCGCAGGTGGGGGAGCCGCCGGTTACGCTGCTCGCCGCACGGGTGGAGGGTATTGCGAACGCGGACCTGCTCCGAGACGTTGCTGACAGGACGCGTGCGGCGCTTGGATCAGGAATTGTTGTGCTTGGGGCGGACATCGAGGAAAGGCCTTCGCTTGTATGCGCGATTAGCGCGGACATCGTTGAGCGGGGCGGCTCCTATGATGCGGGGCGCATCGTGAAAGCGGCGGCGGCAATCGTTGGTGGTGGTGGTGGAGGCCGCAAGGATTTTGCGAGCGCGGGCGGGCGAGATGCCTCCAAGCTGGATGAGGCTATTGCGGCGGTGGCAGGAATAGTGACGGGGTAGGGTAGGCAGTGCCTACGGCCAAGGTTCGCGATCAAAGTTGCTAACCTGCCAATGATTGGCTACCGCGTTCCGGCTTTAGCGGCTTGCTGGGGTTTGGGAAACGAGCGGGCAGTGCCTACGGCCAAGGTTCGCGATCTGGGTTGCTAACCTGCCAATGTTTAGGCTCCGCGTTCCGACTTTAGCGGCTTATTGGGGTTTGGGTGACAGGGTAGGGGCTACTCCCGGTGGTCGAACGGGTTGAGGATCGGGACGCTCAACCGCTCAAAGTCGCGGACGTTGCGGGTAACGACGGTCAGAGAATTCACGATGGCGGTGGCCGCGATGAGGGCGTCCTCCAGCAGTGCGCGGGATTGCTTCTGCATCAGCTTCGCCCACTCCCTAAACGCGTCCGCATCCACAGGCAGCACACTGTATGTTGCCTGCACATCATTCAACCACGATTCAATCTCCGTAGCCTTATAGAATTCTCGTTCCCGGATCTGTTCAATGCCGTCTTGAATCTCGCCGATTGTGACTGCCGAGATGTAGAGTTGCGCCGCCGGCACGCCCTCAATCCACCTCACGACGGAACGATTTGGGCGCTGTCGGCGCAGTTCCGAAATGACGTTCGTATCGAGAAGGTACACTGTTGGCCGCTATTGGAGCGTGGGTGGCTCACGACGGGCGAGCTTACGGCGTGGGGGCACGAGGGTCTCCGTTCGCGCCTCTGGCGCCAAGAGCAGTTCCTTGATGTTCGGCTTCCTTGATTGCTCCATGCGGAGCCACTGTTGGTATGGGACGACAACCACTGCTTCTACGCCTCTCTTGGTTACAATCTGCGGACCGTCTTCAAGCGTGGTGTCTACCAGCGTGCTGAAACGCGCCTTTGCCTCTTGAACCTGCCACCTGTTCGTCTGATCACCTTCCATGCTGTCCCCCGTTCTTGTTGTTATGAAACTGACTAGTTACCAGACTAGTCAGTAAGGGGTGGAATGTCAATGGGTTGAGGGATCGACCTAGTAGGTGATGGCAGTGGTGGAGCCGCCGTCTACGGCGATTGTTTGGCCGGTGATAGCCCCTCCGGCGGGGGATGCCAGCAGCATTGCAAGGGAGGCGATGTCCTCCGGGTGAATCATTCTGCCGACAGGGATCGTGGTTGCCATACGCGCCTCGGCCTCCTCGAAGGTTCCGCCGTTGCGCTCCATCTCTGCTTCGACGCGGGGACGGTTTCGTTCTGTGAGGACTGCTCCAGGGTGGATGACGTTGACGGTAATGCCGTGCGGTCCGAGCTCTGTTGCCATGTTTTTACACAGAGCGGCAAGGGCGGAATTGCGCACGCTGGCGCTGGCAGAGCCAATCTGCCGCGCAGAGGCGCCGCCGACGCCGATGATTCTGCCGTAGCCATTCGATTTCATGTGAGGGATGACGGCCTGCGCGAGTCGCAGGATGCCGAGGACTTTCACGTCGATGGCGTTACCCAGAGATGTCACGTCCACCTCAGAAGGACTGCCCGGGAGCCCTCCGACAACGTCGACGGCAGAACTGATGACGGCATCGATGCGGCCTGTGGCGTCGACCACCGACTGCACGGCGATTGCAATGGACTCAGCGTCCGTGACATCCATCTCTGCGACGCGGACATCCGTCCCTGCTCGGGACTTGATTTCTGCCTTAGTTTGTTCGAGTTTCTCGCGTCCTCTCGCGGAAACTGTTACGTCCGCCCCCTCCCGCGCGAAATACTCGGCGACTATCGAACCGATGCCGCCGCTACCGCCCGTGACAAGGATGCTGCGTCCGGCGAGATCTAATTCCACGGCGGCTAGTCCCGCTTGAGGTTGTCGAAGATGTTTTCAAGGTCAGCAGGGGCCGGGCCGTCGCCCTCGATAACCTCGAACGTCACCTCACGGACGACGTGCTCCGCCGCGTCGCAGATGGCGATGCAGACATTCGCAACAGTCTCGCGGCTGATGGCACCGTGGATGTTGTCACCCTGGCCAATCTCAATAGACTTTGTGCCGCCGGCATCGTCTGAAAGGCCGCCGGGGCGGACGATGGCATAGGAGAGGCCGCTGCCGCGCAGGTAGTTCTCACCGAACATCTTCCAGCGAAGGACATTCTTGAATCGCGCGTTCAGGTCATGGTCGCCCTGGGTGACGCCTATAGAGGACACAAGGACGAATTGTCGGATGTGGCCGTGTTCTGCCGCGGCATTGACCAGCGTATGGACGCCCTGGTAGTCGACCCGTTCCGGCTCGCCATCCGGGAATTTAGCGCCGACGGTAGAGATGACGTAGTGCGCTCCCTCCGCGGCCTCAAAGGCGGCTGCGTGATCAGCGATGTCACCGACGAAGATGCTGAGGTTGTCCGGCGTTCCAAAGATGTCACGGAGTTTGCGTCCGTTCCTGACGAATGCGCGCACGTTCTCGCCACGCTCAAGGAGTTTTCGAGTAACGTGCATACCGACGCCGGATGCGGCGCCTGCGACCATGTAGGTGTCTGGCATAATTCCCCCTTTCTTCGAGCTTAACGATTGTCGCCGCATCATGGCAATGGATAATCGCGCTCGGCTATCCTTGTGGCATGAGTGGACGAATCATTGCACTGGACCTCGGGAGGGCAAGAAGCGGCGTTGCCGTGTCCGATCCAACCCAGACCATCGCCCAACCGATAGACCTTTTGCCCGGAGCGGATGCTCAAACGTTTGTTGAGCAGCTTGGGGGCGTGGTGGCCGAGTACGAGGCGGAACGCGTGATTGTCGGCATTCCCCGAACGATGGAAGGCCGCATGGGTGAAATGGCGCAATGGGCGGAAGGAATTCGGCGCGCCTGCGAACGTGAGCTGTCCGTGCCGGTCGAGGGCAGGGACGAGCGATTGTCTACTGTGTCCGCGGAACGGGCGATGCGAGAGGCGGGTGGGCGTAAGGGCGGCGTTACCAGCCCGTCGGATTCGGTTGCTGCAGCCGTCGTCCTGCAGGCATACCTTGATGAGCAGAGGCTGCGGGGCGGTCGCGAATGAAGAGGTTGTTGGGGCTATGACGTCGCGCGTGGGGATCATCGGCTATCCGCTCGGGCACTCTATTTCGCCCGCGTTCCAGCAGGCGGCGTTCGATGAACTCGAGATCGACGCGCGCTATGAGACGTGGGCGACGCCCCCGGAAGAATTGGCCGCGCGCGTGGAGTCGCTGCGGGCGGAGGACATGCTGGGCGCGAATGTGACGGTGCCTCATAAGCAGGCCATCATGCCGCTGCTGGACGAGATTCTCCCAGTGGCGGACTCAATCGGCGCGGTCAACACCATCATCAACCGTGAGGGTTTTCTGATTGGGGCGAATACGGATGCGGCAGGATTTACGAGGTCGTTGGAACAGGAGGCGCGGTTTGCCACAGTTCGAAAGCGGGCGCTGATTGTCGGGGCAGGGGGCGCGGCGCGTGCTGTGGCCTTTGGCCTCGCGTGGGAGGGTGTTTCGGAGCTGGTCATCGTCAATCGGACGCCGGAGAGGGCATCCGAGTTGGCGCGAGACGTGTCCGAGGCGACGGCTGCTGAGACACGTGGCGGGGGCCTTGATGACATCGGAGGCAGCGACGGCGTCGATCTTATCGTGAACTGCACGTCGATGGGAATGGCGGGTGGGCCGGATCCGGAAGGGATACCGCCGGTTGAGGGCCTTCTCAAGCGCGGCGTGCTTGTGTGTGACCTTGTATACAACCCGCAACAGACTCCGCTACTGGCGCTGGCACGGGAACGGGGCGCGCGTGTGCTGGGCGGAATCGGGATGCTGGTGTACCAGGGCGCGGCGGCGTTTGAGTTCTGGACGGACCGTGAGCCGCCGGAGGACATCATGTATTCGGTGGCTTTGAAGGCGCTGATGTAATCTGAATGGAGACCGCAACGCACGGCGTATACAGGAGCAACTGAAACTCAATGGGACAGTTTCGATTCTTGACGGCAGGTGAGTCGCATGGCCCGGGCCTGACGACGATTGTCGAGGGCATACCGGCGGGGGGTTCGTTGTCCGAGGGGTACATTTGGACGGGACGGGGGCGGCGCCCGCGGGGGCCCGGGGGCGGGG
>JAPOOK010000018.1 GCA_026713485.1 Chloroflexota bacterium | reverse complement strand
CGGCGAGGGCCTCTGTCTTGCGTATCGGCCTTCACCTTACTGGCGCCTTCGACACACCAGCGGGGCGAAGGAATAGGGCGGAACTACAGTGCCAGCGCGAACCTGATCTGAAAAGTTCTTGATTTTATCAAGTCTGGTGGAGCTGAGGGGAGTCGAACCCCTGACCTCTTCAATGCCATTGAAGCGCTCTCCCAACTGAGCTACAGCCCCACCGTGGCAATCTGAGAATCGGGCACTTTTGCCGTGCCGACGCGGCTTGCATGGCTTGCCGATGCGATTGCGTCCTCCAATTGTACAGTAGCGCGCTGATACGACAGCAGTTTCTCGCCCCCATCCGTAGCGCAAGACACTACAATGTATAGACGGTAATCAACTGCCATAGGCAGATACATTGACGTCGCCGCAAGGCGCGAACGGAGACGGAGATCTTCACGACGGATAACAGAGAGGCGCGGCTTGCGCGCTTACGAGAGTTACTGACCGAACGCGTCCTCGTCGTGGACGGCGCAATGGGCACGCGCATCCAGGCGCTTGGCTTGACCGCGGAAGACTATGGCGGCGCCGAGCTCGAGGGCTGTCTCGAATACCTCAATATCACGCGTCCGGATGACATCATCGGAATCCACCGCTCTTTTCTCGATGCAGGCGCGGACATCATCGAGACAAACACGTTCGGCTCAACGCCACTCGTGCTGGGCGAGTTTGGAGTTGCAGACAGGGCTGAAGAGATCAGCCGCATCGGAGCGGAGATCGCGCGCGCCGCGGCGGACGACGCCTCCACCGATGACCATCCCCGATTTGTCGCAGGCTCCATGGGTCCGACAACGCGCTCTATCTCCGTCACGGCCAACGTCACATTTGATGAACTCGTCGAGCATTATTGTGTGCAGGCGCGAGGGCTGATCACGGGCGGGGTTGACGTTCTACTGGTTGAAACGTCGCAGGACGCCCTGAATATCAAGGCCGCGCTGGAGGGCATCGACCGCGCCAATGAGGATCTCGGTCTCAGCGTTCCCTCTGCCGTGCAATGCACCATCGAGACGATGGGTACGCTGCTCGCGGGGCAGGACATCGAGGCGTTTTACACGTCTTTCGCGCACCGCGACCTGCTGTGGATTGGTATGAACTGCGCGACAGGCCCGGAGTTCATGCGCGACTACGTTCGCACGCTGTCGCAGATATCACGCTTCCCTGTTGCGGTGATTCCCAACGCGGGTCTGCCGGATGAAGACGGCAACTATCACGAAACACCCGATGATATCGCCACCGCTCTTGGGTCCTTCATGGATGCCGGTTGGGTCAACATCATTGGTGGATGCTGCGGAACCGTGGCGGAGCACACCGAGCGGATGTGTGCCGTGGCGGCCAATCGCCCTGCCCGTGTTCCCGTCGAATCGGCCATGACAGTTGTCTCCGGGCTGGAGACCCTGACCATCGACGAGGATACAAAGCCGGTCCTGATTGGCGAGCGGACGAACGTGCTCGGCAGCCGACGGTTCAAACGCCTCATCAGCGAAGGCAACATCGAGGAGGCATCCGAGATCGGGCGCGACCAGATTCGCAATGGCGCGCACGCTCTGGACGTTTGCCTTCAGGATCCCGACCGAGATGAAGTGGCCGACATTACGACATTCCTCGAACGGCTTGTCCGCAAGACGCGCGCGCCTCTCGTGATTGACTCGACGGATGTCGCCGTCATTGAGGAGGCTCTTAAGCGCTCACAGGGCAAATCGATCATCAACTCCATCAACCTGGAGGATGGCGAAGAGCGCTTTGCTGCCGTCGCGCCGCTTGCCGCCCGTTATGGCGCAGCGGTGATTGTTGGCTGCATCGACGATGACAGGGAGCAGGCGCAGGCAATCACGAGGGAGCGCAAGCTGGAAATTGCCCAGCGCTCCTATCAGTTACTGACAGAGAAGTATGGTCTGCGCGGCGAGGACATCATCTTCGATCCGCTGACGTTCCCTGTTGGCACGGGTGACCAGAATTACATCGGCTCTGCGATTGAGACAATTGAAGGCATCCGGCTCATCAAAGGGGCGCTCCCGCTCGCGAAGACGACGCTTGGCATTTCCAACGTCTCGTTCGGACTGCCGCAGGCGGGGCGAGAAGCCCTAAACGCGGTCATGCTGTACCACTGTGTTCAGGCCGGCCTTGACAGCGCCATCGTGAACACGGGCGGCCTCGTGCGCTATGCGGCGCTTTCGGACAAGGAACGCGCGCTATGCGATGACCTGATCTTCTGGCGGGGTGACGACCCCATCGCCGCCTTCGCCGCTCATTTCCGGCAGCAGCGGGCATCTGCCGCAGAGCAGGGTGTTGACCGCATGGAAGGGCTGTCACTGGACGAACGCATCGCGCTGCGCGTCGTTGAGGGAACGCGCGAGGGAATGACGCCTGACCTTGATACGGCTCTTGAGGAGCGCCCTCCTCTGGAAATCATCAACGGCCCGCTGATGGTCGGTATGGACGAGGTGGGACGGCTATTTGCCGCGAATGAACTCATCGTGGCGGAGGTGCTCGAATCAGCGGAGGTGATGAAAGCCGCCGTCGCGCATCTTGAGCCACACATGGAATCGACTGAAACAAGCTCGCGAGGCAAGGTTCTGCTTGCCACTGTCAAAGGCGACGTCCATGACATCGGCAAGAACCTCGTCGATATCATCATGTCCAACAACGGCTACCGGGTGATCAACCGGGGCATCAAGGTGCCGCCTGGCGAGTTGATTGAGGCGTTCCACGAGCACAGGCCGGACATGATCGGCCTGTCCGGTTTGCTGGTGAAATCCGCGCAGATGATGGTTGAGACCGTGCGCGATTTCACGGAGGCGGGCGTTGACGTTCCGATTCTTGTCGGCGGCGCGGCGCTGAGCAATCGGTTTACACGTCTGCGCATCGCGCCCGAATATGAGGGGCTTGTTGCCTATGCGCAGGACGCGATGACAGGCCTCGATCTCGCAAATCGCATCCGCTCGCAAGAGAGCAGGCAACGACTTGAGGTCGACCTGCAGGTGGAGGCCGATAACCTGCGTAGTCAGGACGCGGCTCGTTCTGCTGCACAGTCTCCCGACGGCCGCGCCCCTGCAGTAGTCACGCCCGTGAATTCGCCGCCGCATCCGCCGGATCTGCGTGAACATACATTGTTGGATTACGATCTTGACGAGGTCTTCTCGTACATCAACCCGACCATGCTTTACGTTCGGCACCTGGGATACCGTGGCCGTTTCCTTGAAGACCTGGAAAGCGGCAATGAGCGAGCGGTCGAGCTGCATAAACGCGTCCTTCGCGTCCAGCGTGAGATGGCATCACGGCCTGATATCCGTGCCTCCGCCGTCTATCGTTTCTTCCCCGCTGCTCGCGACGGCGAGGACGTTCTCGTCCTCTCGCCGGATGGAGAACGCGTGCTGGAACGGCTTCAGTTCGGCAGGCAGGCTGCCGGAGAAGGCTTGAGCCTCGCGGACTATGTGCGTTCGGATGGCGCGCCGGATTATCTTGGCGCGTTTGTCACGACGGTCGGACCGGGCGTGCGAGCACTGGCCGAGGAGTGGAAAGACAAGGGCGAGTACCTCGATTCACACATCCTGCAGGTACTGGCATTAGAGGGTGCCGAGGGATTTGCGGAACTGCTGCATCAGCGGATGCGCGCGATGTGGGGATTCGCCGACCCGGCTGACATCACAAAGCCGAACCTGTTCCGCGCCGCCTACCATGGCAAGCGGTACTCGTTCGGGTATCCTGCCTGTCCGAGGCTCGAAGATCAGGAAATCCTGTGGCGGTTGCTCAATCCGGCGGAGACAATCGGCGTCAATCTGACCGAGGAAATGATGATGGAGCCTGAGGGTTCAGTCAGCGCGCTCGTTTTCCATCATCCGCAGGCCAAGTATTTTAACCTGTCGAATGAGGACACCGAGAGGCTGGAACAGCGGATCGGCCAATCGGCAGCACGTGCCTAGCCCGCCTATAATCAACGCATAGGCCCTCAAGAGAACGGTGTAACCACATGACTCTTTCGGACTCGGTGCGAGCCGCTTTAGAGGACGCTGCGCAGACCATTGTGGAAGCGATGTACGTTACCGCGCTTGCGGGGGCGGGCATGTCAGCTGAGAGCGGCATACCAACGTTCCGTGGCCCCGGCGGCCTCTGGAAGAAGTACGGCGAGCCGGACAATCTCGGTTATCAGCGGTTTCTTAAAGACCCACAGCAGTGGTGGGAGGAGCGGCTGAACGACAACCAGATGCCGGAAATGAGGGAGGCGCTGGAGTCGGCGCAGCCGAATCCCGGCCATCACGCGCTTGTCGACCTCGAGCGTATGGGCGCGCTGCGCCATCTTGTTACACAGAACGTTGATAACCTTCATCGTGCCGCCGGGAGTGGGAACATCTCCGAGATTCACGGCAACCACACGTTGATCCGTTGCATCGAGTGCGTGAAGCGTTATACGCGGGATGAGATTCCGCTCGACACACTGCCGCCCCGGTGCCCGAACTGCGAGGGTTTTCTCAAGACTGATACGGTCATGTTCGGGGAACCAATTCCGCCGGACGTACTTCGACGCTGTCAGGAGGAGGCCGCTCTCAGCGATTGCGTCCTGATTCTGGGCACGTCGGCAATCGTCTACCCGGCCGCCGCTCTCCCGGAAGTGGCGCGGCGGCTGAACGGCGCGACCTTGATCGAGATCAATCCCAATGAAACGGCTCTCACGGAGGCGTGTGACATCGTCGTTCGCGCTCCAACCGGAGAAGCCCTGCCGGAACTGGTGTCGGCGGTGCGTCGGGCGCAAGGGCAGGATGAGGTCCCCAGCGGAATCCTGGAGGCGACGTAGATTGGCCGAGGCCCTCTTTCGTCCCATTCGCGGCTGGCGCTATGATCCAACCCGCGCAGGAGCCCTGGATGCTCTTGCCGCGCCGCCATATGACGTTATCGCGCAGTCCGATGTGGAACGTCTGCTTGAGTCCAGCCCTCACAATGTCATCCGGCTTGAACTGCCGTCTGCCGTCGACGCAAACGATCCGTACGGCTCAGCGAGCAGGGCATGGAATGAGTGGACGTCAAACGGTTTCCTGCAACGCGATGAGACCGCGCATTTCTACCTTGTTCGCCATACGTTCACGCTCGACGGTGTAAGAACCGGCCGGTTCGAAATCATGGGCGCAGTCCGATTGGCCCAATGGGAGCAGGGCGCCGTGCTCCCGCATGAACATACGCATGAAGCTGCTAAGCAGGACCGCCTCATGTTGATGAATGCGCTCCATGCAAACGTCAGCCCAATCCTGGCGCTGTATGAGGACGATGATGGGGCGATTCGAATATTGCTCCGGGCTATATCGTCGCGCCCGCCGGACGCATCATTCACAGACCTTGCGGGAGACGACTATGAAGTCTGGCACGTGACCGATCCGGGAGAGGTGGGAGCGATCAGACTGGGAGTTTCCGGCCCCCTTTTCGTGGCTGACGGCCATCACCGCTATGAGACGGCGCTGACATATCTTGACCAAAGGGGAGACGAAACAAGCGACGGCGAGAACGCCATCAGATATATCATGGCCGCGCTGACGTCCATCGAGGATCCAGGCCTGGTCAGCCTTCCGTATCATCGTCTGATTCAAGGACTCCCGGATGATGCCCGCGCGCGGCTGATGCGACAGGTAGAGACATATTTCAAAGCGGAAGAGATCGCGATTGACGGCCTTTCCGACGCCGAGGCGGCCGAGAGATATGCCTCAGCAATCAAGGCACAGGATCTGCCCATGATGGCTCTGATCGAACCGCCCGGCGATGTACTCAAGCTGCTCCGCCCCCTGGAGCCTGGCATCTTTGAGGGACTACTGACGGGAGAGTCAGAAGCATGGGAACGGCTTGGGCCATGTGTTTTTCTCGATGTGCTGCTCACGCATGGAGTGGGGGCAAACCAACATGAGGCGGAAACCCGCGGATGGTTGTCCTATCCGCGTGACGCCGCAGAGGCGATAGGGGCCGTTCGCGAAGGTGGCTGTGACGCGGGTTTTCTCTTGCAGGCAGTGAGCATGACGGATATGACTGAGGCGGCGGAGGCCGGTGAGCGCTTGCCACCCAAGTCGACCTACTTCTTCCCGAAGGTTGCTACCGGCATTGTCCTTAACTCTCTGGCAGGACGACTCGAAGACTAGTACACTGTCTGGACTTTGGGGCTCCTGTTCGGCCAGACCGAGTTCCACGTAACCCATTCTCAGATTGGAGTTTCACATGACTACGGACAGCGCATCTACGGACAACAGCGTGTATATCAGCGCCGAGGGACTGGAGCGGATGAAGGAGGAACTTGAGGATCTCCGCAACATCCGAAGGCCTGAGGTTGCGGAGATGATTCAACGCGCCAAGGAGCTTGGCGACATTACGGACAGCGCCCAATATGACGCGGCAAAGAATGAGCAGGCCTTCCTTGAGGGCCGCATCCGCCAACTTGAGGACAACGTGCGGCGCGCTGTTATCATCGAGGATCAGAGTGCTCAGACCGATGGCCAGGTACGTGTTGGCTCAACCGTGGTGGTTGTCGATTCCGAAGGACAGGAAGAGCGGTGGACCATCGTTGGCAGGGCGGAGGCGGACGCGGCCAGAGGCCGCATCTCCAATGAGTCGCCGGTTGGAAGCGCCTTAATCGGCAAGAAGCAGGGTGACTCGTTCGAGATCGACATTCCTGCCGGCAAGCTCGGCTTCACGGTCTCCGCTGTAGAGTAGGCATCCCTTCGGATACCCTGACCCCTCTCCACGCAGGAGAGGGGACTATTCGTTACCCCGGCTTAGACCTGCCCGGATAGTTGAAGCTGCTTGCCCTCTGTCTTGATGGCAGGGGCGACAATCATCTCCGCCCGCTGTAGGTCGCGGATGGTTTCCGCGCCGCACATGCCCATCGCCGTGTGGATAGCCCCAACAAGGTTCTCGGTGCCGTCCGTGCGATCCGTAGGCCCGAACAGCAGGCGCTCAAGCGTGGCGCGTACACCGACGCGGACCCGCGTGCCGCGCGGCAGGGCCGGATGCGGCGTCGCCATCCCCCAGTGATAGCCCTTGCCAGGCGCCTCTTCAGCGCTCGCGAAAATTGAGCCGAGCATAACGGCGTCCGCGCCCGCAACGAGGGCCTTGCACAGATCGCCACCGGAGCGGATGCCACCGTCCGTGATGATGGGAACGTAGCGGCCGGTTCGACGTTGGTACTCATCACGCGCTGCGGCAGTCTCAATAGTGGCGGTCACTTGTGGCACGCCGATGCCAAGCACCTCACGGCTCGTGCATGCTGCGCCGGGGCCGACACCCACCAGGATGCCCGCCACACCTGTCTGCAGTAGTTCCATCGTCTGGTGATAACCGACGACGTTTCCGACGATGACGGGAATCGGAATGCGGCCCACCAAATCATCAAAATGGAGACCGACGGGGCTCGTTGAGATATGTCGTGCCGTCGTGACCGTCGATTGGCACACGTAGTAATCCGCGCCCGCCTCGACGACCGTATCAATAAACTTCTTGGTGTTTGCAGGGGTCGCCGAGACGGCGACGGTTGCACCGAGTGCCTTCATCTTTTCGATGGTCGCGCCAATGTACTCGTCCCTGATGGGGGCAGAGTAGATGCGCTGAAGAGTCGCAGTAACGGAATCCGCACCCACTTCTACAACTTCCTGCAGCACCTCGTCCGGATTGGGGTAGCGCCCGTGGACGCCCTCGAGGTTCAGTACGGCAAGCCCGCCATGGCGCGTATACGTGGCGGCAAAGGTGGGATCCACGACGCCGTCCATCGCCGCCGCGAGTATCGGCAGGTCGAATATGCGATCACCCATTGCGAACCTGATATCCGTCTGCTCCGGGTTCAACGTGACGCGACCTGGTACGATGGCCACCTCTTCAAAGCCGTATGCGCGTCGCAATGGCTTAAACTCCGGCACCTCGTCTTCGATGCCAAAGTCCACTCCTCGCTCAGCGATTTCTGTTGCGACCATTTCGACCTACCCCCTTAAAACGGCACGGCGCCGCATCGCGGCGCCGTGTGCCGAACCGTTTCCAGCCACATAAACAAAAAGAGCACGCTTTCGCATGCTCCTCGTAGCGTCCCTCGTGGACCGCATAACACCCATAACCTAGTGTCAATTAACAGGTGATGAGCGGTCAACCCTTTTTCTTGTTCTTTAGCCCCCAAAACCTCCCGATGTGACGAAGCCAGGATATTCGCCGCCGACGCGGTCCTTGATGGAGCCACGGAGTAGTTCCAGTTGCTCCGGCGTCGGGGCAGTTGTCACCGGCACCTCGTCAGGAATGAGGAGCTCGAATCCAGTGTTTTCCACCACCTCATCGACCGTGACGCCGGGGTGGACGGACTCAAGCAGGAACTTCTTCTGATCCTTCTGATACATCATCACGCAGATGTTGGTGATGAGCATGGACGGGCCGCCGGGGCGCTCCACGCGCTCCCCGCTGGAGCCGGCGGACGTGATGAAATCCACATCTTCCACGAAGACGCGCTTCGTGTGCTCCAGGCGGAACAGGATGATGCGATTCGTCATGAAGTAGAGCATCCCGGAGCCTGCGGCGCCGGGGAGGCGCACATCCGGCCTGTCATGGTCGCCGATGGTGGTCAGGTTGATGTTGCCGTGTCCGTCGATCTGCGCGCCGCCGAGGAAAAAGATGTCCAGCCTGCCGCGTTGAGCGAGGTCAAAGACTTCCTTTCCGCTGATGAGGTTGAGTGCAGGGTTAGACGCGCCAATGGGGACATAAATCATGTCCGGCGCGTGCGTCTCCTGCGCCAGGAGAACACCCGCCATCGGCACGGGTGACGCCGCGCCGGAACTAACGTATGTGTCGTCACGAACCTCCCGCGAAATGCGGGTGGCCATCAACTCGCCGATGGTGTAGTCGTCCGACTGGAACGGCATCGCGCCGGGTGTCGTTGAACGTGTCTAGGCGGGAACAGCGACGCGCGTCACCATCTCGCGGTATTCGTCCTCGGTATGCCCGCGCACGAACTTGTCGAGGTAGGCGTCGAAGCCGTCTCGGGTCTTGGACGCCTCCATGTAGTGCGAGAAGTGATCATTGTCCGCCTCGTAGTACGGCTTCATGCCGCCGGGGTGGGACCCCTTGGGAGTGTGGACGACGAGGCTGACGAACGGCCACGGTATCAGATGGCCGCCGCGAGGATCCTCGGAGAGGTCATAGTCGACAATCTCCTCGACCGTCACAAGCACCTTGTCGCTTGCCTGCGCAACCATACGATCCTCGTAGCCCGGAGCCAGGACGTTGCCATTCTGATCCGCCTTGAAGGCGTGGATTATGGCGATGTCCGGGCAAATGGCCGGCACGAGCAGAATGTCATGGCCCTCGTTGTAGGGGTCTTCGATAATCTTCCAGTTGGGATGGAGATTGACGAGATCGGTGCCAATCACGCCGCGTGACGGAATGAACGGCACGCCGTTGGCTCCAGCCTGGAGCCCTGTGAGCGTGACGGGTCAAGTACTGTCCAGCGCCGCGATTCCTCCCTCTTTGGCAACGCGGCGGTAATTCGGCGCGAAACCGCGCTCGCCGAATGTGAGAGAGCCGGTGTCGATGGCTTTGACGGCGCCCGCGCCGATGAGCATGTCGCCCTGGACGCCGCCGGCGGGCGTGAATACGAGGGTGAGGTCCTTGATGCCGCGCCGCACGATCTCTCTCGTCAGCGCCATGGAGGAGCGGTCATTACCACCGGTGGTGGCGATGAGCATCCCGTCCTTGAATCGATTTCCTGCCTCTTCAATGCTGACGATCCTCGTCATGACAATTCCTCCATAAAACCGGGCGATCTCGAATGCGCCCGACCACACATATTGAACCTACGCCGAATAGGAAAAGGCGTCAAGCTCGGAATCAGTGTTTACGCCTTGGTTATTGAACCGCCCTGAACGGTATACATCGCAGCGTAAGCGCGGACCTCTGCCGGAATGAGTTCAACGTCGGCGGTTGTAATCAGAACCTGTCTGCCGGGCGTCAAACAGTGACGAAGCACACGCTCGCGGCGGTCCGCATCAAGCTCGGACAGCGGATCGTCCAGCAGGATGACCGGCTCATCGCCAAGCCTCTGCCCCATGTACGCTGACTGCGCGATAGACCGAGCCAGCGCCGCCGTCCGCTGCTGGCCGCGAGAGCCGTAGACGCCAAGATCAACATCGCCGGACACCACGCGCAGGTCATCGCGGTGCGGCCCAACGGATGTTGTTGCGGTTGCCGAGTCACGCGCCCACGCGCCCTCCAAGGCGTCAGCGAAACTCTGCTGCAAGTCGGGTGATGCGCCCTCAGTCTCGCCGGTAGTGACCGTTGAACGGTACTCAAGCGCAAGGTGGCCGGTGCGACCAGTGAACTCGGCGTGGGCGGCCAGCATCTCTTTCTGCAAGACGTTGATCATCGCCAGGCGGTGGCTAAGAAGGAATGCGCCCGCGTGGATGAGCTCCTGCTCCCAGATGCGCATTTCCTCATTTCTCTGCATTTTGCCGCGCTCCCGGGCGTCTCTCAAGGCCGCATTGCGCTGTGTAACCAGCCGTTCATAGCGCCGGAGTTCCCGGGCATATTCGGCATCAGTCTGCAGGGCCGTTGAATCGATTGCACGCCTTCGGTCTGACGGGGGGCCTGCGAACAGGTCGACCTCCTCCGGCCCCGCAAGAACAACCGCGAGGTCGCCGACGCTGCTCGCCGACCGCTGCCGAACACCGTTGACCTTGTAGCCTTTCTGTAGCGTTCCGCCCCTGAGGCCTGAGGGTCCGATCGTTCTCTCAGCAATGGCGGTTGGCTCGTTTCCTTGCCCCCGGGGGGCGAGCTGCATAACGAGTTCCAGTTTGCGTTCCGCACCATCGCCCGCAGACACATCCGCCGCGATGCGTGAGTATGGTATCGGCTCACGGGCGGCGCTCCAGCCGATGACCTCTCGATCCGTGTCCGCGCGGTGCGAATGGCCGGTTGCGAGAATGAAGAGGGATTCGAGAAGGTTCGTCTTTCCCTGGCCGTTATCGCCCGCGAGTACAGTGACGCCGCCCGCCGGCTCAAAGTCCTGCGCGGCGTAGTTCCTGAAATGGGTCAGTGAGAGTCTCGTAACGCGAATGGCGCTCACCTGCCAGGTGCTCGAATTGTCGCCGCTATTCAGCGGCAAGCCGATTGTAGCAGTGGCGGGAGAATAGCGGCGATATACTTTTAAGGACCATCGTCGTCTGACTCCGGAATGACGACGGGAGACCGTTGCCGCTTGAGCCAGATTATCCGTTGGAATGTGTTTCGGGAAGCCTGCCGCCAAGAGCAAGAGAACTACTGTGACAGACAATTTCACCCCCGCTACGACGCAGGGCGTGGCGTTACCGCGCAATCAGCTGATCATTGCCAAGCTCGGCACCGGTGTGCTGACCGGCGGTGGCGATCAACTTGATGAGGGTCTCATTGCGTCCGTCGCGAAGCAGGTCGCAGAGATCGTTGCCGCGCAATCGCAGGTGATTGTCGTCACGTCCGCAGCAGTTGCCCTTGGCCGCAGCATCATCGGTCTGCAGGGCAGAGGGCGGGGCGTTGCGACGCTTCAGGCTCTCGCGGCGATAGGCCAACACCGTCTCATGAGCTCGTGGGAGACGGCATTTGGTGATCAAGGACTGACAGTCGCCCAGGCCCTTATCACCCGATCCGACTTCACCGCCGGCCGCTCCGCCGTCAACATTCGCCGAACTCTGCGTGAACTGCTGGGCTTCGGCGTGATCCCTGTCATCAACGAGAACGATGTCGTCGCCTCGGAGGAACTGAGTGAAACACTTGGCGATAACGACACCCTTTCAGCCGCTCTCACGAATCTCATGGCGGCGGACATGCTCATCCTCCTGACGGATCGGGACGGGCTCTACGACAGTGATCCCCGCACGAACCCCGATGCGGCGCTTATTCACCGCGTGGACCGCGTGACGGACGCCACGCTTTCTATGGCCGCCGAGATGCCGAGCGAACTCGGGCGCGGCGGCATGGCGTCAAAGGTACGGGCGGCCGCGGAGGCCACCTCATGGGGCACCGCGGTCGTGATTGCCAATGGCAAGGCCCCGGACGTGCTGCTACGCATCGCGCGCGGCGAGGACATCGGGACACGATTTGAGGCGTGGGGACGACGCCGTCCGTCTGCCCGCAGGCGTTCTCTCGGTCCCCTTTTCGTACGGGGACAGGTTGTGGTGGACGAGGGCGCCGCGAAGGCGCTGCGGCGAGGGACATCGAGCCTCCTGGCGGTCGGGGTGCGGGAGGTGCGCGGCGAGTTCACTACCGGCGACATCGTGGAGATTGTGGGACCGGACGAGACAGGGGTGGCGCGAGGCGCGGTCTCTTACCCCGCGGGTCTCATGCGCCGCCTTGCAGGGCTTCATAGCGCAGAAATCCGCCAATTCTTCCAGGCTGAGGGCAACGCCAACGCCGTTTACCACGGCGAGGAGATGGTCCACCGCGACCACCTAACGCTGCTGTGATGGACGGCTATCCTGTTTGAACAGCCCCGCCGGCGCAAATACAATTGCAGCATAGATAGACGCTAACTAACGACGGCTTTGCGACTCGATGGCCGTTTGAAGAAAGAGTGACCGTGATGACGGCAACCGCGACCAGAGCGACCGAAACAGGAGAGTTCTCAGAAGAGCTCGTCAGCAAGGCGCAGGCGGCGCGCAAGGCGAGCCGGCCTCTTTCGCGGGCGTCCACGGATGAAAAAAACCGGGCGCTTGAGCGCATTGCGGCCTCACTGGAGGAGCGCTCCGACGACATCGTCGCCGCCAACGCGCAGGACTACGCGGCGGCGCAGGCGGACGGAATGACGGACGTCCTATTGGATCGCCTCTTACTGAACGAGGAGCGCGTGCGAGGAATGGCCGCCGATGTGCGGGCAACCATCGCCCTGCCTGACCCCATTGGCGAAGAGTTTGATATATCAACCCTTCCAAACGGCCTCCGAATCTGCCGCAGGCGCGTGCCGCTCGGCGTCATCGCCGCGGTGTATGAGAGCCGTCCGAACGTCACAATTGACATCGCTGCCCTCTGCATCAAGTCCGGCAATGCCGTCATCCTGCGGGGTGGGAAAGAGGCTATCAATTCCACGACGACACTCGCGGGAATTGTGCGCGAGGCGCTGGAGGATGCCGGCCTGCCACGAGACGCGGCGCAGATCATCGAGTCCACGGATCGAGCCATAGTTGGGCAGATGCTGGTGTATGAAGGCGGGATCGACCTGCTAATCCCACGCGGCAGCGACACACTCATCCGCTTCGTGCGGGACAACGCGAGGATTCCCGTCGTGACCGGCGGCATCGGCGTTTGTCACACGTATGTTGACGCCGACGCGGATGTTGAGCAGGCCGTTGCTATTGCCTACAACGCCAAGGTGCAGCGGCCAACCGTGTGCAATGCGCTGGACACGCTGCTAGTCCATTCACAGGCCGCTCCGAAGCTGCTCCCTGCTGTGGTTGCGGCATGGGCGCAGGACAACGTGGAGGTTCACGCGGACGGACGGGCGCTCGCGCTGATCGGACCTGAGCCACCCACGCGGGTCATCACGGCCATAGAGGATGATTGGGGCCGCGAGTTTCTGTCCCTGACGGCTGCCGTCAAGGTGGTCGATTCCATCGATGAGGCGCTGGAACACATCGCGGAGTACGGCTCCGGTCACACGGAAGCGATTCTGACGACTAGTGACGAAAACGCGACACGATTCCTGGACGAAGTGGACGCGGCGGCGGTCATCGTCAACGCGTCAAGCCGGTTCACGGATGGCGCGCAGTTGGGGCTGGGCGCGGAAGTTGCCATCAGCACCAACAAGCTGCATGCGCGCGGGCCGATGGGGCTTCGGGAGTTGACGTCCTATAAGTGGACCATCGTCGGGGACGGCCAGACCAGGACCTGAACACTTGCGCTACAATCCTGTCATGCGCGGGATTGACGTCACGTACAGGGTCGAGAAACAGCGATTGCGCCATGCCCTCTACTTCGACGTTCGTGACAAGCCTTCGATAAGATCCGGTATTCACGACGGCGCGGCGCATTATGCGGTCGGCGTGTCCGAGGCATTAGGCGCGTGGCCAAGCGAGAAACACCTCTGCGACGCGTGGGAATCCGGCGCAGCGAGCAAGCGTAAGCGTCCTCTGCGAACGGTCACGGGTTCGAGAGTTGATGTCGTTCACGTCGGGGCTCGCAATTCCGGTGATGGTCCGGATTTCCTCGGGGCGATCATCGGGATTGAATCCCCCGGCCAACCGCGACGCTTCATTCGAGGCGATGTTGAGATGCACTTGCGCGCCTCGGACTGGTTCACGCATGGGCATGATACCAACCCGGCCTTTGCGAGCGTCATCCTGCACGTTGTTGAGGACGCGCAGGGGATGACGGAGATTGTGGGAGCGCCCGTGCTCGAAATGCGGCAGGAGACGCGCCGTCGCAAACGCATGGCCGCAGCAGCGAATCGACAGCAGCGTTCCGATTTGGGCATTGGCACGGTAACGCCGCAAGGCATGGCGGCACTCCTTGACTCGCTGGGCGATTCACGGCTGGAGGAGAGGGCGGCGGCCATGGAGGGCGATATTGCCGTTGTCGGGCCGGAGCAGGCGCTGTATGAATCTCTCCTGAGGGGACTCGGCTATACACGCAACATGACGGCGTTCCAGGAGGTCGCTCGGCTCCTGCCGATCGATGCGCTGCGGGGCTTGACGGACGGTGCTCCCAACGAGGAAGCACGTTCGGCACGCCTCACCGGCCTGCTGTTTGGCACGGCGGGATTGTTGCCATCACAACGGAACGGAGAGAAACAGGGACGGCTGCCATTCAGTGAATCGCAGTCGTTCGACATCGATAGTTTCACGGCGTCCGCGGAGACTGAGTGGGCGCGGTACCCGGGGCTGGGATCTCTGGCGCGCGGGTCATGGCAGACGTTTCGTGTCAGGCCGGACAACCACCCGATTCGGCGGATGGGCGCTGCGGTGGAACTCATGAGGCGGTGGCTTCAGGGGCCGGGGATGCGCAACGATCTGCGTATTGCTGTCAGTAAGCCGGAGAGTCCCCGGGATGCGGCAGCGTGTTTGATCGATGCGCTGGTAATTCCATCGGTGGGCTATTGGGCGACTCGCCGGGACTTCGGTATCTCCTGGCGGGGCAGGCCGTCCGCGCTCATTGGCCGGGGGCGTGCTCTGGACATGCTGGCGACGGCCGTCCTGCCATTCCTGCTTGCGGTGGCGGATTTTGAGTCCGACACGGATCTGGAAAGTAGAACGCGGCAGGTCTATGCCGTCTTGCCCAACCCGGGAGAATCTGAAGCTTCCCGCCGAGCGCGGCATCTTATCGCTGGAAACGGAGGCGATCAATCGCCGCGGCTGTCCGCTCGCCGTTACCAGGGGTTCTTGAGCTTGACGGCATCCTCACTGAATGGGGCACGTGAGTCTCTGTACCCATCTGTGAGATAGCCGTCCGGGGCGGCAGCGTCTCGATCTCCCTAGTATCATGGCGAGGTGGGCGCAGCTTTCGGGTTGCTGCGTCGACCAATTACACAACAACAGGAGGATGATATCTCTATGCGCATCGAACGTGACTCAATGGGCGAGATGGAAGTGCCTGACGAGGCCCTCTGGGGCGCGCAGACCCAGCGCGCCGTCCGCAATTTTCCCATCAGCAATCTGCGATTCTCCCGGAGCTTCATCCGCGCGCTCGCGCTGATTAAGCGCTCCGCCGCGGAGGTCAACGAGGAACTTGGCGGCGTCGCTCCGGAGATGGCTGCGGGCGTCAAAACTGCAGCACAGGAAGTGATGGATGGCGAGCATGACGACCACTTCGTGCTCGATATTTTTCAGACCGGCTCGGGCACATCGACGAACATGAACGCAAACGAGGTCATCGCCAATCGGGCGACGCAGATCCTCGGCGGTGAGGTCGGCTCCCGCATGGTTCATCCCAACGATCACGTCAACCGTGGCCAGTCTTCCAACGATGTCATCCCGACGGCCATACAGGTTGCAGCCGCCCACGGCATCGCCCTGGAACTCGTGCCCGCGTTGGAGCGCCTGCAACAGGCGCTTGCGGACAAATCAACGGCATTTTGGGACGTCATCAAGACGGGGCGGACGCACCTGCAAGACGCGACGCCCATCCGGCTCGGCCAGGAGTTTCTGGGCCATGCAGGTCAGATGGAGCGGGCGGTGCGGCGGCTTCGCCATGCTGTCGATGAGCTATGCGAGGTCCCTCTCGGCGGGACGGCGGTCGGCACGGGCATCGGACGCGACCTGGCATTCTCGGAGATGGTGTGCGCGCGCCTGGCGTCCTCCACCGGCCTCCCCATCCGTGAGACGGAGAACCATTTCCAGGCACAGAGCACGCTGAACGCCGTCACGGAGGCGAGCGGCGTCCTGAACACCGTCGCGGTCAGCATGTTGAAGATCGCCAACGACGTGCGCTGGCTGGGCTCGGGTCCGCGCGCCGGATTCGGCGAGATCGCCCTGCCGGAGGTTCAGCCGGGTTCCTCGATCATGCCCGGCAAGATCAACCCCGTCATCGCGGAGTCCGTTGCCCAGGCGGCGGCGCAGGTCATGGGCAATCATGTGACCGTTACAATCGCCGACGCCCAGGGCAGCAACTTCGAGTTGAACGTCATGATGCCAGTCGCCGCCTACAACCTGCTGCAATCGATCAACCTTCTCGCTGCCGAGGCAGACAACTTCCGCGAGCAGTGCATCGAGGGGCTTGTTTCCACGCAGCGCGGGCCGGAAACCGTTGAGCAGGGGCTGGCGATCTGCACGGCGCTTGCGCCGGTGATTGGCTACGATGCCGCCGCCGCGATCGCGCATGAGGCGTCAGAGACTGGAGAAACCGTTCGACAGGTGGCCCTGCGGACGACTGAACTCGGCGAGGCTGCCCTGGAGGAGATCCTCGACGCCGCCAAGATGACGGAACCCGGCTTCTCCGGCGGTGGCGGCGGTTAATTTTTAAGTTCGCGATCCGACTTTCCTTAAGGAAGAAAGTTGCGCACCGCGTTCCAGCGTGAGCGGTCTTGAGGTGAGGTTGGATTTGGCGATCGGCTCTGCTTCCGGAAGAAGGTGGCTCACCGCGTTCCGGCGGGAATGGCCGTGAGGCAGAGGCGGATAGTCTCATATTCGCCTGTTCCCTTGCCATGCGTTGTTGCCGTTCCGTAGAATGACATTACGTATGAGCCATCCACCTGAAGCGATGATGGCGTGGTGTCATACGCGCCAATTGTCCAGATAATCACTGTTTCCAACTACACGCGCAGGGGGCGTTAATCAGTGTCAAGCAAGAATGGAAATGCCGTCATGGTCGTGGAAGATCTCCACGTGGAGGTGGACGGCAAGGAGATCCTGAAGGGCGTCAACCTGGAGATTCCCACCGGCAAGGTCAACACCGTCATGGGGCCCAACGGCTCCGGCAAGAGCACTCTCGCCAACACGCTCATGGGCAATCCTCGCTACGTCGTTACCGGCGGACGCATCCTCTACAAGGGTGAGGACATCACACTCATGCTGCCGGACCTGCGATCTCTTGCCGGCATCTTCCTCGCGTCCCAATACCCCGTCGAGATTGCGGGCGTCACGTTGATCAACTTCCTGCGGCAGATGGTGAATGCCCATCGCGACGAGGAGATGCCGCTTGTCGAGTTTCGGCAGATGGTGAACGAGAAGATGGACACGCTTGGCATGGATCGAGCGTTTGCGACCCGCTACGTGAACTCCGGGTTCTCGGGCGGAGAGAAGAAGCGCAGCGAGATTCTTCAGCTTGCCGTCCTCGATCCCACGGTTGCCATCCTGGACGAGACCGATTCCGGCCTGGACATTGATGCCTTACGCACCGTTTCTCATGGCGTCAATCAGTTGCGGCACGAGGAGATGGGCATCCTACTCATCACCCACTACACGCGCATATTCAACTACATTGAGCCGGACACCGTTCACGTGATGCTGGACGGCGCAATTGTCAGGTCGGGCGGCCCGGAACTGGCCCATGACCTTGAGGAACATGGCTATGACCTCATTCGGTCCGGCGCAGGCAGCGCTGTCGCGCCGGCGTCGCAATAGCGCGGCGATCTCGCACAAGGCCGGTCACCGTGCCTGATCAGTCCCAGCAGCTTAACGTCGAGGCCATTCGCGGCGACTTCCCAATCCTGTCCCGCGTCATCAACGGCAACCCGCTTGTCTACCTGGACAGCACGGCGACATCGCAGAAGCCGAAGCAGGTCATCGATACGCTGGCCGATTTCTATCGCACCTCAAACGCGAACGTCCACCGCGGCATCTACACGCTGTCCGAGGAATCGACCGCAGCCTATGAGGGCGCGCGAGACAAAACGACCGAGTTCATCAATGCCTCCTCCTCAAGCGAGATTATCTTTACGCGTAACACGACTGAATCCCTGAACTTGCTGGCCTTTGCGTGGGGACGGGCCAATCTCAACGAGGGCGATGAGGTGCTGGTCACGTTGATGGAGCACCATTCCAACATCGTGCCGTGGCACATGATCTGCGCCGAACGTGGCGCGATTCTCCGCTTCATCCCCGTCACGGACGACGGCCTTCTCGATCTCACCGATATTGAAACCCTCATCACGGAGCGGACGAAGGTAGTCTCCTTCACACATGTCTCAAACGTGCTTGGCACCGTGAATCCTGTGCGAGAGCTCGTGGACAGGGCGCACGCAGTCGGCGCGATCGCCATCGTGGACGGCGCGCAGGGCGCCCCACACGTCGCCGTTGATATGCGCGAGATGGACGCCGATTTCTATGTGTTTTCGTCCCACAAGATGCTCGGCCCGACGGGCGTTGGTGTCCTCTACGGCAAGCGCGCGCTCCTCGATGAGATGCCGCCGTTCCTCGGTGGTGGCGAGATGATTATGGAGGTGCGGGAGGACGGCTTCACGTGGAAAGACCCGCCATGGAAGTTCGAGGCCGGCACGCCGAACTTTGCCGACGTTGTCGCGTTTGGCGCAGCCATCGACTACCTGACGGAGCTCGGCATGGACAAGATTCGTCAGCACGAGATCGAGATCACGGACTATGCGCTGCGGCAGATGCGGTCGCTTGGCGAGGGCGTTACGCTTCACGGCCCGCCAAACGCGGAGGATCGCGGTGGAGTCGTCTCATTCGCTATTGAGACCATTCACCCCCATGACATCGCCCAAACGCTGGACTGGGAGGGCGTTCAGATTCGCGCAGGACACCACTGCGCGCAGCCTCTGATGCGCCGCCTCAACGTGCCCGCCACGGCCCGTGCGAGCTTCTATGTTTACAATACGAACGAGGACGTTGACCGACTCATCGATGCGCTGAAAAAGGCTGGTGAACTTTTTGGCAGGCAGTGAACCTGAGCCACATTTTGACCAACTGTACCGGGAACTGATCCTGGACCACTATCGGCTGCCCCGGAATAACCGCGTGTTGGAGCCTGCCGACGCCGACCTGACGCAGTTCAATCCGGTCTGCGGGGATGAGGTTCGGCTGACGGCCCGCATCCGCGATGGCGCAATCGAGGACATCGCATTTGTCGGACAAGGCTGCTCCATCTCGCAGTCATCAGCGTCGATGATGACGGAGGCGATAAGAGGCCGTTCTCTTGAAGACGCGAGCACACTCGCTAGCTATTTCCGCGCCATGATCCTTGGCGAAGATGTTGATGAGGCAGCGATGGGTGATCTGATGTCGTTGCAAGGCACGTCACGCTACCCAACACGCGTCAAGTGCGCCATCCTCGCGTGGGATACGCTTCAGAAGGCCCTCGGCGGCACATCAGGCCGCGAGGATGTCGGCTCCTCAGACCCCGACTCCGGCGGGTAGCTGCGCTACGGCTCAAATTCGCGATCCGGATTTGTTTTGCCGGTTGAGCACGGCTGCGCGTTCCGGCTTGGTGAGTCCTTACGGCCGAGCGTTTCTCGGTTCGCGATCCGGATCTGTTTTGCTGGTTGAGCACGGCTGCCGCGTTCCGGCTTGGTGAGTCCTAACGGGCAAACGCTTCTTGGTTCGCGATCCGGCGTTGCGTGGCTGTTTCAGTTGGAATTCCGCGTTCCGGCTTGAGTAGTCCGTGGGAATAAGATTCCCCGGCCAGTGAAGCCCGATTACATCAGGGGACGCCGCACTGACGCTCCGGCCCCCGCTTCGTATATCTCGTCTGTCTGTAGATTCCTGCCTCGCGCCGCCTCAACTGCGAGGCGGTCGCAGCGCTCGTTCTCGGGAACGCCGGAGTGGCCGCGAACCCACCTGAACTCGACATCATGGGCGTCACAGAGATCCAGCAGCCGCCCCCACAGGTCCGGGTTGATGGCCGACTCTTTCTTGTTCCGCATCCAATCGTTGGCCCGCCACCGCGCCGCCCACCCCTTCTCAATGCCGTCAATCACGTAGCGGGAATCGCTGTGGAGGGTCACGTGGCAGCGTTCCTTCAGCGTCTCAAGCCCACGGATGACGGCGAGAAGCTCCATGCGATTGTTGGTTGTGAGACGGTAGCCTTCACTCAGCTCTCTGCGGCGGTCTCCGTGAATCAACACGACGCCATAGCCGCCGGGGCCGGGATTTCCCTCGCACGCTCCG
Source organism: Chloroflexota bacterium (assembly GCA_026713485.1). GTDB lineage: Bacteria > Chloroflexota > Dehalococcoidia > UBA6926 > UBA6926 > VXMO01. The sequence goes on along the minus strand of JAPOOK010000018.1, from coordinate 8,257 downwards.
TCGGTATAGATAATGACCTGCTTCTCTGTTGTCATCGTTCGGGATTCTTCCTGCCTGGGAATGCGCCATAGGGCATGGTCATATTGTGTTAATCGTCACTTGGAGTATAGTAGCCCGGCAAATATGTTCATCCACACGGCATAATAGAAGGACAGCGCAGGGATAAAGTAAGGGAAGACATGAACGAGGATCTTGTGGGTGTGCGAAGACGACGGCGCAGGTTCGGGCTGCTTGAACTGAGCATCCTCATGGCGGCCATCTGTGTCTCCGGAGCGATTATCACCCTTGCCATCGTCGGCGCAACGGCAAGTTAGAATAAACATCCATCGCTCAATCGTGGGGTCGTAGCTCAGTCGGGAGAGCACCTGCTTTGCAAGCAGGGGGTCAGGGGTTCGAATCCCCTCGGCTCCACCACCTCGTATGGTACTGCGAACACCATCGGTCAAGGCGAGTTCAGTGGTGTCTGCATCGCCTATAGGGCTGTCATCCGGCATGGGGATCGTGTAGACGATTGTCGCCCTGCCGGGCCCGATCTGAATCTCCTTGACGAATGACCTGACGAACGATCGAGTCTCGGTCAACTCGCTGGTTCTGAGGAACTCGCTCATATCGGCGGCGAAGGCCGCGATGGTATCGACTCGATTCAACAGGGCCCGACGCTCGGATAGCACCTCATGTGCCTCTGTTGCGAAGTTCTCCAGCTTTTCCTTGCGGTCACGGAGTTCCTTAATGCGTTCAGCGGCGTCAGCCATGTCGAGGTCGGTCGTTTCGAGAGCCTGCCAAATGCGTCCGAGCCTGCGCTTCACGTCCTCCAATTCTGCTTCGATGGACTCCAGCCGCCCGCGCTGCTCGTATGCCAGACCGTCCATCTCCTCGTCGAGGATACTGACGAGGCCACGGATGTTGCCCTCGGTGAGGACATTCTCGCGGAGGTTGCGGACGACCGTTTCCTCGAACGACTTGGCGTTGATGCGCGGCGTCGCACAGGACCCGCTGCCCTTCTTGAGGATGGACTGGCAGACGTAGTAGGTGTACTTGCCGCTCTTGGCTTCGGATGCAGTGAGCTGCTTTCCGCAGAGAGCGCATGTGGCCAGCCCGCTGAGCAGGTAGGGGCTTGAGGCGCGGCGCGGGTGAACCGTCTTGGGGGAGCGGGCCTTGAGTAGGCGCTGGACGCGCTGATACTCCTGATGGGTGACGATGGCGGGGAAGGCATTCTCCACGCGCACGGGCGGCGTGCCGTCCTTCGCGCCTGTGCCCCAGACGAGTGTTCCGGTGTATGCCTCGTTGACGAGGGTCTTGTGAACGGTGGTGATGCGCCATGTGCTGCCCCTTGGGGTCGCGACGCCCTCGGCGTTAAGGGTCTTGGCCACCTCCATGAGGGACCGCCCTTTGAGCATCATGTCGAAGATGCGGCGGACCACGGCGTCATTGGGTGGATCGAGTTCGAGGCGAGGGCGTTTCTTGGCCCCGTCCTGAACGTAGACTCTCTTGTATCCGAAGGGAGAGCTGGACGTCACCCAGAAGCCGCGTGACGCCGCCTCGCGCATGCCGCGGGTGACCTCCTGCGCGAGGTTCTCGGAGTAGAATTCATCGACGCTCTCGATGATTGCCTCCATGAGCTTGCCGGTGGGCGTGTCGTCGGCGTGCTCGGTGATGGACACAACTCGGACACCCTTGCGACGGAGCATGGACTTGAAGGCGACGGCATGCTCGCGCTTGCGGGTGAAGCGCGAGAACTTCCAGACGAGAATCTCCGTAAATGGCGCGTCCGGTGCGGTGGCGGCATCGATCATCTTCCTGAACTCGGGCCGATCGGCGATGCGCCCGCTCTCGGCCTCGTCGATGTACTCGCGCACGACGATCTGCCCGTTCTTTGCGGCAAAGTCCCGCAGCGCCCGCAACTGCGCCGCGACGGACAGATCAACATCCTGCCTGTCGCTGGACACGCGAGCATAGAGGGCCACGGGCTCATATGTATCGTCTTTCTGCATTTTTTGCTCCTGTCTGTTTCTTCACGTTGGCCCCCCATCTTGGAACCACGAATCGACGGGGAATTTGTGCATCCCTCGATGCTTGTCATAACCATACGAGAGCAGTCAAGGGCCTGCAGGACATGGCGGCAAGATTGCTTGCCGAAATTCGACGGTCATTTGCGGAGTGGCCTTAAGCAGATGGGGAGACCGCCCGTCAATGCCCTCCAGACCTGACAAAATCAACAACCTATTCGATGACCTTCACGTTGGTTATATCTGGAGGGTCCTGCGGTTGCCGCTGCTGGGATGCAGGAAGGAAGCCCAATGTCGATAGGCTGCTCCGAGACATCCTGCTCAAGAACGACCCTGATGTGGAGCGTAAATCCATCCAAGAATGGCGAATTTGCAAAGACCCCACCGGATACGACATCCGGCAGAGTTTCGCTCTTCTGCCACTTAACTCTACTAGCCCTTCATTCCCGCAAAAATCCTGCCCCTTATCAAGTACGGGGCGGAAATCCAGAATTCGCTTCAGCGCCATAGACCATCGAATACGAAGTGCCTATTATCCGCTCCATACTGACAATGATTCCACGCCTCCAATTCGCCGCCCTTTATTGCGCTCCACAGGAATCGCGGCAACAGGAACAAGGGCCTTCCACCGACTCCGCACCGGGTGCCGAGGCAATTACCGCGACGCCTACCCCATGTCCTGCCCTTTCCTCTACGGCTCCCTTTGCTTACGGCTCAATTTGTACAGCGAACGGGGTTTCCCGTAGCGCTCAATTACCTCGTCCAGATCAAGACGCTGACGACAACCAACTGTCGCGTTCTGCATGAACGACAGGCAGGCGGGGAATCTCATTTCAGTCTTCACCAGCTCGTCATCAAGGATTCTGAACACCGGCTTCGACAGCCGCACTCCGTAGGCCATATAGCGATCCGGTTCATCTTGGAATGCGACCAGCGTAACTTTTGCCATTACAAATCCTCTTCCTCCTACTTATATCCTTCAGGCTACTGCGGAGACGCTAGCTGCCACAATTGGCGCCGAGCGACTCGCGAGCGTTACTCCTGCAGCTGTTCCCACAGCAGGTGGAACAGCCATATTAAGTCGCTCAGAACCACCAACGAGGCCCAACCTTGACAGCAGGAAACCTCTGCGTATACTTCGCGCCAAACAGGTTCAAAGGAGTTGCTGAGAGGAGGTAATAGTGATGCAAACCCGCATGATCGCTTTGGCTGGGATCGCCTGCCTTGTCTTCCTCGCCTCTATTGGCAACGCTAATGCTCAGGAGGAGGAGAACATCACATTACGCTACGCGAGCATGTCTGAAGGCGAAATTGCGCGCGACTCGCATGATAACGCCAGTTTTGCGAGCCTCCCAGAAGTCCTTCAACAGTCGCTGTTATCTTGCAGTTATGAGACGAAAGGCGACTACCCTCATACGTCCAACTCGGACACTGAAGCTTCAGCGCATGGCTGGTGGACGGTTGATGATGACTATCCCAGCGATTGCCCTCAGCGTGCCGACGTGGAAGTCGAACTGCAAGCGAAAGTGTGCGCATATGATAGAAGGACTGGCGAACTAAAAGGATGCTTCTGGGACACGCTTGATCGGAAGGAGAAACGAATAAGACCCGGAGGGGGTGCTGGGAAAAGAACGATAGCCCGCCACGACTGCATCGATAGTGACCTCACCTACTACAGAAGTATCGTGGACGTCGATCTTGTTGATACGTGGGACCTGCCCTTCAAAGTCACGAATGCGGCGGATCTTGAATGCCTTCCCAGGCCATAAGGTTGGTGATTTCTAATGCCAGGCCATCTCTATGTTGAGGCTTTCGGGAAACTGGACAGGAATTCCGGCGCAAAGCCCCTTATCCTGGAGGGTGAAGAGGACTTATACAGTGTCTTCAGTAATCGGGCTGAAATAATGAGGTGGGCCAGCACTGCTTCCGACGGCATACATAAAATGTCCTGGTCAATGCACGAAGCAGAGATTACCGCTGGGCGTGATGATGATTGGATAGGGTTTGTGCAGGTCGGAGTGGACGTTGGTCCTCCCGTGCCCTCAAAACCGACCCCCCCACCCCCGCCCGGTGGCAAGCACTACGCCAATTCGGGATGGCATCGGCGGTCTTTGGACTCGTCTCTCGTCCTCCCAGCACTCATTCAGTGTTTCTATGATTCGTTGAGCCGATTCGGCAAAGTTGAACTGACGGGAATCCAGGTCTTTGGCCGCGGCTTTGACCCGCGGGTGGAGCGTTTTATAGCCACTCCCAATTGGTTCAACATCGGCCCGTCACAGCGAACAGAGGCAATCATCGCGTTTGATGAAGGACTGCTCGGCGGCCCCGTTGAACCTCAGACGATTGCCGAGCGCCTGACGATAAAGAACGGACAGTTCCGGTTCGGACCGCTGGTTGATTTGCCGGAGGAATACTCTATCGGGCGGAAACGTGACCAATGGCCGTTCATGCTGTCCGTGTCGCCCTATGAAAAAGGCTTGGCCGTGACGCTCCCTGAATGGACCCCAACCGCCATTGGCTACGCGCTCGGCATGGTCACTGATCGGGCGGCCAAAATCGACCCGACTCCTGAGAATTTTGTAGTGGGCATCGCACGCGTGCTGCTAGCCCCTAGCTCTTGAACCCCGGATCCTCACCCTCCTCCATCATCGTGATTGCGCGCTCTGCAACCTGCTTGAACACGTCATACGGCTGCGCGCCGACAAAGAAGAATCGCCCGATAACGTAGTCTGGAAACCATCGACCCGGTTCTCATCCTGGATGATGCAAGGATTGTCCCAATAGTCGCAGGGGTTCACAATTGGCTGACTAATGTGCGATAAGGATGCAAGAGTACCTATGCAATATGTGCCAACAATCATACTCTGGGTATGCTTCGACATCGCCATATACTTACTGACTATTGGTGGTATGGGCGAAACGCTGAATCGCGAGACTCCTCTCCCAGCGTCAGTCTGGAACGCATTGGCTTCAGTGGAAGATATCCTACGCAACTGGGAACCCCGGATCCTGGCGTGGATAGCAGTTTTTGGTGCGCCAGGCACGATTGCTCACATGATTGTCGGTATCGTGCGGGGGTTCCTTGGCAAGAACAACAACGACTGGTGGTAGTAACGATGAGTAAGTGTGTGTGCATATGATCGAAGTACCGGCGAACAAATAAGATGCTTCTGGGACACGGTTGATCGCAAGGAGAGGCGCATTAAGCCCAAGAATATTGGTGGGCAAAGAACGACTGCTCGCCACGACTGTATCAATAATGACCTCATCTACTACAGAAGTATCGTGGATGTCGATCTCGTAGATACGTGGGATTTGCCTTTCAAAGTCACGAATACGGCGCTGCTTCGTTGCCGACCCAGGGCGTAGATTTCTTATGTCTGGCCAACTCTATGTTGAGGCCTTTGGGAAGCTGGAGAAAGACGATGACTTGGCTGCCCGTATTCTGGAGGATGGAAGGGAAGAGCCCTTCTTAAACGTCTTCGAAGACCAGGCCGAAATACTGGGATGGTCTACGGGGTGGTCTAACAAGGCTGGCAGTAGACCTGAGCCGCTGTGGGGGGCGCATGAAGCCGAGCTGACTACTGCCGGGGACGGCGATGACTCCATCGGATTCATAAATGTCAATGTAGGCTTCGGGCCACCGGTGCCCTCCGAACCTACCCTCCCTCCCCCGCCCGGCGGCAAGCACTACGCCAATTTGGGATGGCATCGACGGTCTTGGGATCCGGCTCCTGTCCTCCCGCCCCTCATCCAGTGTTTCCATGATTCGTTGAGCCAATTCGGCAAAGTGGAGCTGACGGGAATCCAGGTCTTTGGTCTCGACCTTGACCCGCGTATGGAGCGCTTTACAGCCGCTCCCAATTGGTTCAGCATCGGCTCGGCACAGCGAACAGAGGCAATCATCGCGTTTGACGCAGGGCTGTTCGGTGTCCATGCTGATCCCTCGATGATTACCGAGCGCCTGACGATAAAGAACGGACAATTCCGGCTCGGGCCGATGGTTGATCTGCCTGAGGAGTATGCCCTCAGACGCATAGAACAGTGGCCGTTTCTGTCCGTGTCGCCCTATGAAAAAGGCCTGGCCGCGTCCCTTCCTGAGTGGAGCCCCAGCGCCATCGGCTACGCGCTCGGCATGGTCTCTCATCTGGCGGCCGAAATCGACCCAACTCCCGCGAACTTCGTCTTGCGCATAACGCGCGTGCCGCTAGACCCTAGCTCTTGAACCCCGGACCCTCACCCTCGCCATCCGAGGATTCTTGCTTAACTACATTGGTTGGACTTGTATGGGGCCATAGTCAAGGTGCGATTCGGCAGAGAGCAACTGATCCTGTTAAGCACTACGGAATTTTGGGGAACCACGAGGCCTTGTCGTCGAAACGACCGATGGGCACATGATCGGATCCACATGCATCGCCGAAGGCAGACGGTTCTATGAACGAGCTTATTCGCATGTAGGTGGGGTAGGACTCCAAGACGCTGCAGCGAGTTCCGGCATCCGCTTCCCACGCCGCTGAGCCCAGGCCACATCGAGCTCCATTCTCCGCCTTCGTCTCAGGCTGGGGAAACGTAATCAAGCTGGACATTCTACTCCTGTACCGCGCGGAGAGCTTGGCGAACCATTGCAACTGCCTTAGGAATCGACTGTTTGCTCCCAATATCAATGAACACGCCGCAGTCTCGGTGGGTCACATTTGGCAGAAACTTCCAGGCAGTTACGTCTCCCGCCATGCCTTCGGAATCATCTATTTCCTCAAAGTCGATAGGGAGGAGAACTCTGACGTAGCTCGACATTGGCAGAGTTTCCGCAAAGAAGTCGGCAGATTGAGCGTTATAGAAGCACAGCGATTTCCCCTCGACAATCTCGATGGATTCGCCGAGTTCGTGTATGGCATCGCGAATCGCGTAGAGGATCCCAGCAACTGAATCATCCATGTTCATGCTGCCTGGCCTTCTTGTGGCAGCTCGCCTACGTAACTCTCGGACTTCCTCCGCGACGACCAGACTTTCGTCGGCGTTGTGGTGGGGCCAGATCTGGAGTGCACGGTGTGCCAGAATACCGCTCCTACTCTCCATTACGTCAGCAGTCCACTTGGTCTGCCGCCTCACGAACTCGTTGAGACGCACGGCACTCTGCTCAAATCCTCCTTTCAGTGTTTTCTTTTCCTCAAATGGCCTGTTGGAGTAGGTGCTGTTGTAGGCGGTGAGCGTAAGATTGCCCAACCTGTGCAGCCACTTCCGTTGGACCACTTCCCAGTCCAAGCCGAGCATCTCTTTCCATTCCACAACGTCGTCGATGTTCTGCGGCATAATATGCTCGATCGAATACTCGCTGACTGGGCTCGGCTCACCTTGTCCCGCGTTTTCAAGCTGCGACAGGATGTGCCAACAGATGCGGAGCCTATACAGATCACCCTCTTTCAGTGCTGACACGAAATCGGAGTCAGCTGGGAACCTGTGGCTCTGCCTAGCCATGGCGACCTGCAAGCTCTCCAACGGGGCTTCATTCGTAACCGACTGAGCCATCCGGGCGAAGACTGCCCAGTAGCCACGAGTCTGCATCCCCAACACCGACCGACGGACGAGATAGCTCGAGATTAGATCCAACGCTCGGACGAAGTCGTCATGTGTGAGGGAACCCTCTTCATATCGTTGGAAAAGGCGCATAACAAGCATCGCATGAGCAAACCCAAGGCTTCGAACTGCCCGCATTGCGGTGGCGAGTGGTTTGGAATCGATCCGGTCGGGCTCCAGGAAGAATACGAAGTAGCGGGCAAACCGGACCAGACCTTTCAGCAGATTCTCCAAGGCCTCCGTGGTTGAGGGTTGCCAGAAGTCCCTGAATTCAGCATAGATGCGATCTGCTCGGGCCTGGGTTGTGGTTCCCCGTCGGAGCGCAATGTAGTCCCGCAGGAATGTGTCCGCGGAGCTTCCCGCCTCCCGAAATAGGGTTTCGATCTTGCTCCAATAGTTCTCGTACATACGGGTCTGTTCCGGTTCTGGCAGCCCCATCAGCAGGTAGTTGCGAATCAGGTCGCTTTGCGTGAGGTCAACCCCTGTTGAATTCAGACTTTCGAAGACTTGTTGAGGGTCATCTATACGGCGATGCAAAGTAACGTCAACTATGTTCAGGCGTCCTATCCCCCGATAGACAAGCTCAGGATCGGCTTCGGGATAGTTCAGTTGCTCTCGAAAATAGCGATAGGCTCCAACGACCAACTCCGAGTTGTTCTCCACCTCGGAAGGGTTCT
>JAPOOK010000017.1 GCA_026713485.1 Chloroflexota bacterium | reverse complement strand
TCGCGTAGTCCGGCGGAGAGTGGAATGACAGCTCACCCGCCTCCTTGATCGAGAATCGCGACATGTCCGCGCCCGCAACGCCCCACGTGATCTCATCCCCTTCTGGGTCAGTCGCGGAATATGTCGCCACATTCTCAACAGTGTTCTCGGTGTGGCTGACAGTCGCGGGGCCGGTGATTGACGCGGCCTCATTGATGTCGGTGACGGTGACTTCAACATCCAACTCGGTTGTGAGATTCCCGTCCGACGCTGTTATCGTCACTTCAAATACGTTGTCCTTGTTGGCATCCCGCGGCTTCTCGTAGTCCGGCGGAGAGTTGAATGACAGCTCACCCGTCTCTTTGATCAAGAATCGCGACATGTCCGCGCCCGCAACGCCCCACGTAATCTCATCTCCATCCGGGTCAGCAGCCGTGTATATCGCCAAAGAAGTCGTACTGTTCTCGGCGTAGCTGAAACTGGCAGGACCGGTGATGAGGATGGCCTCGTTTACGTCTTGGACGGTGACCTCGACGTCAAGCGTGGACTCAAGGTTGTCGTCCGACGCCACCACCGTCACTTCATAGACGTTGTCCTTGTTGGCATCCCGCGGCTTCTCGTAGTCCTGCGGAGAGTTAAATGACAGTCCGCCCGTCACGCCTATCGCGAATCTCAGCGCATCCGCCCCCGCAATGCCCCATGTGATCCCGTCTCTGTCCGGGTCACCGGCCATATACGTCGCCACAGACACCGTGCCGTTCTCCGCGTAGTCAATAGTGGCGGGGCCTGTGATTAGGATGGCCTCAGCGAAATCGGTGACTGTAACTTTGACATCCAGCGTGGACTCAAGTTTGCCGTCCGACGCTGTCACAGTCACTTCATACACGTTGTCGTTGTTGGCATCCCGCGGATTCTCATAGTCCGGCGGGGAGTTGAATGACAATACGCCCGCCATGTCTATCATGAATTGCGCCATGTCCGTTCCCGCAATATCCAGTGTAAATTCGTCGCCTTCCGGGTCAGTGGCCGTGTAGGTTGCCACAGACACCGTGCCGTTCTCTGTGTAGCTGACAGAGGTAGGACCGGCGATGACGGCGGCCTCATTGACGTCGGTAACAGTAACTTCAACGTCTAGCGTGGACTCAAGATTGCCGTCCGACGCAGTAACCGTCACTTCATAGACGTTGTTCTTGTTGCCGTCGCGCGGCTTCTCATAGTCCGGCGGAGAGTTGAATGAGAGCTCACCTGTCTCCTTGATCGAGAATCGAGACATGTCCGTGCCCGCAATGCCCCACGTAATCTCATCCCCTTCCGGGTCAGTGGCCGTGTAGGTTGCCACAGACACCGTGCCATTCTCTGCGTAGCTGACAGTGGCAGGGCCGGTGACTAGAATGGCCTCGTTTACATTCGAGACAGTAACCTCGACGTCTAGCGTGGACTCAAGATTGCCGTCCGACGCAGTAACCGTCACTTCATACACGTTGTCGCTGTTCGCATCCTGCGGATTCTCATAGTCCGGCGCCGAGTTGAATGACAACTCTCCAGAGTCGCTTATCGAGAATCGCGCCGCGTCTGTTCCCGCCACGCTCCATGTCACATTGTCACTATCTAGATCAGCGACCGAGTAGGTCGCAATCACACCTGTCCCGTTCTCTGTATAGCTAGCCGTTGCCGGCCCAATGATGGAAGGCTCAACATCTGGAGGGGCTACGGAAATCAAGACCGTCACAGAACCTGTCGCCCCGGCCTCATCCGTTGCAGTAACAATTACGCTGTAGCTGTCTTTCGTCTCTGAGTCCGGCAGCGCCTGTGCACCAACACTAATCTGCCCGGTTAGAGCGTTTATCTCAAAGTAAGATGGATCCTCTCCTGAAAGGGTGTAGGAAAGATCATCACCATCACTGTCCGTCGCCGTAACGGAATCGCCAACGTCCGTTCCGGCCGACGCCTCCTCCAGCACCGTGAGAGTGATGGACGCCGATCCGAACTCAGGTGGAGCGTTTCTGCCAACTGCCGCGCTGATTTCCGAAGCTGTAGCCCCTACTTCGAAGTTGTCCTCGTACGAAACCGTCGATCGCAGAATGTAGCCCTCATCATCCTCCACTGGCGTATACGAATTCCGAGTCGCTCCATCAATTCGCTCGAATTCATCGTTGGCATTCATGGCTCGATACCATCGCCATCGGATACGCCCCGTTACACCGTCATCATCCGAAACCGTCGCGAGAAAAAGCACCCCAATGAATGGGTTGGTACGCGAGAAGGTAACGACTCCCGGATCATCCGCATCGGTTAGGCGTATGTCGACAGGCAGCGAATCGCTCAGGCCACCCTGATCCGTTACAAGAGCGGTGAGGCTCAGAATACCTAACGTCTCGTAGTCAAGAACGGCACCGGGGCGCACACGAATCTGCCCCTCGTCGTCAATGTGGAATAGGTCTGCATCTTCTCCTTCCACTGAGAATGTCCTTGAGTCCCCTTCATCAGGGTCGGTAACAACGAGTGCACCCCCCACGCGTCGATTGGCGGATGCGTTTTCTTCTACCGAGAATTCCGCGCTTTCGAGCTCAAAGGACGGTGGCTCATTCACGTCCGCAATCGTGACGACCACTTCAACCGAAGCATGAGTCAGTTGATCGGTCACCGATAGGCCGACCTCATATTCGTTGTCACGGTTTCCGTCATTCGGCCGTTCGAAGTTCTTGGCCGCCTTGAAACGCAAGACTCCGGAATCATCTATGGACAGTCTCCTTGCGTCAGTGCCATCAATTGACCAGGAGATTATTGAGTCGGACGCAGCGTTCAGCACACGATACGTGGCAATGGCGGCGGTGCTGTTCTCGGGAAATTCAACGGCTGTGGGACCTTCGATAGCGAGAGATTGCCGTGCATTCAGGGGCTGCGCCAAAACGGCTTCTACAGGAACGATGTCCAGAGTTGTGCCTGAGATCACTCCGGCCATGGCCAGCAGCAATACCCCCACTGCGGGATTTGCAATCACCTGTGTGAATTGCCTGAACCCGGAAATCATTCGCGACGCGCCAGCCTGCTAACCCAACGCGGCATCTAAACCACATTGGTCCCCATTCCCTACCTCGGCCCCGTAGGGCGACTACCCAGGGACTAGGTACGATACCACCGCGCCACGATCCCACCCCATATGTACCACGTGCGTGCATAAACGTCTATATATTGCCCCAAGGAGACATCGGTCAATTTCAACTGCCGACAACGCAGAAGTCGCGATCACGGTAATCACCCTTCCTACAAGTTCTCGCTGTACGTCATTGGTTGTTTGCGTCGAATCCCACGCTTAACCAGATTCGCAGATCGAAGTGGTTGGTGACTTCGGAGTCTTGGTGCACTTGTCTTGGCGCGTGGGCTACAATGAGGTCAGATGCAGCGCACAGAGGGCAAACATACGAGGGCACTGGGAAAGTAAACAACGATGGCGGCGGGCGTACTGCCGTCGTTGAGAGTAGGGGGAAGACATGCCGCTACGTTTCGCTGAAGAGATTATTTTGCTCCTCCTGAACGACGATGACGGTCGCTTTGCCCGCGTGCCGAGCTGGTCTATGGACTATGCCTTGGCCGGGGCAGTCTTGATGGATCTTGCCTTGGACAATCGCATCGACACTGACCTGGAGCGACTGGTGCTTGTCGATTCCACACCGCTTGGCGATTCGTTGCTGGATCCGACGCTCGCGGATATTGCCGCAGGTGAAGAGCGGAATGCTCGGTACTGGGTAGAACACACCGCTAACCGCGCCGCAGAAATCCGTGAAGAGGCCCTAAATCGGCTGGTTGATGGAGGAATCCTCGAACGCAAGGATGACCGCTTCCTTTGGGTGTTCCAATCACGCCGCTACCCCATGGTTGACGGCAATGAAGAGCGCGAGGTGCGCCTGCGCCTCATGAGTATCCTTTTCAGCGATGAGATTCCTGATCCGAGAGACATCGTCCTGCTGAGCCTGACGGATGCGTGCGGCATTCTGCGCGGCATGTTGTCACGCCGTGAGCTTAATAGCGCCGCTGAACGAATTGAGCAGGTGCGGAAGCTTGATCTCGTCGGACAGGCCACAACACAGGCAATCATGGACATTGAGCAATTCGTCGCCACTTCTGTGCAGCGACACATCTACTAGGACTTAACTGCAGGATCAACTAGCTCTAGTAAGCTCTGACTCCGTTTCTGCGGGCGGAAATGCCATCAGAAGGCCCTAGCAGGCTCAGCGTTAGCGCGCCGGTGTGCGGGTCACGGTAAACCACCGATTCGACTCCATAGGCGTGTCTGACGTTCTCAGCAGTCAGGACGTCTTCCGGCTTACCTGCTGCGATCACCCTGCCTTCGCTGAGCAAGACAAGGAAATCGCAATGACGAGCCGCCATGTTGAGGTCATGCACAGCTGCGATAGCCGTCGCGCCATCCCGGGCCCATTGCCGAATAAAACCAAGCACACGCAGTTGGTGGAGAATATCCAGGTTAGCGGTCGGTTCGTCCAGCAAAAGGACGCGCGGCTGCTGCGCAAGAGCGCGCGCGATAAACACGCGCTGGCGTTCACCGCCAGATAGAGTTTCGAGAGTGCGCTCCGCGAACTGTTCCGTATCGGTCAGCCGCATGGTCTGCCGGGCGATATTCTCGTCAGTTGCGCCCTCAATCTGGAACCGACCCATGTGCGGATACCTGCCCATAAGCACAAGCTCAAGGCATGTGAAACCATGTACTATCGGCGCAACTTGAGGCACAAGCGCAATTGCGCGAGCTCTTTCACGGGGGGGGACCTTCCTGAACGTACGTCCATCAAGATACCGTTCGCCATTTGACGGCTCGATGACCCCGGCGAGTGCGCGCAAGAGCGTTGATTTGCCCGCCCCGTTGGGGCCCATTACACCCACCAACTCACCCTGCTCAGCGCGGAGGCTGACACTATCCAGCAATCTCTTGCCCTGAATCGTGTACGTCAGGCCCTCCACTGAGAGCGAGGCCACGCGCACCGCCGTCGTCATCGTCCCTCTCTATCCTGCGACACTGAAGGTCTCGGCCGGCGGCTCGGAAAAATCACCCGGCCACAGGACACGTGCGAGGTCCTCAGCTCCCCTGATATTCCAGTACGATAAAGTCGTGAAATGCTTGCTTTCGACCACATAAACGCGGTCGTCCCGAATTGCGGGAACCTCTTGCAAAGCTTCCTCAGATCTCAACCGCTCCTGAAACTCCACGGCACCGAATTCCACGGGCTGGGCGATGATGATGACGTCCGGATTCATGGCAATTACACCCTCGAGGCTTGTGGTCTGGTTGCCCTCGACTCCCTGATCCGCCGCCGGGTTAACTCCCCCGGCCGCCTCGATGACTGCCCCTTCGGTCGAATTCGCCCCGGCCACCCAGAGATTATCCGAGTAGCTGGTCAACGCAAGGACGCGGGGTTTGCTCTGCTTGGCGCCCGTGACAGCAATGAGAGCCTCATGCCGATCTCGCACTTCATCAGCGAACTCCAGCGCGCGAGCCTCTTCACCGAGGATGTAGCCCACCAAGAGGATGTTATTGATGCGCGCTTCAGCGTCGTGATGCAATTGAGTTTGAATCGTCGGAATCCCAACGCGGGTTAGTGCCTCAACGCCGTCAGCTGAGAAAAATGGGCTCGTGACGATGACATCAGGGGACAAATCGATGATTGTCTCCGGGTCACGTGTTATCTCCGGCTTGTCTTGCACTAGCGACGCAACGTTCGAATATGTATGGTTCTTCGTTGGAGCACCAACGCCAACAAGTCGAGTGGCGGGCACAATAGCCAGCACCATCTCATCGTGTCCAACAGACGCCGTAACGATTCGTTGCGGCTTGGCAGGAATCTCAACGATGCCGTTCAGACCCTCAACCTGTCTCGGCCAACTGAGGTTGGTGGGATCGACAATTCCGGGAACACCCGTTAGCTGGCCTGTCACCGGCGGCGGTGAAGGAGTCGCTGTGGGAGTTGGCGCGGGGCGAGGTGTCGAGGGGGGCCCGGATATCTGGGCAGCAGTTGCCGTGGGCAGGATGACATCGACTGTCGGAGCCGTGTCAGGCGCTGTTCCCCTCTGCCCTGCCGGGCCTGTGGAGTCACACGCAATCGCTAGAGCCGCCAGTATGGCAAGCAAGCCAAGGATTGTGATTCTGGCCGAGATCTTTTTCACTACTTATCCCCTTTCTCTAATCCCGCGCTTTCGGATATCTCTGTGCGTTACTCAGAGCGAGTAGCCTCGCCCTTTGTTCTGGATGAGCAAGAGAATGAAGAACGGCGCGCCGACAAACGCGGTCAGGATCCCAACGCGCAGTTCTGCGGGCTGAATGACCGTCCTTGCCACCGTGTCGGCAAGAATCACGAACACTGCCCCGCCCAGTGCGCTCATGGGAATAAGCACACGGTTGTCCGGCCCCAGCAAGAGCCTTAGAACGTGAGGCGTCACCAGTCCAACGAACGCGATGGTTCCGCTGACGGCAACGGCCACGCCCGTCACCATCGCTCCCACCACCAGGAGCAGCAGGCGCACCGGTACGACGTTTACTCCGAGCGAGCGGGCCTCATCATCCCCAAGCATGAGCAGGTTGAGGTCTCGGGCCATTACCATGGCAATGGCGATTCCCGTGAGAATCGGAGGCAGAGACATCAACACGTGCTCCCACGCGCGTGAATCCAGACCACCTGCCAGCCAGAAGAGAATCTCACGCAGCGCGCCGTTGTCCGGCAACAGGATGACAATCGCAGACACAATCGCTCCCAGAAACGCATTGACCGCAATACCCGCCAGCAGCAGCGTTGCCATCGAGAAATGCCCGCTGACCGTAGAGATTCCATAGACAACGAGCGTGGCTATCATCGCGCCGGCGAACGCGGCGAGGGGCAATGACATGAAGAAGAGCCCTGCGGCGCCTGTCGCAATGGCAATGACCGCGCCAAGCGCCCCGCCCGCGGACACTCCAATAATGCCGGGGTCCGCCAACGGATTGCGGAACAGCCCTTGCATCGTCGCACCCGCTACACCGAGCCCCATGCCAACGGTCGCGCCCACAATAATGCGTGGCAGGCGAATCTGTTGAATCACCAACTCGTGGGTTCGGGAAACATCACCAACGTCAATGCCAAGGAATCCAATGAGTATGGAGGCGACGTTGCGTACCGGGATGCTGACAGGCCCGACGCTCAATGAGATGAGCACGATGAGAAGAATGGCGAGCGCCAGGGTCAACGCGCCGATTGCAAGGCGGGTGACAACGCCCGAACGGCGATAAGTGCCCCACGCCGGGATGCCGGCAACTCGCAACAAAACAACCCTCCGGCTACTCCGCTGGAGAGTTGAGTCTCACGCTGTTAGGGCTTGCAGACCTGCCGGCTGAGGGACCCTCTCTATAGCGGAGAGAGTTCACCTTCCGTCCAGGCAGGTCTCCTGGCTTGCGGGTATCGATCTTATGCCGGGCCCTTCCCATCGCACCTGCGACAGTGAGCGCTCGGCAATCAAACCCCGCTTACAGTGGCGCTACCGCGGCGGATTTTCACCGCCTTCCCTATTCTCCCGGGGCGGGCACCTGAACGGGCAGTGTTTATCTGCTTTTCAGACGAAGACTATCCCACCGTCTCTCGGGGTGTCAAACCTAGAGACAACAGGTAAGAGCTGTCGACTCACTAAGGGGCTGGGCCGCTGCGAAGCTAACCGCCTGCAGCAGCCATCACCGCTTCCGCAATGCGCGCCTGGGTTTCAGGAGTCAGACATGCCGCCACAGGCGATGTGGCCGCGTCAGCAGTCATCATGTCGGCCGTGAATGGTACCTGGGTTGTAGGTGTCTTCCCCAACGGCGGTGCGGACGCATTCCACCTCCTCTGCGGAAACCATGTCCATGATGTCCGACACCAGGAGCGTTGGCATTGCCGGCTCCGGTGTTGGTTCAGGGACGGGGGTTGCGGTTGGCGTTGCGGTGGGCAACGGTGTTGGGGTGGGCGTGGGCTCTGCTTCGCAGGCGCCCAAGATTGCAAAGGCTGTAACTGAAATTATGAGTAGAGCAACTATGCGAAGCAGATACTTATTCACAGTCTCTTAACCCCCAAAATCATTTGTTATGTTCACATTGTGCATCCGGCTGTTCAGAACCGCAACTTGTGGGAAAAGATGACGGCGGCTAAAAAGAGGCGTCGCGGAACTCGGCCTTTCGTGTCTTGTTATGTTTTTCACAAAGTAGAGGGGAAAAGCGGTCTTTTTGACCGCTTTTCCCCTGTTTAACTACGTTTTAGCTGTTTTTGCGTTACGAGGACAAAAACGCGCGCGAAGTCCTCTGTCAAGCTGCGAGTTGCACTATGTGGTTGAAAAGCGCGCGGCCTCCTCTGAGCCGCCGGTGGCGTCGCCCTCGCTGTAGGAGTGCGCTCCTGTGCCGGCGAGTCCCCCGCCCTGCACGATGAGGTACTCATCGCGGATCGGGCGACCCTCGAACCAGCACTCGAGGATCTCTCGCACGCCGGCGGCGTATCGCGCCTGCGCGGACAGCGATGTGCCGGACGTGTGCGGGGTCAAGGCGTGGTTGGGCATGGTGCGCCAGGGATGGTCGTTGGGGGCCGGCTGCGGGAACCACACATCGCCCGCGTAGCCCGCCAACTGGCCGCTTTCGAGCGCACGCGCGATGGCATCGCGGTCGCAGATCTTGCCGCGGGCGGTGTTTACGAGGTAGGAGCCTCGGCGCATCTTGCCGATCAGCTCATCATTGAACATGTGCTCGGTCTCCGGGTGGAGGGGGCAATGGATGCTGACGACATCGCACGCGGCGACCAGCGATTCGGGGGTCTCATGGAAGGTGACGCCAAGCTCCTCTTCGACCTCGGGTGGGAGGCGGTGGCGGTCCGTGTAGTGGAGATTGACGTCAAAGGGCTTCATGCGCTTGAGGACTGCGAGGCCGATGCGGCCCGCGGCGACGACGCCGACGTCCATACCTTCGATGTCATAGGAGCGTGAGACGGCGTCCGCGATGTTCCAGCCGCCGCGCACGACCCATCCGTACTGCGGAAGGTAGTCGCGCACCAGTGCCAGCATCTGCATGACGGCGTGCTCGGCGACGCTGATGCTATTGCACCACGTTACCTCCGCAACGGTCATGTCGCGGTTGATGGCCGACTGCAGATCGACGTGGTCGGAGCCGATGCCCGCGGTGATGGCCAGCTTGAGGTTGGGCGCTTTGGCGATCCTCTCGGCGGTCAGGTACGCGGGCCAGAAGGGCTGTGAGATGACGACATCGGCATCGACGATCTCTCGCTCGAACACGGAGTCGGCGGCGTCCTTGTCGGACGTGACGACGAACTGATGGCCCTGGGACGTGACGAAGCTCTCCAGCCCGAGGCCGCCGGAGACGGAGCCCAGGAGCTGGCCGGGCGTGAAGTCGATTGCGGTTGGGGACGGCATGGATTGTCCGTCCGGGTATTGGCTGAGGGTGGGAATCCCGTCCCTGGCGTATTGGGGCGGAAAGCCCTGCACAGGATCGTCATAGAGGACACAGAGAACCTTTTGTGCGGCGCCGCTCGTCATCATTCACCTCCCCGGCCCCCGCCGGTTTTTCGTTGCTGTTGTCCGCGTTCGTACTGTACCGCTAGACGCGGACGACTCGCAATTAGGAGGCAGTGCCTCCGGCCAAGGCTCGCGATCAGCGTTGGTTGGCGTATGAGGTTGGCTTGCCGCGATCAGGCTATGGCGGTCAGGGACGGAGAGCTTTCGGCGCGGCACAGGGTGAGTGGGCTAAGTGGTGGAGGTGGGAATTTAGAGGGTCAGCAAGGTCTGATGCTGCATTTGGGTGGTCGAACGTGGCATAAGCGGCAATTGGCTAGGTTAAGAACCTGATCTCCCGTGCTCCATCGGCTCTTGAAGTGAGTATTTCCCTATCGGGTTCAATCGGGCCCCACATAGGCTCTAGTACATCTTCCTCTTCTTCCAAGTTGGCGCAGACCCACACATGGCACTCAGGCAAGCTACCCTCTGATCGTGTATGGAAAGCGAAGGCTGCGGCGGCTCCTGTATTTTCCGGGTCGAGCATAGGGTTTGAGACGCCGCCCCAGTCCATAACGAATCCAGCTTTGCGGGATTCACTCCTCGCCAGCTTCACTTCGATAGACTCTGCCGTGACTGTGACCTCGTCCTCGCTGCTATCTACTTTGAGTAGAAACTCCATTCTGGGCTTGTTCTCTTTTGGATTGTCCAGTTCTGGTAGGAATTGCAATAGGAGAGTTCGTGGGATCTTTGGCCCGGGATTGCGTCCCCCCATTGCCATCGTGTCCCTGCCGGACAGCCTCTTAACCCACCACGATTCGGCATGCTCCCATTGGTCGTCCAGCCATTCGTTGAACTTTTGCGAACTCAATTGGTTCCTCCAATCTCGATTGCGGCAAAAGGCGCTTTCTGCGGGGCGAGTTCATCCAAGGAATATGTTCTCGCGGTGATACGCGAGGAAGTCAGGATGGGGTCTGAATTTTTCCGGGGGAGAGATTGCTTGGCCGTCGTAAGACGCTACGCTCTGAACGAAGAACTCATCCGCGCTTGGTATGTGACCTCTCGCGACCCTAATGATTAAGTCATCATCAAGAGTGAGGAATCCGCGATCAAATGCCTTGTCATGCAGGACGGATAGCAGTAGCCCGTTGCGCGGGTTGAGTCTGTTCTTTGCGTCGTCGCGCCAAGGCACGATATGGCTGGCCACAAGCAGCGGCTCCAGAGTGAGTCCGGGAATGCAACACTTGTAGTTGTAAGCGCTGAGCAGCGCGTCTCGAAAGAAGTTTTGGCCCACTCGCTGAGTAGTTGTTGCCTCTCGTTCTGTGATGCGATCCCGGACGGCTTCGCTCTCGAGCGCCTCGGTAGACTCCGCTTTGTCCACTAGTCCGTGATTCTGTCGAGCTGTCAACGACTCTGATGTGAAGGCTGTCCAGTCTGCATGCATTTCCTGCCAGATTGCCTTATCGCTGGCCGATGCATTACCCAACCCCGATACGCCGCGTTGCTTGAGGCCGGGGTCCAAACTGGCAAGATTACCCAGCTTCATTGCTACGGCGCTAGGCGTTCTTTCGACTGCTTCGGCAACACGGATTACTTGAGGGTTGTGATAGTCAAACTGACCGAAGGGAATGCGGCAGTAGAGGTCTAGGACAATGAGTAACTCTTCACGCGTCCAGCGACGTCGTGCCGGCAAGGTTGGGGTGGTCATGGGGTTAAGTATGCGCCAGTGGCTAGGTGGCGTGCTTGGCGAGGAAGTCGCGGGCATCTCTGATTAGCTTGGCGACATCATCCTGCCCAAATCTCTCGACCTCTCCGTGGGCCGCTGCGTTCCGGACATCGGCCATGGCTACTAACTGCTTTTGCTCTAGACGGCTTACGGTCTCGCTGTTTGCGAGTTTACCAGTCAAGGTACTAAGGTCTTCTTTCGTACCCAATGTCACCCCCTGAACCTTAGCAAGCTCCCTTAGACCGTTCTCCAAGGCAGCCCCTGCGACTACGGCCGCCGCCGTAGTTGCGGCAGTGCTGTCTTCAATGAGGAGGTTGTTTGCCTGTTCAAACAGATCTTCCCAGAGTTCATCAACAACTCTCTGCCGATAGGTTTGCATGTAGCCGTTTTCGATGTCTTCCCTAAGCGATTTGAGTATGGCGGCACCTGTCCTAATGGACTCGTTGGATTCATATTCCTTAGTCAGATGCCAGAAGTGCTGTGTATACACACTATTTGATCCGCAGAGGTCTATAAGAAGTGTCCCTGCTTGCGCTCGCCATCCGGCAGCCTCCGCCTGAATCCCGCCTATGTCGAAAGAGATAAAGTCCGTCACGGGTGCCATTTCCTCACCTTTGGCAATCAATCGCTTAACTCGCTCTAGTGCCTTTTCTCTGGCATCCATGCCTTCTGTTCTCCCACGAAAATCCTCAGTTACATCTGGATCAATTCATTGTGCCGCACACGTGTTCCTATTTGCAATTGCTAGGTTAGGCGCGGGTTGTGGCCCTGCGGGCCACGCGTGGATTCCGGCCTGCGCCGGCATGACGGGTTTGATTGGGGAGCGGGTCAGCAGACTAGCTAGAGGATGGATTGGTAGAGGTCCTGCCATTCTGGGTTCATTTCTTCGATCAGGCGGAACTTCCAGACTCTTTGCCAGTTCTTCAGGGCTTTCTCTCGGCTGATGGCAGCGGTCATATCGTCATGGGTTTCGTACCAGACAAGGCTCTTGACGCCGTACTTTGCGGTGAATCCGTCCGTTGCCTCCGTCTTGTGCTGCCAGACGCGGGCGGGGAGGTTGGATGTGGTTCCGATGTATAGGGTTCCTCGTGGTTCGCTGGCCATGATGTAGACGGCGGGGTGGCGTGTCCGAATCATGTCGCGATTGTAACAATGGGCGCGGGTTGTGGCCCTGTCGGGCCACGCGTGGATTCCGGCCTTCGCCGGAATGACGGGGAGTGGCGTTACGGGGGTTGGGTGGCGGAATTGAGGCTTTAGATTCCTCGACTGCGCTCGGAATGACATGGGGGGCGGGTCGCCCTTCGACGGGCTCAGGGTGAACGGCGCGGGGGATTCTGGATTCCCGCTTTCGCGGGAATGACGGGGGTGTCACCCCCACCCTGGCCCTCCCCCATCGAGGAGGAGGGGTTTCTTGGCCGTCC
>JAPOOK010000016.1 GCA_026713485.1 Chloroflexota bacterium | reverse complement strand
CGGCCTGCCGCTTGAGCGTGTCGCTGAACTAACCTCCGCCAACGTCGCCCGCATCTTCGGTCTCTGGCCGCAAAAGGGCTCACTTCAGGTAGGGGCTGACGCTGATATCGCCATCGTCGATATGGATGAAACCCGAACCGTCACCGCCGCCGGTCTGCAGGGGCGCGCCGACTACTCGATTTACGAGGGTATGTCATACACAGGCTGGCCTGTCCGCACGCTCGTCCGAGGCAAAACAGTCACTCAGAACGGCGAGGTTATAGCATCTGGGGGTGACGGTCGCTATATTTATCGTTCAGTAGGGTAGGCCAATATCCGGCCGAAGGGGGCGATTATGTCAGGTCCGCTAGCACATCTGCGAGTTGTCGATGTTACCGCATCGCTGGCCGGAGCATATGCTGCCCGCCTCCTCGGTGAGCTCGGCGCGGACGTCGATCGTGTAAGCCGAATGCGGAACCTCTACGTCCGAATCAAGGGCCGCGAGATGACCGAATGGGACCCGATGCTGCATCGCTCCCTGAATGCCAACAAGGCCCACCGCTCGAATACCGACGCCGACAGCCTCACTCCAGAATCCCTGCTGGCGATCCTGGACGGCCAGGACATCCTCATCGAGGACATCGGCCTGCTCGACGGTGATGCCCCGTTCCTTGATTGGGACGTCCTCCATACCCGCTACCCGCATTTGACCGTCGTTTCGCTCACGCCATATGGAAATGACGGCCCACTCGCCAACCTCCCCCCTAGCGATCTTGCAACGTGGTCGCTCTCCGGCATGGCGTGGACAACGCCCGGCCCGCCTGACACCACCTACGATCTGCCGAGCGAGCCGCCTCTCATGCCCACCGGCGCGTCCGTGCCCTCACTGATGGCCGGCGCAGTCAGCGTCGTGGGAACTCTTGCAACGCTGTACGCGGACTCCGGTAGCAGCAACGGCGCAAGCCCCGGCGTGACCGGTACACGCATCGAGCTTACTGAATTAGAAGCCATCACCGCCCTCAACTACCATCCCGTGACGCAGCGCGAATACCTTGAATACGTGCTCGACCGCGGCCCCAACATCCTTGCCCGCCAGCCCAACTGCTACATCGAGTGCAAGGACGGCTACATAGTCATAGTCGCCATGAGCGCCCGCCACTGGGAACAGTTTGCGGAAGTCATGGGCAGCCCGGAATGGGCGTACACCGAGGACTACGACGACGGCACGAAGCGCGCCATGAACTGGGACGCTGTCAGCGTGCTCATGACCAATTGGACAATGGAGAAGACTGGCGAGGAGATTACCACCGAACTTCAAGCCCGCAACATCCCCGCATTCTGGGCGACCTCCATCGAAGAGGTCATGACGCACGAGCACGTCAAGGAACGCCGATATATCCGAAACATTACAACTCAGGACGGTCAGCAGATTCCTTACACTGGCGTCCCCTTCATCCTGACCGGATACCCGCGCAACGAGGAAGGCAAACCCGAAGCCGATGATTCGGTTCCTGTCGTGCCGTCTACAAATGGCGCATCTACCTCTCATGCAGGGTCTACCCCGTCTCTCCCTCTTAAGGGCATTCGAGTGGTCGACTTTGGCCAGTACATCGCGATCCCGTATTGCGCCAAGTGGCTAGCCGCCCTCGGCGCAGACGTTATCCAGGTGGAAAGCCGCGAGAATCCCGCCGACTTCCGTAACTCCCCGCCGTTCGCCGCCCAGATTCCCGGCATGAATCGCGCTGGCGCGTACAACACGCTGAGCATGGGCAAGCGCGCCATCCCCATCAATCTCCGCACAGAGGAGGGCAGGGATGTTGCACGTCGCCTCTGCGCGTCGGCGGACATCGTCCTCGAGAATTTCTCAACCGGACTGATGGAACGTTGGGGCCTGGGCTACGGCGACATCGCCCCCCTCAACCCCCGAGTAATCTACACGTCCGTCGCCGCGTTCGGCAGGAGCGGTCCTCTCAAGGACTACAGCGGCTTGCATAGCATCATCAACGCCTTCTGCGGACTCGCGGACGTCACCGGCTACACGGATGGTCATCGCCGCCTGCTTGGCTCGTACTTCCCGGACGTCGTGTCCGCCACCTACGCCACCATGGCCACGCTGACGGCACTCCATGATCGCAAGCGCACCGGCATGGGGCATCACGTCGATGTCGCCATGACCGAAGCCTTGATGACGCTCATCACGGAGCCAATGGTCGCTCGCGCAGTCGGCAGCTACACACTCTCCAGGGATGGCTCTCACCACCCATTGCACGCTCCGCACAACATCTTCCCCGCCGCCGGTGACGACCAGTGGATCGCCGTAACGGCCCGAACGGACACCGAATGGGCCGGCCTGTGCAACATTATCGACGGCCTCGCCAACGACACCCGCTTTGCCACGCCCGAATCCCGCAAGCAGAACGAGGCTGCGCTCGACGAAATCATCGCAGCGTGGACGGCGAGTCGCGACAAATATGAGATGGCCGAACAACTGGCCGCCGCAGGCGTGTCCGCCGCTCCAATCCTCGACCCGCTGGAAGTCGTTGAACATCCGCACCAACAGGCTCGCGGCTTCTTTGCGACCATTGACCATCCGGAGGCCGGCCCGCGTCGCACTGCCAAAGTACCGTGGAAGGTGAACGGCGAGCACGCGGGTGAATTGCGCCGCGCCCCCATGCTCAACGAGCACACGGACGCCATCCTCACCGAGATCCTCGGCATCAACCAGGAAGAAACAAACGAATTGGTAGCAGCCGACGCCCTGAGATAAGGGGAAACTCCACCAGGCACAGGGGCCGATCAGATGACCACCCTCATCGGCGTCGACTTCAGCGGCTCCCGGGCCGATAACGCCACGTGGATTGCCATGGCATCCGTCGGCGACGATGGCAATACCGAATGGCAAACCCCGTTACCCATACGACGTTCGGACCTTGAACAACTGCTGCTGACTATCGGCGGCCCCGCCATTGCCGCTCTTGATTTCCCCTTCGGTCTGCCAGCCGATTTTGCCGTTACGCAGGGCTTCATCAGGTGGGGCGAGGGCCTCATGGATTCCTGCGACCGCATGTCCACCACGGATCAGGCTGAATTTGAGGAGGTCGCACGAGAGTACGTCGCGGCCTACGGCGAACCCCGCCGCGCCAGCGACGTATCCCCCGCTTTCTCCCCGCTCCACGTCACCAATCCCAACATGGTGCCGATGACCTACCACGGCATGGCCATGCTTGGCCGTCTGCTTGCCCGCGCCCGCGGCCGGTTCAGCATCCCGCCGCTCCCCGCCAATTCTTCGCGATGGCAAGTGGCCCTCCTTGAACTGATGCCCGGCCAACTCCTGCGCGCTCGCGGCGACTCGGGCGTCGGGTACAAGAATGGCGACAACAACCTGAACCGCCGCCACGAGATCCTCGCCATCATCGAAGAGTGGACCGGCGAACGGCTACCGGAGCACGTCCGCCTTGCCTGCCGCGCCAACGCCGATTGCCTTGACGCGGTCGTCAACCTCGCCGGCGCGCTCCAATGGCATCGCAATCCTGACGCCTTCAACCAACCCGATCCTTCCCAACAGGGCTTCGCCCACGACGAAGGCTGGCTCTACACCCTCCGCCACTAACCCCTCCCAGCATTCCCGCCACTCCGCCATCCCCGCTCACCCACCGTCATTCCCGCGAAGGCGGGAATCTGGATTGTTATTCCGCAACCAAACCCCAAAACTCACGCATCAAGGGCTTGCATCCCTCCCTCACCCATGCTAGTTTTGGAACAAAGGTTTCATAAAGGGAGGCCGCCATGCTAATCAAGAGCACTCCGGACGTCTATGAGAAGCTGCGACATCTCGGCGGAATGGCCACCGATGACATTCTCTCACCCGCTGAGCGGTCGGATGGAACCACGCGGCCGAGTGGTGGCGGAGAACGGGTGGGCCCGCGCGGTGGCGTAACTCCCCACGCTGGCGTCTACAAGGCCGCCATGCCGAATGGCAAACGCATCTCTCTCATGCGCGTGATGTTCACCGATCACTGCATCATGGACTGCCACTACTGCCCCAATTCCCACTGGGTCCCACGCCGTCGTTACGGTTTCAAGGTGGATGAACTCGCACGACTATTCAATGAGATGCATCAACGCCACATGGGTGACGGACTCTTTCTCAGCTCCGGCATCTTCAAGAATCCCAACGCCACGCAGGAGCGCCTGCTTGATGTGGTCGATGCCGTCCGTTCCCGCTACGGCTTCCGCGGCTACGTTCACTTGAAAGTGATGCCCGGCACGAACGACGACTCACTCCTGGAAGCGAGCCAACGGCTCGGTGCGCGCCTCTCCATCAATATCGAGTCGCCCTCTGCCGAGCACCTCCGCAAAGTCAGCAAGATGAAGGACTTTGATAAAGGCATCATCGAACCGATGGGCCGTATCAGCGACCTCATGCAAGAGCGTTACGGCGGCGCGGTCGGGCAGGCCACGCAGATGGTCGTGGGTGCGGCGGACGAGTCGGACTGGGACATCTACAACCGGATGACAAGTCTCTACGGGAATTACGGCTTCAAGCGTGTCTACTACTCGGCGTTCCGACCCGTGCGCCACACGCCGTTGGAGGAGCACCCCGCGACGCCGCCCGTGCGCGAGCACCGCCTCTACCAGCTGGACTGGCTATCGCGCATCTACGGCTACGACTCGGAAGAGTTGCGGCCTGCCTTCGACACGAGCGGTTTCCTCGAGCTGCGCGCCGACCCGAAGATGATGATCGCAGTGAACGACTTCGAGAGGTTCCCGGTGGACGTGAACCGGGCGAGCGAGCGGGACCTGTTGCGCGTTCCCGGCGTCGGCCCTCTGGCGGCGAGCCGTATCATGCGGCAGCGGGGCGAGCACTCCATCACGCGGCCCCAGGAGCTGCAGGCGATGGGCGTGGTGCTGAAGCGCGCAATGCCCTTCCTCCGTTTCCCGGGGCATAAGCCTTCGCCTGCCAGGCAGGGCGAACTGGACCTCTTTCCGGACCCCACGCCGACGCCGTCCCGCACGATGGACCTGCACGCGGCGCACGCGGCCTCCGGCTGTGCGACGTGTCCGCTCAATCCCGGGACCTGCGGGATGGCAGCGTAGGCCGCGAACCGGCGTTGCAGGATTTCCCGCCAGGTGTACGGGTGCTACCATCCGCCCGAACAACGAGGAGGGATCTGAGGAAGATGCTCAGAGTCG
>JAPOOK010000015.1 GCA_026713485.1 Chloroflexota bacterium | reverse complement strand
TCGTGCACGGGAGGGGTGTTATTCGCCAGAAGTCGGGCTGCGCGCCCGAGCTTGGCGGCGTCTAAAGCTGTATAGCCGGCAGGCGAGCCTGCCCCGCCCACCGCGACGAAATCAGGATGACTGGAAACCACGACTACCGAGGGGGAGGTTCGTCTTCTTCCTCGTCGTCCTCATCGTCGTAGTCGTCATCGTCGTCATAATCCTCATCGTCATCATCGTAGTCGTCATCATCTTCATAGTCATCGTCGTCGTACTCATCGAGGTCTTCCTCGTCGTCCTCGATATAGTCATCATCGTCGTCGTACTCATCCTCAGCGACGGACAGTTGAGACGAGGGAGCTTCATCGTTGGCAGGACGACCGCCGCGTTGATCACCGCCGCCGCGTGGGGCCTGTTGGATGGTGACGCGTCGATTTTCGCCGTGGCCCGTGCTGCCCGTTACGACGGCCGCATTGTCTGCAAGAGTCATATGGATGATGCGGCGGTCGGCGGGCGACATGGGGTCGAGGGTGATGGGACGCCTGCGCCTGCGCACGTGATCCGCGGCGCGAAGGGCGATCTGCTGGAGGCGGTAGATATGGCGCTGCTGATAGCCCTCCACGTCAATGCGGAGAGGAACGTAGTGTCCGACAGAACGCGAGACGATGGTGTTGAGGAGCATCTGAACGTGACGGAGCGTTTGGCCCCGTCGCCCAATCAGCAGACCGGCATCTTCCCTCTCAATATCGAGGACGATAGGGTCTCCGGATTCAAAGGGACGGGTGGGGTCGCTTCCGGGAACATATACGGATATATCAGAATCGACGTCCATGTGTCGGAGCAGTTCGGCGAGGATTTCTCTTGCGCTCTCTGCATCCGATGATAGGGACGCGAAGGATGCGTATTGGTCCTCATCATCCCCTTGCCGCACCCGCAGGCGGACTCGCGCATCTTCCGAGCGGAGTCCCAGCAAGCCGGAACGTCCCTCGCTAATGACGTCGACGTCGACGTCTTCGCGACCCAGACCGAGTTCGTCTAGTCCTCGCTGAGTTGCTTCCTCGACGGTCCTCCCCGTCCATTCCAGACTCTGATTCATCATTTGACCTCGTCTCCACCTGAGGGGCTGGAGGGGTAGTGGTATTGGCAGCGACCCGTGTCCGACCGGGAATCAGATTTCCCCACCCGGACATGAATCCTTGCATACCAATCGTTATGAAGTTAGAGACGAACCAGTATAGGGCTAAGCCCGATGGGAAAGTAAAGGCAAGGAATCCCAGCATGATGGGGAACAGGAACAACATAATCTGTTGTTGCTGTCTCTGCTGGTCAGACATGGCGGGCGGCTGCATGATGCGCTGCTGGGCCCAGGTGGACGCCGCGACAAGAAGTGGCAAAAGTGGCGTTGGGTCAGGAGCGGAGAGATCGAGCGTGCCGATGATCCATGGCATCTCTGTGTTCAGTGGCAGAACTTCCCCGCCAACAGGCAGCCATGAGTAGAGCCGCTGCGAAAGATAGACGAAGCTGCCGGGCAGATTTCCCAAGCCCTTGATGATTGCCCAGTACAACCCGATCCAGATCGGGAACTGCACAACCATCGGCCCCAGGCAGCCGAGTGGACTGACACCGGCCTCCCGGTACATCTTCATCGTCTCGCGCTGCTGGAGTTGAGGATTGTTCTTGAAGCGGTTGCGGATCTCCTGCATCTGCGGCTGTAGCGCCTGCATCTTGGCAGAGGACTTCAGCTGCTTGAGGGTCAGAGGGTAGAACGCCACGCGGACAATGACAGTGAGGGCGATAATGGCAAGCGCCATGCTGTCAAAGAGCACGCTGTACAGCAACAGCAGCCCGTTCAGCATGGGCTGCAGAAGCAGGAAGATAAAGATATCGCCAACGACTTCCATAGCTGCTACCTAGTTGTCCACGGGGAATACCCGTACGGGTTGCCTGAGTGATGGGGACGCGCGGTAGACTGCGCCGTCCTGGGCAAAGAACAGCGCGTCACTTTCTCCGAATGCTACGATCGGCGCGTAAACAGGATCAGGCAGTTTGCCGCCAACGATTCCCTGGCCGGTCACAGGATCAATCCACCACGTTTCTTTCTCTTCGTTGGCGATACTGATATGGCTGCCTGTCAGGATCGGATTGCTCTGTATTGCACCGCCCGTCCTCACGGGATTCATTACCTGTGCGCCCGAGTCCTTATCGAGGATGTACAGGGAGTGATCAAGAGATGGCGCGAATAGCCGATCACCGATGACGAGCGGAGCGGCCCAGAACCAATTATCTGCGGTGAAGGGCGTTGGCCAATGGGGCGCGCCCGTGGTGGCGTCCAGCGCATAGAGGTTATTGTCGAACGCGCCGGCGTAGAGGACGCCATCGTCCAGGGTCATGCCGCCGATTCCGGCCTCGGCCTGATGCCGCCACGCTTCTGTGCCGGGGCTCTCATCCATGCGCACAGCGTGAAGCGTGCCGCCCAGCGTGCCAACATATACCAGTCCGTCGCCGATGATGGGCGTGCCCCAAATCTCGGAGTCGGCCTCAAATGTCCATAGGGTGGATGCGCTTGCAATGTCGATCGCGTATAGCGTGCCGCGCTCTGTGTCGGCCGTGCCCTCCGTGCCAACAAGCAATACGCCGTCCGGCGTCAGTGCTGGTCCGCCGACGATCGGAGAGTCGGCCTCGAAGAACGGGGCGCACTCAGCCTCGGATTCTGGCAACAGTGAATTGGGGTCTACGGAGTACAAAACCCCGTTAAAGCCCCCAGCATAGATGCGCCCGTCATGCAGCAGCGGCGCGCCAAAGATTGCGCGCACGCTATTGCGGCCCTCCCCCGTCTCGCACCGGCCCAATTCGAGTCCTGTGATGATGTTGCCTACGACGATGTGTCCTGTATCCGTCCCAATCACGACGGTCTCGTCGCCAAGAAGAACCGGCGCCGCCCATGGCTTCGGATCGTACAGGCTGCCCGCCGTGCAACCGCCGACAACGAGCAACGCGAACAAGGCGACGATTAGCAGCAGTGGGCCTGCGCGTCGTGTCGAAGCACACTGACGCGGTTCGGCTTCGTTGGAGTGCGAGAGCTTACGGAACAGGGTCGTAGCCCCCTTCCCGGAACGGATGGCACCGACCCAGCCGTCGCGCGGCCATAATTGTGCCTCTCACCGCGCCGTGGCGTTCAATGGCCTCATGTGCGTATTCGGAGCACGTGGGCTGATAACGGCAGGCGGCAGGTAGAAGCGGCGAGAGGACGAACTTGTATAGCCGCAGGAGGCCGAGCGCGATGTACTTCATGTGCTGTGCTCAACCTTGGTGAGATTTGGAAGAGTCAGCAGAGCCAGGCGCCACTTCCTCACCACTCAGCCCGGCGCGCTTAAGAACGTCAGTGACCGCATCTTCGATGCCGTGGTAATTCGCTTGCGCGATCTGTGGTCTGGCGATGAACACGAGGTCGACTCCTGATTCGCGAGGCCCCAGCTTGCTGACCGCGACGCGCAGTCGCCGTTTGACGGCGTTGCGCGTGACTGCGCCACCCACACGTTTGCTGACGGCATAGCCGGCGCGCATGGTGTTGACGTCGTTCGGCGCGTATCGCAGGACGACAAGCTCATTGGCGCGGCCTTTGCCGATGCTGGAAACGCGGTCGAAATCGGAACTCCGACGCAGCCGGTGATCCGTCGTCCGGGGCATGGCAGAGAAGTTAGACGCTGAGACGGTGACGCCCCTTGGCGCGTCGACGCGCGACAACGTTTCTGCCGCCGGGCTCCCTCATACGATGACGAAAGCCGTGGACGCGCTTGCGGCGGCGCACTTTGGGTTGGTAGGTTCGCTTGGGCATAGTGTCTGACAGTATAGAGGCGGCAGCAATACAGGGGCAAGGATGGGGACGGGCCCCTTTGCCGCGCAGGGCCTGCTTTCGTAGTATGGATGGAGGTACTGACCTGTCCCTTATTCTGTCCCGGGGCGTTTGGAGGTGGGGTGTCGGAGAGCCGGAAGGCCGTCATTGATGTTCGTAGTCTCGTAAAGGTCTATCCGGGTGGGACGCGCGCCGTCGACGGCATTGATTTCAGTGTGCAAGAGGGCGAGTTCTTCGGGTTTCTCGGCCCCAACGGCGCGGGCAAGAGCACTGCGCTCAAAGTCCTCTCAACCCTGCTCAAGAAAACCTCAGGAACCGTCAGCGTCGCGGGCTATGACATTGACCGTCAGGCAGAGCAGATCCGCCGCAGCGTCGGCGTTGCCATGCAGACGGCCGGCCTGGATGACCTGGCGAAGGCGCACGATTTTCTGACCCTGCAGGGCCGTCTCTATGGCCTGCGCAGCTCAGAGGCGCGGGCGCGTTCCGCGGAACTACTGGAGTTCATAGGGTTGGCGAACGTCGCCAAGAAGAAGATCGGAACGTTTTCCGGCGGCATGCGGCGGCGGCTTGACCTTGTTGCGACCCTCGTCCACGAACCCAAGGTGCTGTTCCTCGATGAGCCCACAACGGGACTCGACCCACAGAGCCGCAATACGCTTTGGGATCACCTTCGCCGTCTCAACGAGGAGGACGGCGTCACCATCATCCTGACGACGCAGATGATGGATGAGGCGGATCGGCTGTGCGAGCGGCTAGCAATCATCGACCGCGGGAAGATTGTTGCGGAAGGCTCGCCACGTCTCCTCAAAGAACAGATAGGCGGCGACGTTGTCACGATTACGATCTCCGGCCCGGAAACGGCGGAGGAATGGGAGACGTTGAACGCAAAGGCGCAGGGACTCGCTGACGGCGAGTCGTACGTGTCCTCCACTGCCCGCGTGCAGGAGGGCATCGCCGTCACGGTCCAGAATGGCGGCGCGGCGGTACCCGGGCTGATGCGGCTGCTCGCAGATAACGATGTTCCGGTGTCCAACCTGTCCGTTGCCAGCCCGACGCTCGACGATGTGTTCCTTCAATACACGGGCCGCACCATTCGCGACGAAGAAGCAGGCGGCGACGAGATGAACAACACCTTCAGGCCCCTGCTCGGCCTAAGCGACGGCCGGTAGAAACAATGGTCAGTCTCGTCCTCCAGACCTGGTATATCTACCTGCGCAATTTCCGCGCCTGGGTTACGCAGCCAGGCCAGATAATACCGGCTGTCTCCATCAATATCCTCTTCATGGTCGTATTCGTGGCCGCATTCGACAATGTCTCGATGCTGCCGGGATTCCCTACCGATAGTTATGTCACATACCTGATGCCCATGATCATCGTGCAGGCGATGATATTCAGTGGTATAGACGCCGGATTCAACCTGCTGACGGACGATCTGTCCGGCTATCTGAATAAGCTCCTGCTGGCGCCCATCTACCGAATATCCATCCTGCTCGGCGTTCTCCTCGTGTCTGCGACGCGGGGCTTCATCCAGGGCGTCACGATTGTCATCGTGGGCGTCATCATGGGCGCGTCTTCGGAATCGGGATGGCTCGGCTTCCTTGCCATCCTGGTTCTCGGAACGATGTTCGGAGTTGCCTGGTCTTGTCTGGGCCTGATTATCGCCATCAAGACGCGCAGCGTTCAGGTGACGCAGTCCATGTTCATCTTCTTCATTCCCGCGGTCTTCGTCACCACGGCATTCATGCCAAAGGAACTCATGGCGGACTGGTTCCAGATTGCCGTCTCGCTAAACCCTGTGAACTATGTGCTGGAGGCGATACGCGCGGTCGTGGTTACAGGCTGGGAGTGGGAGCATATCCTGCCCGGCGTTTCGATACTTGTCGTGATGACGATCGTCGCCCTGACGGCCACCACTATCCTGTACCGCCGCACAACGGCGTAGGGGCGCCCTAAAACCGCCCCCTCTTCACTCCCTCGCGCCATCCGATTGCCACTCCGCCGATTGTCTCGATGGCGCACATTATGACCATTGCCCAAGCCAAGCCGTTTCTCCCGTCTTGTGACAGGATACGCAGCCTTGGTCTATCCTAGCGTCGTCCTGGTATTGTTGGCGAATCCCGCTTGAGCCACCAATCCTACCGAGGTACCAAGATGACATGAGTGGCTGGCATTCTCAAACCCTCGCCTTTGCCATCTTCCTTGCCGTGTTCGCCTACGGTTGTCTGACGGTTAACATTGGAGATGAATCCGACTCCACTATTCAGCAGCCCACCACTATCCCTTCACCTTCGCAAAGGCTTGCCCCCACCGTACGGCCTACCGCAACGCCAACGCCAGTACCAGAATCAATTGTTTGGCGAGAACGCTTGGGGTGTGGTGTCTCCACAATTATTGACAGTGGCCAAGAATACCTTGTGACTGCATATCATTGCATGGAGAATCGCCCACTAATGCAGTCGCAGTGGGGTCCCATATCTGCTGCACACGACATCGCGTTGAAGAGTGTTGCCAGTCCGAATGAAAAGGCCTTCCCCCTTGGGTCGCTATCATGGGCTGTAGAAGGTGCGTACGCAATTGGTCCGAACGGCAGGGTTCCTGTGACACTAATGGAGAGGCGCTACGGACCGACAAAGTTCAATTTGAACTGCAACATTGCAACGTGTTGGGATGCCCATGCGGCCAATTGGCCGGGGTTCAGTGGCTCCCCTATTTTTGATCAGTTCGACAACTTTATAGGCCTGTTGGTTGGCGGATATGAGGAAATTGATGGAGTGGCGATTGTTGTCGCAGGCATCGATGTGCGTGAGGTCATAAGTTACGCCCAACCGTGGTTTGAGCAAGATTTCCGCCAGATTTTGGACATTCAGGACCCGAGTGGCATTCGGTACGTCTCCCTCAAGGGCATGAACTTTCTGGTAGAGATTGCGGCTACGCCGGCTGAGCGTGGATCTGGCTTGGCGCATCGGGAAGCTCTTGCGAGTAATGCAGGAATGCTCTTTGTGTTTTCGTGGGAATACATCCTCACATTCTGGATGAAGGGTGTGCTGATTCCGCTGGATATCCTCTATATGGATGCGGCCGGGGTTATCGTGGACATTCATACGATGGTTCCAGAGCCGGGCGTCGCGGATTCTGAGCTGCGCACATATGTAAGTACTGCTCCGGCTCAATATGCGCTAGTGATCAATGCCGGCCTTGCGGAGTCACACGGCTTCTCGGTAGGGGATGAGGCGTCATTCCGCTAGACTCGGTTTGCCGCCGCCCCAACTTAGATTGGACTGGAACTGAAGCTGTGCATGTTGGGAATCTCGGCTCCACTTCTGAGTTCTCCCCACTGCTCGTGCCGACCCTCTTGCCGTAAAGTAATTTGTGCGCCGTTTCATGAATGCCGCCGCGGCCGAGGAACAATCGTCGAGAAACCACGCCCCCTGGCGCCTTGTTCTCCCCCGATCGAGTCCCATAGGCGGTAGACACTTCGGTATTTGTCCAAACTATGGGTTACGCTGAGAACGCTTTAAAGTGGGCTAGGGAACCACAAGGAGAGAGTTTTCAATGCCTAGGCCACTCCTAATCTTCATAGTTGCGGTCGTGGCCTTCGTTCTTGTGACGGTCGCAAGCTGCACCTTCCTCGTGACCAGCGGTGCAGATGAATCGTCAACAGCCTTCAAGATATATTGGGCTATATTGGCGATTCCCCTAGAGTCTTTGGTCACCGGAGCAATTCTGGGTAGCATCGTTGGCTTGGTGGTGTTAGCGGCAATGAAGGTAATCAAAGGCTCCGCATATTCTGTCAATCACGCGAAACTCTTCGGATGGAGCATCGGCGTCTGTGTTGTCATTTATCTGTTGAGGAGTTACGTAAACTTTTTTGGATTCGGTTAGTGCAGATGCCTGTACCGCCGCACAACGGCGTAAGGGCGCCCTAATACCGCCCTCGCCGCACTCCCTCGCGCCATCCGATTGCCACTCCGCCAATCAGGACGACGCTGAACCACGTTACGGAGCGGTCGAGCGCCGTCAGGACGGCGGCGTCCTCCAGCGCTACCCATGGCAGTAACAGTCCCACCATGCCCGCCTCCGCGACTCCGAGGCCGCCAGGTGTGGTCGGAATTGCAGTAATAAGGTTGTGGGCCAGCGCGACGAATGCAATCACGGGCAGCGGGACGTCGAGACCTAGTGCCCAGGTGACAAGCGCAAGGCGCATGCCCTCCGCGACCCATCCGCTGACGCTGAGGATTGTGATGGGCCAGAGTCTTCCGCTGAGGCTGAGCAGCGCGCCAACGCGAAGCCGTTCCAACCAGTCCCGAATCGACCCGGGCAATCGGGCAGTGGCACGTTGCCCAAATAGCGCCATTCCCACCACCAGGAAAATTGCTCCCCCGCCAATAACGACAGTGAGGGCAATGACGGTAGTGGTCACGCCGCTTGCATCCACCCAGAGGAGAGCGCCGATGGGAAGAAGGATGGCGGCGAACGTCACCACATCCAGGACTCGCTCAGCAAGAACCGTGCCGAGGATCCTGGGATAAGACTGGTTCTCGTGCTGTCGAGAGACGAGGTAGGCGCGGTACGGATCCCCCATGCGCAACCATGCGACGGCATTCACAAACCAGCCGAGGAGGATGATTTCGGAGAAGGCGCGTTTGGATGGGAGCGGGACTGGGTCATCGGCCATCGCCTGCGCATTCTCTATCAACAGCCGCCAACGGATACCCCTCATGGGAAAATTGACATAATACGCAAGGAATGCGGCGACGATGAGTAGCGGGTTCGCATTGCCAATCGCTCGAGCCATGTCCGTGAAGCTAACATCAACGCCCCGCGCCAACACGATTAACAGGAGGACGGCTATGCCAAGCGAGATTAATGTGGCCGGATGGAGGATGCGGCGGCGAATCGCGCCGGCCTGTGAGACTGTCGAGACAGACATGGATGGCTACAGCGGGCGTTGTGCCGGCACGCCGTTCCGTCGAGGGTATCTGTATGGCGACGGGGTGGTCTTACTGATGACGACTAGTCGGTGATCGGCTGGGATAGGAGTATTAAGGTCAGGAAGGACGATGCCCTCCGACGCTCCACCAAGCGCAGAGAGCGCGTCTGATGCATCGTTGATTTCCTGCTCGGCGTCAGCGCCTTTAGGGGCGATGAGCAAGCCGTTCATTCGCACAAACGGCAGGCACAACTCAACCAGCGTAGGCATTGGGGCAACAGCTCGGGCCGTCGCAACGTCGTAGACCTCCCGGTGATCGGGTTCATGACCCAGGTCCTCGGCGCGGCCCTGAACCACATGGCAATTTCTCAGCCCCAGCACGCCGACAACGTGCTCAAGAAACGTGATCTTCTTGCCGGTGGCCTCGACGAGCGTAATGTGCAGCTGCGGGAACGCAATGGCGAGAGGCAGACCGGGAAAGCCCCCACCTGTTCCGACGTCAACGAGTCGCAGGCCTTCAGTCGTTGGTAATGCCATGGCGCACCACAGGCTCTCAAGGAACAGGCGTGACTCCACCTCATCCGGCTCCGTGATGGCCGTCAGGTTAGTGCGCTTGGCGGTCCAGCCGAGTAGTTCCTCGCGATAGATACGAAAGGCGTCAAGCTGGTGTTCCGCGAGGGGCGCTCCCAGCTTGTCCGCCCACTCTCGCAGCAACGGCAGGCTATCGACAGAGTCGTTGCTATCTGTGTGTGTGGTGGTACTCACGAGATAACGGTAGCAGGGAGGGGCAATGGGTGTATGGTATCGGCGTTGAGGGTTTAGGTGATGTTTATCGTACGTGTTGGGCTGACCGCGCTGACGTTGCCTTTGGCGGCGATCGCGCTCACGGGCGGCTGCTCCACGGATATGACCAACGTAGTGTCCCGTCAGAATGTTTCCCCGGATAGGGTTCAACAGGCGTTGCAGGACGGAGCAGACCCTAATGAGCAGGACGAGTACGGTTTCACACCGCTTGCCATAGCGATAATCGAGAATCAGGACACAGAAATTGTGAGGGTCCTGATCGATGCCGGAGCGGACGTCAACCTCCCCACTATTGAAGGGGTAACCCCGCTTCATAGGGCGACTGATAGCGACCCGGCAATCATTGAATTGCTGGTGGAGGCGGGCGCGGACGTTAATGCCCGAAACGCGAGTGGCGAACTGCCTATTCACAATATCGCCCGCGACGGCACTCCTGAAAACGCTGCGGCCTTGCTTCGGGCTGGCGCGGAGGCCAATGCGGTGGACGATTCGGGCCGCACACCGCTGGATCTAGCGTTGGGAAGGCATTTCAATCCGGACTCCGGAATGCAGATAACATTCTCTGGGAATCCCGAGGACCGCCTTGGAATGGCACGTACGCTGCTCGAGCACGGGGCGGACCCGCACACTGGGTTTCACCTGCCGTGGGCGGCAAAAGAAGACTTCGACCTGGATCTGACGACTCTGCTTCTGGAGTTTGGCGCAGACGCGAATTGGACGGACCCGGACACGGGCATACATATCCTGTTTGTGGAGTTGTCATCGTATTCGGGTGGAACGGAACCGGCTTATGGGGGACCGTCACCGGCTATTGCCCGCGTGCTTCTGGACCATGGCGCGGACATCAATGCGGTCTCGCGGAATGGCTATACGCCGCTGTATGCGGCCATCGAGAGCGGAAACCTGGAATTGATCAGGTTGTACCTGGATAGGGGTGCGGACGTACAGGGGGGAGTCGAGGATCGCTGGTCCGGCATAACACCCCTTCGATACGCCAGTGGAGCCGGTCCACAGGAGCCCAACCCGGTGGTTGTGGAGTTGCTGCTGGAATATGGCGCGGACCCTACCGAACCGCTCGCATGCCGAACTGCCCGGAATGTGGAGGCGTTTGAGGGCACTGCTCTATTGGACCGCCTCTGTGCGCCCTGAGTCCACAAGACTCCTCGTACAGGTCCTCGACCACTGCGCTCATGCAAAACAGGGCGTATCGTAGGGTGACGGTGTTCCAATGAGAGGGTGACGGGGGGAACGAATGGCAACTGAACAGGACCGGATGCGGAAGGATATCGCGATGCAGGCGTCCGACGCGGGGCCGCTCGCGAGGCGCCTGAATGCGCTGGCGGTGTATGAGCGACCTTTCGGACAGCCCGGATTTGAGTTCGGCGAATGGGTGGATCAGCCGGGACGCGGCAGGTGGTACCGCCTATCCCGCGTTGGCCGGGACTTCTTCGAATATTGCAATGACAACGGCTGGGTGCAGGGCTTCGAGTGGGTTGATTGGAAGGCAACCCCCGAGGGACAGCGCCTGATGAGCGACGCTTCAGCAATCGGAGAGGCCAGCCCCCTGGATCTGAGCAGGGTGATAACCGTGCTCATACGGCAGGATCGGCTCGATGAGGGCTTTCTCGGCTCGGCCTACGACTCGGGCCTTGTCATCGCCATCGTCAAACGTGCATCCGCCCTCCTGGCCGCCCTCCCCGCCGAGGGTGATGACATCGATTGGCCGACGTGGTGGGGCATGGATCAGGACGAGCGCCGTGCGGTGGACGCGAAGTTCCAGAAGCCAGGCTAGCAGCTCAAAGTTCTCTGTTTCCCTCGCCGGCTACCGCGGCCCAGGCTAGTGCAGTAAGCATTCGCGCCGGGTTGAGTATCGGCCACAAGTCTCCGTTATTGATGAAGTACCCGTTGCCGAAGATCAGGATGCCCATGGCCACTGAAAGCACTGCGCCCACACGCGCCTCTGTGGATCCGTTGCGCCACAGGGCAACTCCCGCCACGCTCGCAGAGGCAATGAACAGCGGATTGACGGTGCGCCACACGTCACCCCAATAGTCGCCTGACACCTGGCTATAGGAGTTCACGAGCACGGCTGCGGCCAGTATGGCGAGCGCAAGGCTGCGTACCCAGGTGACGCGGCGGGTGCTCAACCAGATCCACCAGACGCCGCCAAAGCCGACCACCAGCGGAGGTATCTGCCAGAGCTTCCACGGCCAGTAGGGAACGGACAGCCCATCCGGGTCGGCGATTTCAGTTCTTTCGGTCCAGGCGAAGATGGCCAGGGCAACAATGGCTGTGATTGCCAGTGCAGGAATCGGCCCCAGGTCTCGCGGTGCAATCAACTGTCTAAGCATCGGCCACCTATCCTGCTACAGCACCTCTCGTGAGGCGGCTCCGGCTGATTCGTCCAACTGACGGAGCATTCTCATTGCTGCAAGAATACA
Source organism: Chloroflexota bacterium (assembly GCA_026713485.1). Taxonomy (GTDB): domain Bacteria; phylum Chloroflexota; class Dehalococcoidia; order UBA6926; family UBA6926; genus VXMO01. Next base: position 30,623 of record JAPOOK010000015.1, on the reverse strand, counting down.
AAATTGATGGGATCTTCGTGAAAGCCTCTGCTCCCGTGACTTCCGGGGATTCCATTCCAAGTCCCACTCACTTATCCTGTGAGTCCCCAGAAGGACAGTAAGGGTTGGAGTAGCGAAATGAACTCGCCGATTGAACTCAAGGTTGTTGTATCCGAGTCGTATGCGGATAAGCTGCGTGACGCGATCGAGCTTAGTGCCGATGCCTGCTGCGGGGATTCTGAATCGCTGGCCGCCTATCCCGCCGAAGTGCTGGAGAAACTGCCCGGCAGCGTTGTGACGTTTGGATGCGGCAATCCCGTGGCGCTGGCGAGCATGCAGCCCGGCGAGACGGTTTTGGATCTCGGGAGCGGCGCGGGCCTCGACTGCTTTCTCGCCGCCGAGCAGGTCGGTGAGCAAGGCGCGGTCATCGGCGTGGACTTCACGCAGGACATGATCGACAAGGCAAATGAGAACGCCACCAAACTGGGCCTCGACAACGTCTCGTTCAAGCATGGCGATATCGAGGAGCTGCCGCTTGAGGATTCGACGGTGGACGTGGTGATCTCCAACTGTGTTATCAATCTCGCTCCTGACAAGGACGCGGTGTTCCGGGAGGCGTTTCGCGTGCTGCGGCCGGGCGGTCGGGTCATGGTGTCAGATATCGTGCTGACTCGGCCCGCGACGGACGAGGAGATGCAGGACATGGCGCTGCTGACCGGCTGCGTCGCCGGCTCGCTGCCTGATACGGAATACGCCGACACGGTTCGCCGAGCGGGCTTTGCCGATGTGACAGTGGAGACTGCGCCGCAGGATGAGGAGACCGCCGAGGGGCAGTTCTGGTACAGCGCCTCAATCTCAGCGGTGAAGCAGTAGTTCCACACGTCCCTACAAGGCTTACCCTTAGAAGCGTGGTCACGTTTCACCGAGCAGTTACAGTCTTAGGGAGGAAGTCAGCTTCAGGGAAGCACCTCCCGATCTTATTCCAGCCGTTGCCAGCATTTGGTTGCAGTATGCCGACGTTGAGGAGTTTTGGTATGGAGTTTGTCAGGAATGGCCATCCACGTGAGCGCTGGCTCATTGTCGTTCTTGCATTCTTCTATCTTTTAGTAGTCTTCGGGGGCGCTTCCCTAAAGGATGAATACAGCCATGTCAGCCAGTACATAAGCGAGCTCAATGCTGTGGGTTCAGCTTGGGATTGGCAGATAGGCTACTTGGGGTTTCTCCCTCTCGGTTTGCTGGGCCTGCTGTTACTTGTGGCGGTTGCCCCACGTGCAAACCTGAACGGGATCAATAAAGTCGGCTGCTGGCTGCTAATTGCTGAACCCATAGTCTATGCCAGCTCGGCCTTTGCACCGTGCGACCCGGGTTGTCCGAGCACCGGCAGCTTTTCCCAGAATGTCCATAACCTCTTGGCCTTGATCACGCTTCCCATGACCACATTAGGGTTAGTGCTCCTGTCGTTTAACGACAGACTTACGCCAGCAAGGAGGGCGGGCTGGGTAGTCTTGGCGGTTACCTTTGTCACGTTCTACGCATTCGCGCTGACGCCTGAGCTCGCTGAATGGCGAGGATTACTGCAGCGTCTGGCAGAAGGAATTCTCTATGGCTGCTTGTGTCTTGTAAGTTGGCAGTTATTCGCGGGCAATAACAATCCGGCGCAGCTGAATGAATAACGTGAAAGCCCTCGATAGAAGCGGACAGGCAATGCTGAACCTGGCGGAACAGGCGGATTCTCCAGCCATCGTCCAACTGCTGATAGACGCGGGAGCTACGGCTTAGGGGCGCGGCACCTACCATCGTGACGTTCGCGGTACGTCAGCGCCGTCATTTCGTATAATTCCCAAAGATTCGGCGAGGGGGAACCGGCTGCGGCCGGGCAATTTCGGGGAAGGGACTTCTTTCATGGCAACCACTGAACATCGTGTTATCGGACAGCCCGTTGGCCGCGCGGACGGCCCGGAGAAGGTAACCGGCCAAGGCAAGTATTCGATTGACGTTGTGCCGCCCGGTACGCTGTGGTGCAAGGTGCTGCGCTCGCCGTATGCCCATGCCCGTATCGTGTCCATCGACGCCTCGGCCGCGCTTGCACTGCCCGGAGTCCACGCCGTCATCACCGGCAAGGACGTTGAGGGCCAGCGATGGGGCAAGACGATTCAGGATGAGCCGGTCATCGCCTGGGATCGCGCGCTGTACATCGGCGACAAGGTGGCCGCCGTTGCCGCGGACGATGAGGAGACAGCGGAGACCGCGCTCAACCTCATCGACGTGGGGTACGAGGAACTGCCCGCCGTCGTGACGATTGCGGAGTCCCGCGCACCCGATGCGCCGATTCTGCATCCGGATTTCAATACCTACGGTGGCGTGACCGACCCGCTCTCAGGCCCCTCCAACGCCGTCGTCCACAACAACTGGACCAAGGGCGACGTTGTAGCGGGCATGGCGGAAGCCGACCTCATAGTCGAGCGTGATTTCGAGACATCCCGCACGCATCAGCTCTACCTGGAGCCGCACAACTGCGTCGTTGCCATCGAGGACGACGGCACTTTGCAGACGTGGATCGGCACAAAATCGCCCATGTCGAACCGCATGGCGATTGCGGCGCTAACGGGTCGTGACGCCTCGCAGGTTGTCATCAATTTCGCCTACGTCGGCGGAGACTTCGGCGGCAAGGGTGACATCGTCGGGGTGCCGATCTGCTACGCGCTGGCAGAGCGGACAGGGCGGCCCGTCAAGTTCGCCATGGACTACTCCGAGGAGTTGATGGCGATGAATCCGCGCCATCGCTCGGAGGCGCATGTGAAGGTGGGCGTCAAGCGCGACGGCACGATCACGGCGTGGGAGTCAGACATCTATTTCAACGCAGGGGCATATCGCGCCTATTCGCCGAGCGGCAGCCTGCCCGGGGCGAATGAGGTGGCGGGGCCGTACCGCATACCCAACACGCGCATCGATACATGGCAGATGGCGACGAACACGGTGCCCGGCGGTTTCCAGCGAGGCCCGGGCGAGGTGCAGGGCATATTTGCGGGCGAGTCCATCATGGACATCGTCGCAGAGGAGCTCGGCATGGATCCCGTTGAGTTCCGACTGAAGAACGTCGTTCACGAGGGCGACGATACGCCTACCGGCCACACATTCTCCGGCATCATCGCGGACAAGATCATTGAAGAGGCGGCGCGCGCCGGCAAGATGGCGGAGCCACGCCCCGCGAACGTTGGACGTGGCATCGCTTACGGCCACCGCCCGCAGTACGGCGGCATGACGCAGGCGGCGGTGGCGGTGAATGAGGATGGCAGCTTGACGGCGCGCACGTCGTTCTTCGACCCGGGCACCGGCGTAAACACGCTCATACGCCAGACCGTGGCGGAGGAAATGCAGGTTGAAATGGATCGCGTTAACGTTGTGCCGTTCAGCACGGATGAGATGGATGCGGCCGTGTTCGATCTCGGCTACGGTGGCTCCCGTGCATCAATGGTCGGCCCGATGGCGGCAACCGAGGCGTCTGAGGAGGTCAAGACAACCCTCAAACGTCTCGCCGCCGAGTTCAACGGCTGGGATGAGTCGATTGTCGAGTACGGCAATGGCGCACTCACCAACTCCCGCACGAATGAGAGCATCCCGATGGAGGACATCGTGCGGCGCAGTGGCGAGCCTGTTTCAGGCCGCAACAAGGCGCCGGAGGGCGGGCCGCTGATGATGTCGCCAATGACATCATTCGTCGCGCAGGTGGCCGAGGTCAGCGTGGACACGGACACGGGTCGTGTGAAGATTGCGAAGATGACGGCGGTCCATGACGTGGGCCGTGTTCTGAACCCCGTCGGCTTCCATGGGCAGGTTGAGGGCGGCCTTGTGCAGGCCATCGGCCACGCGATGATGGAAGACCTGACGGTGGATGAGTCGGGCCGCGTGTCCAATCCCTCGCTGGCCGACTACAAGGCGCCGACAGAGCCAGACATCCCTGAGCTGGAGACGATCCTGGTGGAGGCGCCGACCGGTTGGGGCAACTACAACATCAAGGCCGTCGGCGAGCACTCAAACATCACCACAGCAGCAGCCATCGCCAACGCGGTCTATGATGCCGTCGGCGTCCGCCCGTACGAGATTCCGATTCACCCGGAGAAGCTGCTGGCGGGACTGCGGGAGAAGGACGGTTAAGGGTGTAGCGGAATGCAGCCCAGAGGACGCATCTAGCGCGCGTCGAACCGCCAAGCTCGCGGCCAACGGGACTTTGGCTGCCTCAGGGAAGGGGAATGCTCTTATGACCGCCGAGATTATCATCATGAATTCAGGCGCTGTGGCACTGGCGGCAGACAGCGCATTGACCTCTTCCCATGCAGGGGGACGAGAGAAGGTCTTTGCTTCGGACAATAAGATCTTTGAACTCACCGAAAGTGCGCAAGTTGCGGTTATGAACTATGGTGCAGCGAGCTTTATGTCCATACCGTGGGAGACAGTAGTTGGAGAATATCGTCGGCGGCATGGGAGGGAGTCATTTCCTCAACTGCAAGACTATATGGACGCATTCCTACGGTTCCTCAAAGAGGAAATGGCAGCGGAGATATCCGAAGAGAAGAAGGAAGACTTTCTCGTGGCCGCCGCTGATGCCGTATTCGCATGGATGACCAGGATTATTGACGAATACTTGGAGGAATCGACCGAACTTGAAGGTGAAGACAACCCCAGAGTTGACGACCTAAAGGAGAAACTTGAGTCTGAAAGGCAAGAAGTTGCTGAGGAAATGGTGAACGCCCACTATCAGCACATCCAAGGATTGGCAAGAGTATCTGAGGCGACGGAGGAGGTTGTTCAAGATGCCGCCGGCATCTTGCAGCGAGTTCTTCCGGATCTGTTTGAAAAGTACGAACTTGATGCGAACAGCGGTTACGCAAAGCAACTGGAGGGAATAGCCAACGCAAGTATTGCCTCAATGACCAGTGAATTGGCTGGACCCGAGGTAGATATTTCCTCCGGAATCGTCCTAGCTGGTTTTGGGGATGAGAACTTGTTCCCGGGTTATATCAATGTAGAGATTGAAGGCATTTATGGGGGCATGCTGAAGTGGATGGAAAGGGAAAAGACCCAAATCTCGATGCCACCCCAAGCCTCTATAGCCGGCTTCGCCCAGATGGATACATATATGTTGGCTGCTGGACTGGATATCGAGTACTTCGATTTAATTGAGACGCTGGTAAGGGAATCCCTTGTCGAATACACAAGGCGACTTGTCGGGGAACTTACCGGTTCAAAAGGGGAAGAGTTGGAGAGGACGGTGGAACAGAAGGGTGACGGGATCGAGAGCTTCGTCGAAGAACTGACTGAAACAATTGATAAGTTCCTCAAGATGGATCCCGGAGGCCCAATCGATGACATCCTTGAAGTTGTAAGTGTGCTACCGAAGGATCAATTGGCAGAAGTAGCTGGAGCAGCCATAAGTTTCACTTCGCTGAGACGCAGAGTCTCACTTGAGACCGAGACCGTAGGCGGTCCGACTGATGTCGCCGTCATCACGAAGAACGACGGTCTTGTCTGGGTTACACGAAAGCAGTACTTCGATCCGGGCTTGAATCCGGAATACTTGGCCCGGATGTCGCGGAGGGGTAGCTAAACTGGTCCCACCCTCATCCATGCAATCCCGTCCGCCTGTTCAAAGTGGCGGTTTGTTGAGATGAGCTCAGTGCCTGTGCTCTCGTTGCCCTCCCCCATGCCATACTCATAACAGCATCATCGGCGCAGTAAGAGTAGCTGTAGGAACGCGGAGGAGAGGGACGGACATGCCACCTGTTCGGGTTGGGGTTATTGGTGTTGGGTTTGGGGCGACGGTCCATATTCCCGGGTTTCAGTCCGAGGGTGTGGAAGTTGTGGCCGTCAGTGCGAGCCGAGAGGAACGGGCGCAGGCTGCGGCTGAACGGTTCGGCATCCCCAACGCGTTCACGGATTACCGCGAGCTGGTGACGCATCCGGATGTTGATGCTGTCAGCGTCGTCACCGCTCCCAACCTGCACTATGAGATGACCAAAGCCGCCCTTGAGGCCGGCAAGCACGTCATGTGCGAGAAGCCGTTCACGACCAACGCCGCGGAGGCAAAGGAACTTCTGGCAATGGCCAATGAGCGGGGCCTGACGCACATGATCGCCCATGAATTCCGCTTTGCGCCGGAACGTGCCTTTGCCCGTCAACTCATCGATGAAGGCCAGATTGGCGAGCCGCGCCATATCACTGCCACCCTGCACTTGCGATTTGCTCGGCGTCCCGGCGCTGCACCTCCCGCTCCGTCTGTCGGCAGCGGCGGGATGCTTGGGGCGCTCGGTTCCCATTTCATCGACGGCATACGCCATTGGTTCGGCGATGTCTCGCGTGTTAGCGGCACACTCCACGGCAGCGTGCCGGAGGGCTTCAGCCTTGCCGACACAAACAACGCGTTCAGTGTCCATATGGACTTCGCGAATGGCGCATGGGGAACGCTGACATGCAACCTCAACTCCCCGCTAGGACAGGGAGGGTCGATCCAGATCTACGGCACGGAGGGATCGATTCACCTGAGCCAGGCAGGACCCAACCCCGCGCCGGAAGGGACCGTCCGGGTCGGGCGGCTTGACGATGACTCGCGTGAGCTACGCACCATTCCAATACCGGAGGAATTGCACCCGTTCGACGATGACCGCGACCACCGGCTCCTTCCATTCCGGCTGGAGGTCCAAGACTTTGTGCGAGGCATCGAATCTGGCGAGTCGCCCGCGCCTAATTTCCATGACGGTCTGCAGTGCCAGCGCGTGCTGGACGCGATCCAGGAGTCGCACGCGACGGGTCGTGCCATAGACGTACCCACTTCGTAACGTCCCGGCCCGACGCGTCGGTATCAGCCTGACGCTATAGGGCGGGTATACACTCAGAGCAGCACCGGCCCATGAGTGAACCCCCAACCCGGGAAGGGAGGCTGTTATGGGAGTGAGACAGATAGGCGGCATCTACCTGATCGCGGTGAGCCTTGTCGTCGTTGTGTACTTCATCATCAATTCATTCTTTGTCGCGAATGACACGTTTGATGTCCAGGCTGTCTGGAACGTCCTTGACGTCTTGATGGTCATCGCGCTGCCCATCGGCCTAACGCTGAGCTTTATGGACAAGGCGGAGGAGAGGCGGCAGCACGCCATGGGCCTTAGCGATCCCAGGAAGTACATTGCGGTCAACGGGACGTTCTACGGAATCGTCGTCGTCACAATCCTGTTCCTGTACAACTGGTTCAACCTGCTTGCGCACGGTCCGGACGCCTTTACCGGCGATGCGACGTATTGGACCCTCTGGGCGGTCATTGATACGCTCCTGCCCATCACGCTCGCCATAGCAGGGGTGCGACAGCTGCGAGGCAGCAGCTACTGGACGCCGCCACGCTGATTAAGCTGGCTAGGTGCTACAGGCAGTTAGCGCGGTAGACCCAACCCGCGTTGGGCGATGATGTTGCGCTGAACCTCATCGGTGCCGCCGCCAATGGCGAGGCCTCTGGTCAACCACGCGTTCGCGCCCAGGAAGCCGTGCATCGGCGCGAAACGGCTGCCCCGCGGTGCGATAACCGCGTCATCGGTGGCGAGCTGTGCCAGCACGTTGTAGACGTTCCAGCCGACCTCATCGCCGGTGACCTTGACCATGGAGGCTTCCCTGTCCGGCACCTGACCCTGCGTCTGGAGCCACGCGACGCGATAGCAGAGCATCCGCGTCGTCTCCACTTGCACGCGCAGATCGGCCAGCTTGTGGCGCGCGACGGGGTCATCCAAGAGCGACTTGCCGTCAGCCGACGGGCGGTTTCGGTACGCGTCGATGAACTGTTCCATGTAGCGTTGCAAGCGGGCCGGGATCTCTACTTGCGACCGCTCAAAGCTGAGCGTCGTCATCGCCGTGTAGAAGCCGCGGTTGAGTTCGCCGATCAGGTTGCGCTTGGGAACACGCACCTCCTCGAGAAACACCTCGCTCCAGCGCCATCGGCCGAGACCGTCATACAGCGGGCGCAGCGTGACGCCGGGGTCGTTCATGTCAACGATGAAATAGGAGATGCCGCGATGCTTGGGCGCGGTTGGATCGGTCCGCACAAGGTAGTGGCCCCAATCGGCCCAGCGCCCCTCTGAGTTCCAGATCTTCTGGCCGCTGAGGACGTAGTCGTCGCCATCCTCCACAGCACGAGTCTGCACGTTGGCGAGATCAGAGCCGGCATTGGGCTCCGAGAATCCCTGTGACAGGTGGTGGATTTCGCCGCTCGCGATGCGAGGCAGGAAGAACTCACGCTGCCAGTCCGCGCCGTGCATCATCAGCATGGGGGCGAACATGCCGCCGCCGAGAATCCCCGGCGAGCCCGCATAGGCCATCGCCTCGCGGTACGCCATCTGCGTGCTGAGCGGCGCGCCCCACCCGCCGAACTCCTTGGGCCAGTGCATGGTGAACCAGCCCTTTTCGGCCAGCTTCCTGGCGTACGCGTGCATGCGCTCTTCCTCGTCGACGTCATCAACGTCGTACGAGGCGACAATCATGCTATAGGCGTCCTTGTCGTTGTGCTCCCAGTTCTGCCGAACGAACTCCGTCGCCTCGGCGCGAAGTGCCTCTTCCTCGGCGCTGAATCGAAAGTCCATCTCCCCACTCCCTTTCGATGAGAGTCCTAGCGCGGGCGGAACGCGCCGCGAATGGTGTCCTCCGTGAAGAGCGCTGGCACCTGGCCGTCCGCGGCGTAGTTGTACAGAGCGGCCTTGTAGATGCCACTGAGCGTGGCAAAGACCAGCGAAACACCTGCGACAAGAACGATGCCAATCACGACTGCCAGTACGATGCCGGCGGTTCCGAGCAGGGACAGGACAAGGCCAAGAACCACGGCAATCAGGACTGCCACGAGCGTCGCGCCCAACTGTATCAGGCCGAGGCCAAAGTTGCCGACAACCTGCTCACCCCACGTTCTCCTGAGCATGCTGAGGGATGTCTTGAAGGAGTCAAACAGCCCGCGATGCTCGATGACGATGAGCGGCACGACGAAGAACGTAATCAGGGACCAGGCCGCTCCAATGATGGCTACAACAATCTGCCCGATGATTCCGATGATGCCGCCGCGCTCCCGCGCCTGGCTCGAAAGGATTTGCAGGATAAGCCCGACGGTCGCGGCAATCACGGCCCAGAAGAAGATGGTCACGATTCGGCTTGATGCGCCCGCCAACCCGGATCTGATGTTGGGATCGCCCCCTTCCAACCGCTCATGCGCGGCAAAGACGAGCGCCGAGTTGAAGAAGATAACGATGAAATAGGAGACGACGTAGAAAGCGAAGACGGCAACCAGGTCAATGGCAGTGAACGCCCCGGCTTCCAACCTGTCAAAGGATCCGATGCCAAAGGTAACGCCGAAGAACGTCAGGGTCACTATAACCACGCCAATGGTGGAGAAGATTGGGAAGAAGATCAGTTCCTTGTCGACGCTGAGAACATGGAGGCAGAGCTTGAAGAGTTGCCAACTCCTGCCGATAGTCGCAAACATGGCCGCACACCTCTTTCGGGTTCTTCAGTCCGCGTACTCACCGCTTTCGGGTTCTTTAGTGTACTCAATGATACATGTCCACACAGGGCTTGCGGTTGGAGATGCCATTAAGCTGGAGAGGTGTTAAACGCTTTCATTGATCAGGGACGACGGCTTGTAAACGTCCTCCTCTCAATCCTCGAAAGTTTCAAGCCGACGGCTGTTGTAGTCGTCATGATTCGCAACGCTGCTGCGCATGGAGTGGGCGATATGGCCGCGGCCGTGGGGTATTACGGCGTACTCGCCATCCTGCCGATGCTAATATTCACCGTCATTATCCTGAGCTTCGTGCTGGACACTGAAACGGTGGTCACTGAAGTTCATATCATCGTCTCGCATTACCTGCCGGTGGAGATGCAACTGATCAACGACAACGTCGATGCCATCGTGCAGTCCCGCGGAGCAATCGGCATTATTGCGCTGCTGGCGCTCGCTTGGTCCGGCAGCAACTTCTTCGGCGCGATGACGCGCTTCATGGACAGGGCGTGGGGCGTCGAGGATTCTTATGGCTTTCATCTTGTGCGGATCAAATCTCTTATCACCGTTGCAAGCGTCAGCGGACTGCTGCTTATGTCTCTCGCCGCATCCGCCCTCGTCCACTTAGCCGGGGAAGTGGTTGCGGACGGCTGGATGGGTGTTGCGGCAGGAGTGGTCGACTTTGGTGGGCGGGCGGTGCTGGGCGTCGTGTCACTTCTGGGCGCTGTGTTTGCGGCGCTGATGATCTACAGATGGCTGCCGAGCACGCGAACGCCGTGGAGGTACTGCATTCCTGCTGCGGTTATCGCCGGCCTCTCGTTTGAAATCATTAAGAACCTGTTCCTGTTCTACCTGACGAACTTTGGCAGCTTCAACGCCGTATACGGCTCACTGGCCTCAGTGGTTGTGCTGCTCTCGTGGATTTACGTCACAGGACTGGTGATCCTGGTGGTGGCGGAGCTTGGGGGCGCGTTGAGAGAGGTGAATGCCCGCAGGTAGCGCAGCTGGAGAGCCGCATGCCGGAACGGAGTTGACCCCAGCGTCAGTACACGTGGTGATCGATACCCATATAGGAATCGATGAATGTGCGGATGCGTTCCTCGTCAAATTCATCAAAGGTGTCCAGCCGCGTCCACGCCGTGAGGGCGATGCGGCGGCTTTGGCCGGTAACGGGATCGATGATGCCGTTATAGGGCCCCATAAGAACCCGTCCATCCGGTTCGGCAATGTATTCACTTACCACCCCGGTTAGTTGGGCCACGAGCTCCGCGCAGCCGTCCGGGCAGTCATATTGGACGTTGACGTGTCCGTCCTCAAGATTGTGAATCTGAATCTCATCCGGCACTTGGACGTCGTAAATCTGCCCGGGCGCGAGACTTGCCATATGTGGGCCGGACGTCGGGGGGGACGAGTTGTACGGCAAGTGCGGCTCTTGTATGTCAGCCAGATGGTAGTTGCCCTGGTTTTCCAGGGCGAAGCCGGGTTCCTCATGCAGCACTTCCTGTAAGACAAGCAGGCCGCCAATGAGCAGGATGACGACAACCGTGGCCGCAAAGATGATCATGCCGCTGCGATTGCCACCGCCTGCCGCTACCGCGTTTCTACGACGTTGGGACACGTGGATCACTCTCCATGAACGTGGGCGCTGGTCTTATGATAAACAATCACGCTGAAGAGCATGACCGAGCGCGTCGATTCGGGGCGCACGGTTTGTGTAGCGTGGACGATTTCTGACAAACGGACAATGCCGCAATCCGGAATAGACCATATATTCCATTGACCTGGTTTTAGACCAGGACTAAAATTTGGGGTCAAGTGAAGCTATGCGAGTCACTGCAGGGTCCGCGAGAGGAATTGAATTGCGGGCGCCGCGGGGCTGGCATGGTCGTCCGACTACGGACAGGGTGCGTGGAGCGATATTCTCCATGCTGGAAGCGCGGGAAACGGTGAAGGATCGGCGAGTGTTAGATCTGTTCGCAGGGACAGGCGCCCTGGGTATAGAGGCATTGAGCCGCGGAGCGGCGTCCGCTGTTTGTGTGGAACGCGGCGCGCGGGAATGTGCAGTTATCCGTGAGAATGCGGAACGGGCCGGTGTGGCCAAAAACCTTACTGTGCTCGCCATGCCTGTGGCCCAGTCACTTTCATCGCTCGACGGGCCGTTCGACCTCGTCTTGATGGACCCGCCTTACGATGACCCGAGCGCCATTTCGGTGACCGTGGATGCGCTGCTAGCCCGAGAAGGGCTATTGAGCGATGACGCGGTGATCGTCGTGGAGCAGCCCAGTCGGAACCCCGCCGACCTGGGCGGCCTGTTGATAGAAGAACTTACGACGCGTCGATACGGCGACACACTTGTATCACTGCTGTCGCCGCAGACAAGGACTCCTGAATCCGCCCGAGAGGAGACCGCATGACGAAAGCGATCTACCCCGGAAGCTTCGATCCGATGACGATGGGACATGCCGGTATCGCGGAACGCGCCGCGCGCCTCTTCGAGGAATTAATCATCTGCGTCTATGACAGCCCGCTGTCCAAGAGCTTGCTTTTCAGCACTGAGGACCGGGTGGCGCTTGCGGAAGCGTCCACAGAGCACCTTCCAAACGTTCGCGTTACCACGTACGCCAGAGACTTGACCGTGAATCTTGCCCGGCAGCTCGGCGCTACGGCAATGATTCGCGGACTGCGAAACGGGGATGACCTCGTCTCGGAGATGGAACTCGCCCAGATGAATCGTCAGCTTGATCCTGAGATCGAGAGCGTATTCATCATGACGGCTGCGGAGCATCAATTTGTCAGTTCCAGCCTGTTGAAGGAGGCCGCCTCACTCGGCGGTGACATTAGCGGCCTCGTTTCACCGGCTGTCGCGGAGGCTCTGCGGCAGAAATATCACACATAGTGCACGTTAAGTCCGCTCGTTCTTAGGATCGGGCAACAGACGGATCGGGAAAGCGCGGGAGAAAGAGGCAACGGAACGCCGAAAGCAGGAGGTGACCTGATGCAGTTCCTTGAGATGATTGAAGCCCTGGAGGACATGGCAGAAGACGCGCGCCGTGTTCCGGGCACCGGACGGGTCATGTTGGATCGTGATGAGCTGGCGCGAATCATTGATCGGATGCGCGCGACGGCTCCGGCCGAGCTGCGTGAAGCCGAGGAGATCCGCGAGCGAGGTGAGTCGATCGTCAACGAAGCCTATGTCTTCGCCAAGAAGATGAAGGCCAAGACGGAAGAGGATCATCGCCAGGCGATTCAGGACAGCGCCGTCGTTGAAGAGGCTGAAGAGAAGGCGCAACAGATCATCAAGGACGCGGAGCGTGAAGTCGAGCGGATGAAGCAACGCACGGAGAGTGATTCCGCGCGGCTCATCAAGGACTCTGACGTGTATGCCGCGCAGTCACTTGAGCGCCTGTCCAACCACCTGGATCAGGTGACACAGAATATCCAGGACCTTCACAAAGAGGCGATGGAGTTGCGTGGAGCGATTGAGAACGGCCTTCGCTACCTGGGCGCGCGCAGCGCGACGTCCAACGGTAACGGCTCCAAGAAGCGCCGCGCCGAAAAGAATGGCCACGCGAATGGTAACGGGAACGGCAATGGTAACGGTGCGGACGCAGAACAGTCCCTGAACGAGGACGAACTCGTCACGCTGGCCAGCAACTAATCCCGGCCAACAACGTACTTTCGCGATCGTCCTAGAACGAGAGCAGTTTGGCCCGAAGGGCCGCGCCGAATGGCGCGGCCCTTCGGCCGATGCCTCATTTTTGTGGAGCCAATAAAGGCCGGCAGTCAGCGTGCTGCGAGCGCGTACCCTATCAGCTTGTAGGTGAGCCGCGCCGCGGTGAACGCGGCGTGCGTCGGCCCCTCATTCGGGGCGAGTTCCATAACGTCAAAGCCGATGACGCGTGAGCGTTGGGCGACAGCTCGAAGGATACCGAGTGTTTCCTGCCATGAGAGCCCGCCCGGCTCCGGCGTGCCGACGGCGGGCATGATCGACGGATCCAGGGCGTCCAGATCCACTGTCACATAGACGGTCTCACCCAATCCCGCAAGCAGTTCGTCAATTGCGGGGAGGTCGTTGTACTGGCCGGGGGTGTAGAGATGCACACCCGTGATGTCAGCATCCCGTATGTGCTCCATCTCCTCGCTGCTGATGCTGCGGACACCGGCTTGAACAACATTGCCGTCCCCGACGATTTCTCGCACCCGCCGCATCACGCAGGCATGGCTGTAAGGACTGCCCTGGTAGCTGTCTCGCATGTCCGCGTGCGCGTCCAGTTGCAGAACGGAAAGACCGGAATGCCGCTGAGCGAGGGCGCGGATCGCGCCGAGTGTGAGTGAGTGCTCACCGCCCAGCATGACGGGCAGCTTCCCGGCGTCCGCCAAAGCCCCGACGGCTTGCTCAACCCGCGAGATGTTGGCCTCCGGACCCGAGACGTCCGGTTCCAACGCCGGGAGCGTCGCGATGCCCCACTGCGACGGTTCCAGATCAAGGTCCGGCTCATAGAGTTCCAGGTAGCGCGACGCCTCAACGATGGCCTGTGGGCCGTCGCGTGCCCCGCCGCGATAGGACACGGTGCCGTCATAGGGAACGGGGAGAATTGCCGCCGCTGCCGTTTCGAAATCGGCATCATCGCCGTCGAGGGACGCAAAGCTCCAGGGAAACCGGCCGCCGTCCGTTGGAGAAGTCATTGGCGTGAGTCGACGCGCGGTTTGAGGCCCCGCGGCGCAAGAATCGCCTTCAGACGCTCGTGGGTGTTGCGCCCGCGCCGCTCAGCTCAGGCTCCGCATGCTTGTCCGGAAACTCCTCGAGGCCCCGATCAAGCACCTGCATCCTGACGTCCGTAATGCCGAAACGCCCACGCAGTTCGTTGACGGCCAACTCAGCATCAAACGGCTTGCAAGAGAAGATGTCCACGTTCAGATAGCCGCGGTCCGGAAAGGTATGCACGCTGATATGGCTCTCCGCAATTAGCACGAAGCCGGACACGCCCCAATCCACGGGAACCTTGCCGTCCGTGTAGCGATGCACCAACGGCTCGGAGATCTTGGTCATCCCGATGGCATCGGGGTAAATGTCCAGCAGCTCGCGGACGAGTGACTCGTCCTGCAGCCTGTGGGCGTCAGCCCCGTACCCATCCATGACAAGGTGCATCTGCGGGTTTTCCTCCAAGCAAGAAGATGAATAGCGGCCGGAGAACCGACCGCGGGGGATGTGTGTCCGGCCACCGCCCGCCCCCCACCCGAGCGCAGCAAGTCGCTATAGCCGCAACCGATAATAGCAAACGCGCGCTTAAGTGGACAAGATTTTTTGGGGTTCGCAATCAATATTGATGGCCCATAGGTTGGAATTCCGCGTTCGGGCGATGCGGGTCCAGGTGACTTTCAGAGTTCGCGTTCAATATTGATGGCCCGTGGGTTGGTATTCCGCGTACGGGCGATGAGGGTTCAGGAGGCTTGTTGATTGGCCTGTTGCACACGCCGCCCCGCCGTTTCGCGGGCGAAGAACCAGAAGATTAACATGAAGATCGCCATCACCACCGCCGTGCCGTAGAGCGCCTCCGAGGTGCCGAAGTTGTCGCTGATCAGTCCGAGAACCGGCCCCCCGCTCATCAGAGCGACATCGCCGACCGTTCTTGCCATACCCTGCGCCGTGGCCTGACGCTCTGTTGGACTCACGTCTGCGATATAGGCGATAGGCACCGGCCCCGATGCACCCTGCGCCATTCCAAAGATGAAGATGCCGATGGCAAAGACGACGGCGGCTGAAAGTATCCACACCGGCGTACTGTAGCCAAGGATCAGCAGACACACGACATAGAGCATCATGCCGGGCACGATGATGCTCTTACGCCCGAAACGATCTGATATCGCGCCGACGAACGGCAGGACAAGCAGGGATGCGATCGCCGGGAGCGTCTGCATGACGCCGACGAAAGCCTCGGACAAGCCAAGGTCCTCCTTCGCGACGACGGGAAAGAGGCTAAAGAGCCCGCCGCCCCTGATGAAAAACGCGCCGATGAAGATCAGCATGACAAGCACGTAGCCGCGACTGAGCATGAAACTGAACTGCCGGAAGCCGGACAGCGGCGTCGAGCGCACGCCAGCCTCAGGATTTTGTCCGGCCTCTGCATCCGGCAACGGCTGGGCCTGCGACTGAAGCCCACGCGTCTCCGGCACCATGACCAATGTCCAGACCGCGCTTGTAACAGAGACGACGCCTATGACGTAGAACGGGATGCGGAGTCCCCAGAACTGTGCAATGAGACCTCCAATAAACGGCCCAAGTGTGATTCCGAGGATAAAGCTCCATTGGAAGACGCTCATGAGGCGAGCTCTATTGGCCGGGGTGCTTAGGTCCGCCGTCGTGACGATTCCCACGGTGATGAACGCGGCAGAGCCGATGCCGGCGATAAAGCGAAAGGCCATCAGCGGCAGCAACGAGTCGGCGTTTGCGGAGAGAACATAGCCTGCAGCGGCAAAAAGCCCTCCGGCGATCAGAACCCACCGCCGCCCAACCCGGTTTGAGATCATCGCGGAGGGGACATTGGTGAAAACACGAGCGACCGCGAACGCGGACACGGTTAAGCCGACCTGCGCCAGGGTCAAACCGAGTTCACGGCCATAGAGCGGGTACGTAAAAATAGAAACGCCCTGGGCGAGCGTAAACAAAAACGTCGCCAGGCCGACGTAAACGACGGCTCGCTGTTGATTCAAGAGCGCGATTAGACGCGAAGACTGCACTTAGGGGGAAACTCCTGCCGATGCGCTTTATGCCGCGCCTGCTATTGTAACTGACGATGAGTAGGCCCTTTGTACCCCCGCCGACGCGCACCCCGCTGCAGTCCATGCTGCGGGAGACTGCGCCTGTGATCCTGATTTCTATCGGGGCTCTGACCGGGATCGCGTGGACGTTGTCAGCGGGCGGCAGACTGAACGCGTCTCCGCCCTATCTGTTCACCACGGGGATTGCCATGGCAGTCGCTCTGCTGCTTGCAACACGCGGCGCGCCGAGGTGGGGCTACCCGTGGATGGCGATGGGGATCGTGGGTACGCAGGCGTTGTTGTGGGCGCTGCTTACACCGGAAGAAGGCGGGGAGTTGACGCTCGCCGTGGGGATTGCATCCTTCGGCGCGCCGATCCTCGCGGCAGTCATCGGCGGGGCAATTGCGACACGCAGTTGGGGAGACAGCGCGTTCTTCGCCGGACTGTACCTCGCGGGGGCATACCTGGCACTGCCGATTATCCTGTTGCCGCCTGAGAGCGGCGCGCGAACGGATATCGAAACGTCGCGGGCGTTGGTAACTTTGGGGCAAGCGGGCCTGACCGGTGCCGCGATTCTCTTATGGAATCGCGGGCAAGTCCCGCAGGCGGTTCTGGCGTTAGGAGCAGTTGTGCTGGTCTCAGGCATCGCTGCGGGCGTTTTGGTGCCCGGCTCGCGTGACGACGTGCCGGAAGACCTTTCAACGTTCTTCGGCGCAGCGCAGGGGCCTTTCCGCATAGCCCTGCTTATTCTGCTGATTTCGTTCGCCATCGGCGGTGCGCGTCGTTTCATCTCGGGTAGCGGTTTCCTCTCGGAGCAAATGCCGCCCACACACTCGACCGAGGAAGAGGAAGAATACGAGGACGAATACGGCCGCACAGCCTCCCTCTTCCCACCCCCCACATCCGAATCAGCGGACAACCTCGAATCGGCTGACGATCCGGAACCTACGGATACCGCTGAGGCGGATGATTCACAGCCAGCGGATCGCCGCCCTCGCCGCAGAAGGCGTCACCGACGTGGCGGTAGAGGACGCACCGGGCGGCAAGACTGAATCCGTTACCTGTCATCTACGTAGCAACCGCGTCGCATGACGCCCCTGCTGCTTTCGCCGCATAATCAATCATTGCGATTGAGGGAGGCGACGCGGGCGATTTGGAGAGAGCGGACGGAGAGGGCGATAGTGGCGAGCGGCCTCCTCGACAGAGGCGGGGCCGCTATTTCTATGGCTGGAACATCGTTGGCGCGTCATTCATGGCGCATCTCGCCTATGCGGAGCAATTCTCATCCACGCTCGGCCTGTTTTTTCGACCTTTTACTGCCGAGTTTGGCTGGAACCGCACTCAGATAGCCACCGTCCAGACCATCTCCCGTGTTGTTGAGGCCGGGACAGCGCCCCTCATCGGGCCTCTCGTCGACCGATTCGGGGCACGGACGCTGCTGCCGATCGGCGCGCTCATTGCCGGGACGGCGTTGGTCGGAGTGACCTTCGTCGATTCCTTATGGCAGTTCTATGTTGTGCGTGGCCTAGTGGCCGCCATCGGCTTTACGCTCATGGGCAACCTCGTCACGAGCGTTGCCATCAATAACTGGTTCATCCGGATGCGGGGCCGGGCGCTGGCCATCTCCAACACCGGCTCAAGCATCAGCAACGTCGTGATGATCCCCGTCGCCGTTTACGTTATTGCGGAGCATGGTTGGCGGGAGATGTTCTGGATCTTCGCGATTCTCACGTGGATTGTCGTTCTTGCGCCCTCGACCATTCTCATTCGCCGCAGGCCGGAAGATATGGGGCTTCGTCCCGACGGTGAACAGCCCGATGCGCCGCAAGACCCACCGCCGACTGCGCTCCTTCCCGGGCAACAGCCGGCGGCTCAACAGGATGCATCTCGGCAGGCCACGCCGGAACCTCTGTGGACCCGCAAGGAGGCCCTTCGTGTACCGGCCTTCTGGCTGATTGCGGGGTGTTTCGCGATTTCCAGTCTCGCGTTCCAGGGAATCAACATCTCACTCGCGCCGTACGTACAGGACCTGGGCTATGAGGAGGCCCTTGTTGCGGCAGCGCTGACGACGCGCGCCGTCGTGATGGCCGTGACGCTTCCTGCAGTCGGCCTTGTGGCGGAACGGGCCAGCATCGGCCCGGTACGGGCGCTGCCGTTCGTCCTGCAGAGCGTGGGCTGCGTCCTGTTCCTCTTTGCCGACGAGGTATATTTCCTGTTTCCGGCGCTCATCGTCTACGGAATGGGCATCACGAGCCTCGGAGTGACGCAGGAGGTGCTGTGGGCCAACTCATTCGGACGGCTGAGCCTCGGCTCGATTCGGTCGATGGGCTTTGTGGTCACGTTCGGGTTCGGCGCAACGGGCCCAATCATCATGAACCTCATCCACGACTATCTTGGCTCGTATCGCCCCGCGTTCCTGATCTTCCTCGTGTTCTTCGTGGTGTCCGCCGTCCTCATCCTGTTCCTGCGTCCTCCGCAGCCGCCGCGCTACGTGGACGCGGAGCAAATGGGCGCAAGGGGCGGCCCGGGAACACTGCAGTCCCGACCAGAGGTTTAGGCAGGTTCCTACGCCGCAACACATTTATCGAGAACATGAAACTGAATTGGCGCCAACGCTGGAACGCGGACGCCAACTCAAAGAGCGGTCAACGATGATCGCGAACTTCAAAAAGAAGGGTGGGTGATGGGATTCGAACCCACGATCTCCAGGGCCACAACCTGGTGCCTTAAACCTACTAGGCCACACCCACCACACGGCTGTGCGCCGTAGCGCCATTGCCGACTATCCAGTCTAGCAACGGCCTGTAGGGCGGGCAAGAACGCCCACGCGTGGCGGCAATCATGCCGCGCCCCTATGCTGAAACGAACATGCCGCCAAGTGGGCGATGGGGGTGACACGTGGTCAAGGCAAACGACGCGACAGAACAGGACAACCGCGAGTTCCAAACGCTGGTTGACATCGTCGCCCGCCTCCGCGCCCCGGACGGCTGCCCATGGGATCGCGAGCAGACGCACCAGTCATTGACGCCGTTCCTGATCGAAGAGACGTATGAGGCCGTCGAACAGATCGACGCCAACTCCCTGCCCGGGCTGCGAGAGGAACTCGGCGATATTCTCCTGCAGGTCATGCTCCACAGCGAGATCGCCACGGAGGAGGAGGCGTTCACCGTCGCCGACGTCATCGAGGGCCTCGTCAACAAACTCATCCGACGCCATCCACACGTATTCGGCGATGCCGAGGCGCGCACGGCGGAGGAAGTCGCTGCGCGCTGGGAGGTTCTCAAGAGCGAGGAGCGGCAGGGCGCGTCGTTGATGCAGGGCGTGCCTGCCAACCTGCCTGCGCTGACCTACGCGCAGCGAGCGCAGGGACGGGCGGCCAATGTCGGATTCGACTGGCCGAGTGTGGATGGAGTCATGGACAAGGTGGTGGAGGAGGCCCAGGAGCTTGCGGAGGCAAATGAGTCGGCCGGAACTGAGGGCACAGACGAATCACGAGCCGCTATTGAATGGGAATTCGGTGATCTGCTGTTCAGCCTTGTGAACCTAGGTCGGCGGATGGACATCGACGCGGAGACAGCGCTACGGCACGCCAACAGGCGGTTTGTGACGCGATTCCGCACGATGGAGGACACGGCCCGCGAACGCGGCGATAATTTCCCGTCGCTGTCCCTGGAGCAGATGGACGCCCTCTGGGAGGAGGCCAAGCGGGGGGAGGCATAGGCCATCGTCCCTACCCTCATGACGGCTAGTGCGTGGCGGGCTACAATGGGAGTCGCGTCTCGGTTTGAGAGTGTTACCAGCGGGGCGTGTGTTTCGTTGGGGGCATTAGCTCAGGTGGTTAGAGCGCAGTCCTGATAAGACTGAGGTCCCTGGTTCGAGTCCAGGATGCCCCACTTACACCAACGGCAGTGATAACAGGCCCATTGAGTGCCATTTCAGCAGTATCGGCGGGCCCAATCGGGCTATCGTCGGGCATTGGAATCGTATAGGCGATGCTGGCTTTGCCGGGGCTGATTCGGATGTCCTTCACAAATGACCGGATGAAGGCCCTGGTCTCAGTCAATTCGCTTGTCTTGAGGTATTCGCCCATGTCCTTCGCATAGGCTGAGATTGTCTCGACCTTGTCCAATATCGCCCGTCGCTCTGCCAGTGCTGTCTGGGCCTCCTCGGCGGCCATCTCCAGGCGTTCTCTTCGTTCCCGATGTGCTGTGATGCGCTCGGATGCGTCCGACATCTCAATGTTCGCCGTTTCAATGGCCTGCCAGACCCTTTCCAACCTCTCCTTCACGTCCTTGAGTTCGGCCTTAATGGTCTCAAGACGTTCGCGCTCCTCTCTCGCCATGCCGTCCATCTCCTCATCCAACAACTCGACCAGGCCCCGGACATTCTTCTCGGTCAGAATGTTCTCGCGGATCTGGTCAATGATGAGGCGCTCAAAGCGCTTTGAATTCAGGCGTGGGCAATCGCAGGTCCCACTGCCACGCTTGATCAGCGATTGGCACACGTAATACGTATACCGACCGCCCTTAGCTTCGGCGGCCGATAGCGGCCTGCCGCAGTTGTTGCACGTCACTAGGCCGCTGAGGACGTAAGGGCTGGACGCTCGCATCGGATTGATGACATTCGGCGAGCGGGACTCAAGGAGCTTCTTGACCTTCCGGTACTCTTTGGTAGTCACGATGGCGGGGAACGCACCCTCAACCCTGACTGGCGGCGCGCCGTCCCTGGCAGTGATACCCCAGACCAGTGTGCCTGTATGGACCTCATTCGTCAGGATCACGTGGATGGTGTTCTTGGGCCACGTCTTGCCCCTCGGTGATGGGATGCCCTCGCTGTTCAGCGTCTTGGCGATATCAAGCAGTCCCTGTCCCTTAAGCGCCATGTCGTAGATGCGGCGAACGATGGGAGCGGCGGCAGTATCGAGTACGAGCTTCGGGCGTTTCTTTGCGCCGTCCTGTACCATGACGCGCCGGTAGCCGAACGGTGCGTGAGCACTCATCCAGAAGCCCCTCGACGCGGCCTCACGCATGCCGCGGGACACTTCCTGGGCGAGATTCTCCGAATAGAACTCGTCGACGCTCTCGATGATGGCTTCCATGAGTTTGCCGGTTGGCGTGTCGTCTGCATGCTCCGTGATGGAGACGACGCGGATGCCTCGCCTGCGCAGCATCGCCTTGAATGCGACAGCGTGTTCCCGCTTACGGGTGAATCGCGAGAACTTCCAGACGAGAATTTCTTTGAACGGCGCGTTCGTCGCGCTCGCCTCATCGAGCATCTTGCGGAACTGGGGCCGGTCAGCGATGCGTCCACTTTCCGCCTCATCGATATATTCACGGGCGACGAGATAGCCGTTCTTCTTCGCGTAGTCCCGCAGAGCCCTCAACTGCGCGGCGACGGACAGATCAACATCCTGCCGGTCACTTGAGACGCGGGCATACAGAGCGGCATTCGTGAATTGTTCCTGTTGCGTGGGCATAACAGACCTCCTTGATGGGCAATGATTCGGTGACAGATGTAATCATCACTCGATACTTGTCATAACCATACGAGGGCAGTCAAGGGTCTGGAGGACATGGTGCGAGGAAGAGTTGGGGACGGGTGTTGGGTGCAGACGAGGCCTTCAAATATGTCACCAATAAGGCACGAGCAGGCAGGCCACGTTCGCGGAAGCTTCGAGCTAATCGAGACCCCATAGAATACCGAAGATGGTAGCAGCAACGCCGACAATGCCGACCAAGAGAGTGATTGTTGAGTGTTCAGCTACCCAATTCCAAACAGAAAGAAATGACCCGCCACGCATCGCCCACCAGTTGGTTTCGGTCCGAAGTTCGCGATCATGGGCCCGCGCAGCGATATTGGCGATGATGTCCGTCTTTCTGAGTGTGGACAAGTGCAATGCTGCGAAATCCTGATTGTCAAAGGCTTGGGCCTCTTCGCTGCCCGGAAGAAAATCACGAAGGGCTATTCCGTTCTTCTCCACCAACCGTTGCATTCTTGGGTGGCCGATGTAGCCAGAGCCGTAAATGTCCTGCAACAATCTGGACAGGTCTACTTTCTGTCTATCGTCAACTACATGGAGGGTAATGTCTTTGCTACACAGAACCCGAAAGCGATGTTCGATTGCTTGGAAACCGTAGCTCGTATCCCGCATGTTCCAGTGCAGGTACTTCATATCCTTAAAGCCGGCTAGATACTCGAAGAACTGCTTTAGCATCTCTCGTTCGAGCGAGTCATAGTTCACCCTAATCTCTTCGAAAGCCACCCCATTCCTCTCAGCTACTTGGTGTATTGAGAAGGATCTCGTCTGGGCAGAATCAAGCTTCCGCAATGCTATCGAGGTGATTCTAGGAGATTGACCCTCCTTGCGCTCATAGAAACTCTCACATGAATAGTGAATTACAGTGACGGTGCTCGGGTGGTCGAATAATTCATCGAGAACTTTCTTGGCTACCCGTTGGCGCCGAGGATTGGGCACAGTCATGCTCTAGCCTATCTCAGCTATCCGCCCTGGCGTATGGCCAGCCTTTCCTGGAACCATCATCAGCATCTAGGCCTCGCGTATTGCCTTTCCCACCTCAGAGAAGTTAGTAATGGCAACCTCGCCCTCGGGAAATTCGGCGATGATCTTGAGCTTCCCCCCTGCTGCCTCGATGTATGACCGAAGGCTGGAGATGAACACGTCACTACGTTGTTCGATCTTCGAGATGGCCGGCTGATTGACGTTCATGGATTCCGCAAGATCCCGCTGAGTCAATTCGAGGGCCCGGCGAAGCTCGTGCAGAGGCATCTCGGCCAACAACTCCTTCTTCATCTCGTCTATGCGCCGGCGGCGCTCGGGCGAAATGTCCTTGGTCAACTCGGCAAATGGACGCCTTCCACTCATTAGATCAATCCCTCCCTTCTCAACTCATCCAGGTGTTCGTCGTATAGCCTGTCGGCCACCGGGACGAACTCCTCGTAGAATCTGTCATTGCCTGTCTTGTCACCACCAACCAGAAGGATGGCGGACCGCCTCGGGTCGAAGGCATAGAAGACTCGGATTGGCCTGCCCCGATTCTGAGCTCGGAGTTCGCGCATGCCACCGTGCCGGGAGCCTCTGATGTCGGACGAATACGGATGGGGTAGATTCGGACCATACTCCATCAGGAGTTCGACTCGTGAAGTCACCGCATCCCGCTGATATTCGGTCAGATCGTCCCACCATTGCTTGAACTCGTCAGTAACCTCAACCTGCCACGGCATAACCCTAGTATATTCCTCCAATGGAATCTATACCAACAACCTTTATACGATGGTGTCCTTTGAAGCATGTTATCGCCCCGCTACCCCCGCCGGCCCGCGCTTGCCGGGCGTCAGACTGATAGGCGTGGGAATCAGCCACTCGGAGCCTGATTTGACTGCCCCGTGGAAGCGGCCGTCTCGGGCCAGTTGGCGGATTCGGCGGACGGAAACACCGAGCTGGGCGGCTGCCTGATTGACGGTGACGTTGTCCACGTCATCGGCAGGGGCCTCATCTTCCAGGTCAAGCTCAATGGGGTTCGGGTGCTTGAGCGTGCTGACCTCGTGGATCAGGAATCCGATGACCTGGCCGCGATCGTCGAGCCGCTTGAGGATGCGCTCATCGTCCGTCGGCGAGAAGTAGCCTTCTCGAAAGGCCCACAAGACCTCGAGCATGTCGCCCTCGTCGTCGTACCAGACCGAGACCTTTCTGGCCGTCATATTCATTTCCCCTTGATTCTCCGGTCGAGGTAGGCGGTGAGGATGCAAGAGTAGCCGCGCTCCTGCTTCACCACGATGCAGACGTAGCGATTCCTCCCGCGCAGATCCGGGTACAGGCGATAGCAGAGCCGCACGGCGGAGCGAGTTCGCGACAGGGCAATAGTGTCCGGCTCAGCAAGCGTCTCCGCGAACCGATGCACTTGGTAAGCCATTTCAGGGTGCCGTCGGAGAATGTGCCGGAGTCTTTCATCGCTCAGCCTGACCTCATTTTCCCTCTCATCGACAAACCGCCTCGGCCCATTTTCCTCACTCGATACCATACCGCAAACTATGCCGCCTATTCCATCTCAGGGAAGCGCGAGCCGACCGAAAATGGGCGCTGCCAAAACTGCCGTTTGTATCTGGGGCGGTGCAAGTGCCAGATTCAAAAGTTGCAAAAATGTCAACATCGCTGCTTTGGCCCCAACCGGGAGGCATCTCGTCCACGATGGCCGTTCTCGCGGTAGAGTTGCACCGTCTGGATGATCCGGTCCTGCTCCTCGCCCAGATAGGAAAGTGCTCCGAAAGACCGTCCTCACGGCACATATTCGTGTCCTCTCCGCATCGGACGGAATCAGTTTTGGCTTTGCACTCCTTTGCACCGAGTTAGCACCGTCGAACCTGTTCAGGTCAGACAGGGATAAACGAGGCGCGGCAGATATGCCGGGCCGTGGTCTCTGGGAAATGCTGGAAACGAGGTGGGCAAGTGCAAACGTTCTATCTGTAGTGGGCAACATGCTGTCTCACAATCGGTGGCTGGCTGGCATGTCTCCATATCGAGGCGAGAGGTCCGCGTTTAGCGAGAATCTCGGTTGTTGTGCTGAAGAACGGGGCCCAGGAAACCTTCCTCGTCGCAAGCATGAAGTTGGATTCGCTGGCTTCCGACTCGAAGACGAAGAGCACCCGTGGCCATCGCCCCCCATGATCCCTGCGGGCATAGTCGCTGTTGAAGTACCGAATGTAGGACTGGAGCCGCTCGGTGACGCGCTTGAGGGTTGTGGCGCGGCGCTCGAACTCAAGGAAGTACGTGTGCCAGTCACCCTTGAACGTAAGCTGGAACGATGCATCGGGCATCAGGACGTAATTCCTGTCGTCGTACGAGTAAGTGATCTGGCTGCGGGCCGTGGGCAGCAGAAAGCGAACGTCGTAATCGCGTGACAGCCTAGCCTTGGCGTTCAGTCTAGCGATGAAGTCGGTGATGCCGGCGTGATGGTCAGGCTGGGCTTCCATCGTGCGTAGGGCAGTGCCAAGGTAGGGGATACTGGTCGTATTACCGTCCGGGAAAGGTTCCGCGCTCCAGCGGTCAAGGGTCTGGCCGACGGCGGCGCGATCCCTGCGCGAAAGGTATGTGAGGGCCTTCTCGCTGAGGACGTGGCCAAACTCATCGGTGTGGATGAGGAATTGCCTCTTCAGCGAATGCAGGAGTTGATTGACACGACGCTTGGTGACGCCGCCCAACAGGCTGGCAAGTTGGTCGGTAGTGGACAGGGGCCAATCCGCGAGGACATCGAGCACATCCTTCTCCGCGCGGGGCAACGTGACTGACAGCGAGGACACAAGCTGCTTCTCAGGGGCCGGCATTGTGGCGACAACCCTGTGGTCGTAGATTAAGTCGGGGATCGGAAACGCCGGAATTCGATTGTTCTCCTCGGGGTCTCTGATGAACGTGTCCAGCGTGTCAAGGATGTCGTCGAGGCTGGCGTGCGGGGCAATCGTCGAGAGCTGCTCCCTGAAGTCGAGGACGCCGCCTTGCTGCCAGACCTTGGCTGTGGTGCTGTTGCTGAGGATCCTAGACTCCGTGGCGGCGAAGGTGTCTTCATAGCCGAGCGACATCAGCCTCAACGCCCGGCGCGTTGCTTGGTCGGATGATGTGACAACGAGGGTGGTTTTCGGCCTCTGGAAGTAGGTCAGCCGCTCCAAACTCCTGAAGCGGTAACGGAGATTGGCGGTAGGCAGCATCGGCCCTTGCCGAATGATGCCGAGCGAACGGCCGTCGGGCATGGTGAACAGGGCATCGTAAGGCCCGCTGCGATAGTGATCGACCCTCACTGATGCCAGGTGTGCGTCCGCGATGGCGACTTTTGCGGCGATGCGGTAGATGACGGCGATGCTGTCCAGCCGCTCCGCAAGTAGTTGAAACCATTGGCGCGACACCGGTCGGGCCCGTAGGAATGTGGCCAACTTGCCGTCGCCGACAGCCTCGCGGATCCCCTCCTGCGTCGGGTACCAGCGGAGCTGAGGCCGCGGGCCGAACTGCCGCAGTCGGTGCTGCACCGATGCCGCATAGCCATACGACTTGAGTGTCCGCAGGCGGTCGCGCAGCGTGGACTGCGCAACACCGCGCAACTCGGATAGGTTCTCGACGGTGATGAGCGGCGTTCGGCAGATCATCAGCAGCGTTTGCCGGAGAGGGCGTGAAATGCCCTCCGGTTGTCGCGGATCAAACGAATCCGTCGGTTCCGCGAGCACAGCGTAGCGCGCCTCGTCGATGCGCGCAGGATCCGCGCCGAACTTGGCGATGACCGTCTGTTCCACGGCCCGACCGGCGCGTCGCCGGTCCAGGAACCGCCACAACGTGTGTCGCGAAACATCGAGATGCATAGCCGCACGCACCCGACCGTGCCTCAGTACGTAGGCGTCCACATACAGCCGGACGGCTCGCTGTAGCTCTAGAGAAACGCGACTGCTCTTACTCAACCGGATATTGCTTCCTGATCTCCGCACCATCGTGGGGTGATACTCGCCCCCACGATTCTCCGGATCGAAAGCAGGGTTGGTAATGGCCTGCAGGCCATTGTCAGAACAGGCGTTTTGTGCTAGGCGGGGATTTCCGCGCGATGGTTCGAGAAACAGCTCGATGGCAAATGTGTCTGGTTGGGTCCGAGGGCTGCGCGGCAGGACAGTCGCAAGTCAACTTGGGGTCGAGGCTTCGCCGGCCGTTGCAATTGCTCAGAGGAGCGAGAGGTCGTTCCCATGGTGAGCGATACGGCTGGATAGAGTTCCCCCTACTCTCTCCGCGAACATAGGACGAGCACTCCCCAAGGCAATAGATGAAGTTGGGTAGAGCTCAGCTCATGGCTACTCGCCGATTGTGGCCTGATCCGCTGGTTTGCCCTTTGCACAGACTCGCCGCCACAGACCCCCAGTCTGGTTCGAGCACCTCAGGTGAGCAGAGGCACGTGGAGGTCTCAACGATGGCTAAGTCTCACCGACTCATGGCACAAAGATCGTGATGAGGAATGTCTGCAGTGAGAACGTTGAGGCAAAGGTCGGGGGCTAGATTCAACGTAAGGCTTGGCATACTATTGGATCGCGCTCAACTTCCCGCGGAGGACCCTATGCCAACACGCCGCATATTCGTTAGCTTCGAGTACGATCGGGACAACGACCTAAAGAACAATTTCTTCAAACAAGCAGAGGAGGAGTCAACCCACCGCGTGGTTAACTCCTCACTGAATAGGGCCTATGAGACAGCCGAATGGAAGGCCAAGGCACGGGCTGCGATCAGAGGCAGTGACGTTGTGATTGTCTTGGTAGGACAGGACACACAAAATGCTCCGGGAGTCTTGACTGAGACTGATATTGCCCAACAGCTTGGGAAGCCGATCATCCAAGTACGCCCTCACGGCAGAACTTACACGGGAGTTCCGCACTTGGATGATCCAATTCCGTGGAGGTGGACGACAATCAACAGGGCCCTGGACGATTCGTAAGGACCCGGGCTCCTTGATCCGTGCGCACTCTGAACGCGTGTTACCAAATCACTGAAATAGCGCGTAAGCGACTAGGCTGATGAACAGAATTCCAAAGATAATGGGGAGCGCGGTCTCCACATGGGTTAGGCGCAAGTACTTGTTACTTTTACCGCCCGTCAGCTGAGGGTCCCACTCGGACTTAAAGAATTGGAATGGTAATCGCTCCTCCAGTTCGTGCAGGACACGGAACTTCTCGCTATTCAACTGCCTGTAAGACCTGATGATCAAGTACCACGAGGCTGACAAGAGTGCCCCTACGACCCCAATCACACCGAGGATCAAGCACTCCGGTGCTTCGCCGAAGCCGAATCTCAGGAAACCGGCCAAAAGAGCAAATAGCGCCACGTACAAGCCAACGTGTAACCTGTTCGCCCCTTCTCGCCGCTGGCTGACGCGATCCGCCAGCTCAGCGTGAAGCTTGTAGATGTCAAGCAGGCGGTCCTGGTCATCCATACTCATAAGGCATGATTTCTGATTGCCCTGACTACGCTCTCCGTGTTCCATCCGACAACTTCATTGGCGACAAGCTTCACGAAACTAGAGGTCCGGCGACTGCCCCAAGGAGCGATTGCGATGATCGGTTTTGGCTGCGAGAAGCCGGTGAGGGCAAGTCTGATCTCTATGTTTATCCATTTGCTGTAAGTGGAATAAACTCCAGCCAAAATCAGAACAGCATGACAGCCTGCCATCCTCTCTCTAATTGCCCGGCGCAACCTTACGTCGGAACGAGTCAAGTGAATGGGATCATAACGAGGAACCGAATGATTCCTGAAACGAAAGTACGGTCGGGCACTTAAGAGGGTCACCAGTCGGTCGTATTGATTTCCATAGGCCCAAGAGTGGCTAACAAATAGATTGTAGGTCTTCATGTCTGTTCGTAGTTTCCTTTGCCTGTTCTATGCCAATTCTTTCGAATCATGGACATTCGAGAAGAATCGTTGAAGCACATCAGAGCCAAGCCGAAGATTGCCGACCATCATGTCTCCCAAATAACTTCGATGGCAAGGTATTCATGTAGCACCATTCTCACATTCCCGAACTCATCAACCACATATCGGTAAATGTCCGGCTGCACTTCAATCCATCCGGCGGAACCGAAGTCGCTCAGTGCAATGCGTTGCATCAGGCGGCTGCCAACTTCTGGCCATGCGGAAACACCAAGGAACCCTTCCTCGAATTCCCTCCTCCGTTCGGAGTGCATAACCAAGAGCGGCACAATTGTCGTCGAGCTAGGAGTTTCCAAGAAGGGGTGCCCAAGTGCCAAAAATGCATGGCCGCGGGCATTCTTTACAACAACCCTCTCTATCCGGTCGATTTCTGGTAACCAAGAGGCTTTGGGTTGCCCCCAAAGGCTGGCTTGAGTTCGCTTGGACTGTTCAATCCTCTGTCGCAGGCCTCTGCTATAGCCGAGAATTCTTGCGGCTGCAGGAAACTGACCCTGATCAGGTTTCGTTGTCCCGCCAATGACCGATGCGAGGAAGGCGACTGAGTACTCTTCATCCCTTGCAAAGCTGGAATTACAGTCCAGACAGGCAGGTACGGTCGGTGGATCCTTCGTGTTCGACCCGTCTAGCAAGGCCTTCGTTGGAACGTGATCCACCGTTGCATTCTCGCGTCCCAGACTTACCCCACAATAGGCACAACCACCCTTCGTGGGCAGGTCGCTGTAGTGATCCAATGGCCTCATGAGCGTTTCGGTTCTATCCCCTTTCTGCATCCTAAGCCCGCACTTGGACTTGCAGTCTAGCCTCCTAGGTTCTCAGGGCATCCTTCCTCCTGGAGGCGACTTAGGGTTTCAAGCAATCGCTGGCTTTGCTTCTCAGACGGAACTTTGCTTGGAATCAGCATCGCCACGGTCAACATCCCCTTTTCATCCGGAGAGATCAACCGCCGCGCGTCTCCCCATTCATATACCCCTTTCCAAAATTCTGAACCGGCATTCACCACGGCGGTCTGTGCCTCAATCCCGTTGAGCACTTGCTGATCTCTAACGGCTTCCTTCTGCGCCTCCGCAACGTCGCTTTGGCTCTGGAGTTCCCCCTCAAAGGCCGAAGGTAGGTCCAGAGGTGCTTCGGACACTCTGTTCCAGCACGCCTGCTGCTTCGCCCATTCCGTCACGTTTCGCATGTCTGATGGTGTATCGATGATGATGTCATGCGAGACCTTAGCCGCCAATGTCAGCGCGTCCCTCATTGCCGGCGGGAGAGCGGCCCACCTTTACCGAGGCGCACCACCGATACGGCGACTGCGTCGTCGGCACCACCAAGCACGTTTCGGCCATCGTGGACGGCGCACTTCGAGACACATTCGACGGCCGCACCTACGAGTGGGACTTCGAGACACGCGAGCGCAAGGCCCAGTCCGTCTGGGTGCGGCGCCAGCGGACAGAAGAGTAAGCAAGAAAGGAGACACGACATGAGACTAGCTGCCCAGGCGAAAGGGGGATTTTACCCCACGCCGGAGCGGGTGATAGACCTGCTCGCGGAACTGATTCACACCCCCTCCGGCTACTACCACCGGGACCGGGAGACCATCCGCATCCTCGACCCCTGCTGCGGGGGCGGGGACGCGCTCCAGAGGCTGGCCGAGAACCTCGACCGGCCCAACTCGATGACCATCGAGACCTACGGCGTGGAGCTGCACCGGGACCGGGCGGAGGAGGCCGAGAAGCGGCTCCACCGGACACTGGCCTCGGACCTGTTCGCCACGTCGATTGCGAACGGGGCCTTCGGCCTGCTCCTCTTGAACCCACCCTACGATCATGACGCGGAGGACAAGCGGACGGAACACGCCTTCCTGACGCACTGCACGCGCTACCTGGCCGAGAGCGGCCTGCTGGTCTTCATCGTGCCGCG
>JAPOOK010000014.1 GCA_026713485.1 Chloroflexota bacterium | reverse complement strand
GCAGGATGATGAGCTGACGCGGGATGAGGCGCAGGAGAAACGAGAAGACCCTAAACAGCGGCACGGCGTTCACCGGCCTTGACGGCTTGGGCCGGGTGTTAGTCCTGCGGGCAGGTCGTTAATGAGAGCTTCGCAGCGGGTTGGCGTTTGCGCCATGCGGCTCAGCGCCCATCCGGCCCGGTGGGGTAGAGGCGGCGATACTCATTGAGGAGTTTGGCTATGACTCCGGCGCGGTCGGCAAGAGCAAGAGCCTCTTGATAAAGAAGTTGACGGCCTTGATCCGTGATCTGGTACGTGCGGCGAGAGGGGCCGGGGCCGCTTTGGCGCACCCATTCAGACGTGACTGCGCCGGATTTCTCAAGCCGCCTGAGTCCACGGTAGAGATTGCCCACGTCCGCCTTGCCCGGGAGGTAGCCGCGAGCTTGCAGCGCCTCAAGGAGAGCATAGCCGTGCTGCGGCCCTTCTGACAAGACCAGGAGAACGGCGGGCTGCACAAGTCCCCACATCGGGGATGTTCGGGACTCTGTTTCAGACGATGCCGTCATGACGCCTCGCTGTTCTTCTCTGGCAATCTTATGTAGCGTCTCGGCCTCTCGTCAAAGGCAGACATCTCAGTTGGCGCCCGACAGTTCGTTGAGAAGGCCGCGCGCTTCCTGAACGGCGTTCACTATAGGGACGATTGTCGCCGAATCACGGTCGCGGCTACGGAGTTTCAGTTCGGCATTGCGGCCATCCCGCATGGAGCGGCGGCTGACGGTGACACGCAGGGGCATCCCGAGCAGGTCAGCGTCGCTGAATTTGATTCCGGCGGATTCGTCGCGGTCGTCAAAGAGTACTTCCAGGCCGGCCGACGTTAGTGAGTTGTAGACCTCGTCGGCAGCGCTGGCGA
The DNA here is from genome assembly GCA_026713485.1 of Chloroflexota bacterium. Taxonomy (GTDB): domain Bacteria; phylum Chloroflexota; class Dehalococcoidia; order UBA6926; family UBA6926; genus VXMO01. The sequence continues at coordinate 57,181 of JAPOOK010000014.1, read as the reverse complement.
TTTCCTCATCACCGGGATTCAGGGAGACGAGATGGATGTCGTAGGGGGCGATGCTGGCGGGGAAGATGATGCCCTCGTCATCATGGCGGCTCTCGATAGCCGCGCCGAGCAGGCGACCGACACCGATGCCGTAGCAACCCATGAACATGGGCTTTTCCTCGCCGTCCTGGGTGACGTAGTTCGCGCTGAACGCTTCGCTGAATTTCGTGCCGAGCTTGAAGACGTGGCCGACCTCTATGCCGCGGGAGAAATTGAGCGTACCTTCGTCGCAGCGGGGGCAGCCGTGTCCCTCTTCCGCTTTCGCGATATCAATGACGTCATCAAGCTGAAAGTCGCGGCCATGGTTGACGTTTCGGAAGTGTTTCTGGGCATCGTTTGCGCCCGCGACATAGTTGGCTCCCTGTGTCGCGGAGAGGTCTCCGAGTTTGCGAACGTTGTCGATGCCGACAGGGGAGGCTGAACCGGCAACGATGCCGGCCGCTTTGACCTCTTCATCGGAGGCGAGGCGGAGTTCGCCGCCGCCGAGGGCGTTGGCCAGTTTGACTTCGTTCACGTCGAGATCTCCGCGAATGGCAACGAAGATGAACTCACCATCATGGACATAGAAGACTGCCTTGAGGGTCTGGCTCTCTTCGATGGACAGGAATTCGGCGAGTTCAGCGATGGTGGTCATGTTGGGGGTGTCGATGATTTCAATGTCGTTCGGCTCGCCGGTGTCGGGTGCGGGGGCGTAGCGGGAACGGGCGCGTTCAACATTGGCGGCGTAGCCACAGGCAGGGCAGTTGACCAACTCATCCTCGCCTGTGTCCGCAAGGAGCATGTATTCCTGCGAATCGCTGCCGCCCATCGCGCCGCTGTCCGCCTCGACTGCGACGACATCAAGCCCTGAACGGCGGAAGATGTTCCAGTAGGCCTGCACCATCTTGTCGTATGCGACATCGAGGCCATCCTGGTCAGTGTCAAAGGAGTAGGCGTCCTTCATATGGAACTCGCGCACACGTATGAGACCGGCGCGTGGGCGGGCCTCGTCGCGGAGCTTGGTCTGAATCTGGTAGAGGTTGATGGGCAGGTCGCGGTAGCTACGGACGTGGCGGCGGGCGAGGTCGGTGACGGCCTCCTCGTGTGTGGGGGCGAGCACCATCTGGCGCTCTCGGCGGTCATTGAGGTGTAACAGGGTGGGGCCGAAGGCCTCTTCGCGTCCGCTCTGCCGCCAGAGTTCAACGGGCTGGATGACGGGCATGAGGACTTCTTGCGCGCCCGCAGCGTTCATCTCCTCACGGATGATGTTCTCGATTTTCCGCATTGAGCGCAGCGCCATAGGGAGGTAGGAGTAAACGCCGGCCGCGACCTGCGCGACGAGTCCGGCGCGAATGAGGAGTCGGTGTCCGGCAGTGTCCGCGTCGGATGGGTCATCCCGCAGGGTTTTGCCGAACATCTGGGACATACGCATAGGTCAATGGTAGCGCGTGGCAGGCAGGTGGAGAAGGGTGAGGTCGTGTGTCCCGCTGTTGAGCGCGTCGATTCCGCCATGCTAAACTCGCGTCACATTCTCATCTTGGGCTGGAGGAGACCGGCAGCACTATGCGCCAACACCAGGTCATCATCATCGGCGGCGGTCTTGCGGGCATGAGGGCCGCACAGAAGGCACAGGAGATGGGCGCAGACGTCGCCATGATCTCCAAGATTTATCCGACGCGCAGCCATTCAGCCGCCGCTCAAGGCGGTGTGCAGGCAGCGGTCAGCGAGGGCGATTCCTGGGAAGCGCACGCTTACGACACTGTCAAGGGTAGCGACTACCTTGGCGACCAGGACGCTATCGAGATTCTCTGTTCGGAAGCGCCGGGCGATATCTACGCCCTTGAGCGCATGGGTGTCATCTTCAACCGGAACGACGACGGCACCATCGATGCCCGCGCCTTTGGCGGCACGTCCGTCAACCGCACATGCTTTGTTGCGGACCAGACGGGGCAGGTTCTCCTGCATGTCATGTGGGAGCAGCTTCTCAAGAGTGGGCTAACCACCTACTCGGAATGGTTCGTCACAAAGCTGCTGGTCGAGGACAACAAGATTGCCGGCTGTATTGCGCTAGAGATTCCGACCGGAAAGGTTGAAGTCTTTCGTGCCAAGTCGATAATCCTTGCAACAGGCGGAATCGGACAGGTCTATAACCCGACGACAAACGGCCTCGTTGTGACGGCGGACGGGCAGGCGCTGGCATATCAGGCGGGCGCGACGCTCATGGACATGGAGGCCGTCCAGCATCATCCGACAACGATGAAGGCGAATGGCGTACTCATCACGGAGGGCGCGCGGGGCGAAGGGGCGTTTCTGCTGAACTCCAACGGCGAGCGCTTCATGGACAAGTACGCGCCGAATATGAAGGAGCTTGCTTCTCGCGATGTGGTTTCCCGGGCAGAGACAATGGAAATCCGCGAGGGGCGGGGCATTGACGGATGTGTCCTGCTCGACCTGCGGCATCTTGGGCGCGACCTGATTATGACCAAACTCGCGCAAATCTATGAACTGGCGCGCGACTATGCGAATACCAACATCCTCGAGGCGCCCGTGCCGATTCAGCCCGGCCACCACTACATCATGGGTGGCATCAAGACGGACGTTGACGGTCGGACGTGGGATGCGACAGGGCAGGGGCGCTGGCAGGGCGTCGAAGGGCTGTTCGCTGCCGGTGAGTGCGCCAATGTAAGCGTCCATGGCGGAAACCGGCTTGGCGGCAATTCTCTGCTCGACACGATCGTGTTCGGCAAGCGGTCCGGCGCTGGGGCGACCGAGTACGCCAACGCCAATGACTGGGCACCAATCAGCGAGGAAGCAGAGTTGGCGGACCAGGAGGGTTCCATACAGGGAATCTTCGGTCGCCCGGCGGACGGACTTCGCTCATCCACACTTCGCTTCGAAATGGGCAACGCGATGAATGACGGTATCGCAGTGTTCCGAACCGAAGAGGGAATGACGGCGGCGCTGAATTCCGTGCGGGACATCAAGGAGCGGTACCCGAACGTGTCCGTGCACAACAAGGGACGCGTTTTCAACACGGATCTGCTTTCCGTGTTGGAACTTGGTTACATGCTGGACGTGGCGGAGGTCATCGCGGTCAGCGCGATCAATCGCAAGGAGAGCCGGGGAGCACATGCGCGGGAGGATTATCCCGATCGCAACGACGAGGAATATCTGAAGCACACCATTGTTCACCGCGGCGGGGACGGCGATCCCGTTCTGGATTATCTGCCGGTGACGATGACGAAATGGGAACCACAGGTGAGGTCCTACTGATGGATGTAACTCTGAAGGTCAAGCGGTACGATCCAGAGACGGACGAGTCGGCACATTTCGAGGAATACCAGGTAGACCTGCCGGAGTACGGCGCGGTTCTCGACGGGTTGCTGTCGATTCGTGACGAGCAGGACGGCTCGCTGTCCATGCGCTGCTCGTGCCGGAGCGCCATCTGCGGCTCCTGCGCCATGAAGATAAACGGCAAGTCGCGCCTCGCCTGCAAAACGATGGTCTCCCAGCTCAAGGAGCTTGAGGGCGACGTTATCTCCGTCGAGCCGATGGGCAATCAGCCGGTCATCAAGGACCTTGTCGTGAACATGGACATGTTCTGGGACAAGGTGAATGCGGTGCAGCCGTACCTGCAGCCCGAGGGACCGGTGCCGGATAAGGAATACCTCGTCTCTAACGACTCCATGATGGAACTCGCGGTCGCCATGAATTGCATCATGTGCGGCGCGTGCGTCTCCGACTGCACTGTGCTTGAGGTGGACAAGGGCTTCCTGGGGCCTGCCGCATTGGCCAAAGCCTTCCGCTTTGCCGGGGATCCACGTGACGGCCACAAGCAAGGGCGGCTTCAGTTGTACACGGAGCCGAACGGCGTGTGGGACTGCACGCGGTGCTTCATGTGCGTGTCGGCCTGCCCGAAGGATGTTGCACCGATGGAGCGGATCATGGATGTGCGGGCAATGGCGATGGATGCCGGGCTGACAAACACCCGAGGGGCGCGACATGTTGACGCGTTCGCATCGAGTGTGAAGCACAGCGGCCGCCTCAATGAGCTTGGCCTCGCGATGAAGACTTTCGGCCTTTTCCGTGCAGGAATCGAGCTTGCGCCGATGGGCATCAGGCGGCTGCTCAAGCGTCGGCTGCCACCGCTGATGCACAAGAAGATTGCGACGGCGAAGAATATCGGCCGCCTATTTGACAAGTTGGGGGTATAGAGTACGATGCGCTACGCCTTTTGGCCCGGTTGCGTGTCCAAGGCAGGCACGCCCGAATTGTATCCTGCCGCGACGGCGGTTGCCGAGAAGATCGGCATGGAGCTTATCGAGCTTGAGCAGGCAAGCTGCACAGGCGCGGGTGTGCTGGGCGAGCGGAATGAGGAACTTGTCGATACGCTCAACGCGCGCAACTTCGCGCTTGCAGAGCAGATGGGGCTGGATACGCTGCTGACGATCTGTTCAACATGCCAGGGCGTGATGAGCGGCGTGAACTACAAGCTGCGCGAAAAGCCGGACTACCTGGCGAAAATCAACGAGAACCTCGCCGAGGAGGGCCTCGAGTACAAGGGCACAGTCCGCGTGACGCACATGATGTGGGCAGTCGTCGAGGAGCTCGGGCTGGACAATCTCAAGGACATGGTTGTGCGGCCACTGAACGGTCTCAAGATTGCGCCATTCTATGGGTGCTATATTCTGCGGCCTCGCTATGTGCTCGGGATGAACGAGGAGCACGCGCATCGTGATCAGTACCTGGAGTACATCATCGAGGCGCTTGGCGGAGAGCCTATCGATTACGAGGGCAAGCTGCGATGCTGCGGATTCCCGATCATGACCATCAACGAGGACAACGGTCTGAAGATGGTGAGCAATCACACGCTTGAGGCGAAGGAGCTGGGCGCGCATGCGCTGGTGACTCCTTGCCCGTTGTGCCACCTGAACCTGGACGAGTTCCAGCCGAAGGCCGCCAAGAGCGCAGGCAAGCCCATCAATATGCCGGTGCTGCACCTGCCTCAGATGATTGGGACGGCGCTCGGATTCAGCGTGCGGGATATGGGCCTGCAGCGGCACATCGTCTCGACGGAACCGTTCATCGAGTTGTCAGGGATGCCGCGGAAGTAAACCCGATGGGTTCCCGCCTGCGCGGGAATGGCGGGTTGGGTACGCCCTCTCCCTCAGGAGAGGGGAAAATCAGGCTAGATTCCAGACTCGGGCTTTGCCGTCTGCTGCTGTGACTGCGAGTAGGTTGCCGCCCGGGTTGAACGATGCCAAGTGCACACCCTTGATGGATAGCGGGTATTCGGCTACGGATTCCAGCGAGGGCAGGGCGAGTACGCGAACCCGCTTCTCTTCCATGACTGCCAGGCGCGTGCCGTCCGGAGATAGCGTCACGGAGCGTGGGGCCTTCGAGCCAATGTCATGGGACTCGATCAGGGACCAGTCGGATGTCGACCACATGTGAATCGCGCCACCGAAGTCCTGCGTCATCACCCTAGAGGCGTCCGCCGTGAGCTGCATGGCTCGAGCGGATTTGTCGTGGCCGGGCATCTGAGCGATGACCTCACCGGATTCCAGTGACCACACCAGGGCCTCGTCGCCGCCTCCTGCCGTGATCAACGTCTCGCCGTCCGGCATGTACTCAACCTGAGCACCGATGCGATAGGGGGCCTTTAGCGAGGTGGGCTTGGTGTCCGGGTTGGCCGGGTCCCAGATGCGGATCGTGGTGTCGGTGGCGGCGGAGGCGAGACAGCTGCCGTCCGGCGACCACGACAGGCCCATAACCGTGTTGCGGTGGCCCTTGAGAATTGCGGAGGGCTCAGTGTCGTCGGACTTCCAGACGCTGATGGTGCGGTCGGATGAGGACACGGCGAAGGTGTCATTGTCGGGCGCGAATTCTATGTGATTGGTGCTCTTGTCGTGGTGAACGAATTGGGCAACTTCTTGCCATGAGGTTGTGTCGTACACACGGATAAGGCCTCCAAATCCGCCGACGAGCAATCGCTTGCCGTCCGGCGAAAATGAAACGGCGTAGGCGTGTCCCTCGAAGGCGTCCAGTTCAGCTATGAGCGCGTCAGGCATGTTTCAGTCTCCTACCAGTGGACCCGCATGGGGGGTGTATCTCTCAGGTCCAGAATAGCCAGTTGCGGGGCGGAGGGAAAACGGAACGGGTCGATTGCACCTACACTGAGGCTTATGAGCAGGAAAGACGGTGATGATGGAGGCGAGCTCGTAAGGGTGAACAACCTCAGCGAGCAGTTCGACAAGGGCTATTCGTCAGGGCAATTGGCCGGGTATCGGAAGAACGGGCTTGGGCAACGCGCGTTGACATTGATTGAGTTCCTGCAAGCGCGCGGACTGGAAGGGAAGTCGGTGTTGGATATCGGCAGTGGGATCGGCGCGCTGCACCTGGAACTGCTTCTTGCGGGTGCGGAGCGCGCGACGGGCGTGGATGCCTCGCCAACCAACATTGCCGGGGCGCTGGAGCTGGCAGAGGAGATGGGGCTAACGGAAAGGGTGGAGGAGCGGCAGGGTGATTTCGTTGACCTTGCTGCTACAATCCCTGAAGCGGATATCGTGACGCTCGACCGCGCCATTTGATGCTACCCCTCTGTCCAGCAGTTGCTGGCGGCCTCCGGCGCTCATTCTCGCGAGTACCTGGCGCTGACGATGCCGCGCCGGACCATCTGGATGCGGACCGGCATCCGTGTCATCAATCTCATGCTGGCCATGACGCGAAAGAAGTTCCGCGTCTATGACCATTCACCAACGGTCATCGACGAGACACTGCACGATGCAGGGCTGCGCAAGGTCATGCAGCGCCCGGCGGGGCTATGGGAGGCGCGGGTGTATGAGCGGGAGCCGTACGCGCGAGTCAGGGACGACGACTAGCCCAGGTTGGCCATTGCCTCCACGAGTTCGTTGACGGCTTCGAGGGATTTCTGGAAACCGGCCTGCTCTTCGTCGGTGAGTTCGAGTTCTATCACCTTCTCCACGCCGTTCTCGCCAAGGATGACCGGAACGCCGATGAAGACGCCGCTGACGCCGTATTCGCCGTCGAGATAGGCGGCGGCGGGAACGATGCGGCGCTTGTCCAGCAGAATCGAATCAACCATCTGGAGGACAGCCGCAGAAGGGGCGTAGAACGCAGAACCAGTCTTGAGAAGACTTACTATTTCGCCGCCGCCGTCGCGCGTCCGTTGCACGATGGCCTCGACTCGATCCTTGGGCAGCCAGTTCTCAAGCGGAATGCCGCCGACGGTGGTGTAGCGGACGAGGGGAACCATGGTATCGCCGTGGCCGCCAAGTACATAGGCATTCACGTCCTCAACGGACACGTTCAATTCTTGCGCAATGAAGGTTCGCATTCGGGCGGTGTCGAGGACACCTGCCATTCCAACGACGCGCTCCTTCGGGAAGCCGGATAGTTTGTGGGCGTGGTAGACCATCGCGTCGAGAGGGTTGGAGACGATGAGGAGAATTGAATCCGGGGAATTTGCAACTACCTCGCTGACGACGCTGTCCATGATTCCCATGTTGGTGCGGAGGAGATCGTCGCGGGTCATGCCGGGTCGGCGGGCGATGCCGGCGGTGATGACGACGATATCGGAGTTTGCGGTCGTCTCATAGGAGTTCGCGCCGGTGACGGCGGAGTCGTATCCGAGAACCGGGCCGCTCTGCGCGAGATCGAGGGCCTTGCCCTGTGGCATACCCTCAACGACATCGACAAGCACGACATCAGCGTAGTCGCGTTCGGCGATTCGCTGTGCCGCCGTCGCGCCGACATTTCCACCACCAACTACGGTTACCTTCTTGCGCATGATTATCCTTTCCTTCGTTACATTTTGGGGTTCAGTTTGCTTGCGTACGTGATTTAGGAACGCTTGCCAGATTGCATCTTGGCGATGATGGCGTCTGCCATTTCCTGCGTGCCGACGGCGGTGGGGTCGTTTCGGTCCGGCTTGAAGTCGTATGTAACGTCTTTGCCTTCGCGTATGACTTCGGCGACTGCGCCTTCGACGCGCTCGGCGGCTTCCTGTTCACCAAGATGTCGAAGCATGAGCGCGCCGGTCAGGATTGTTGCCGTTGGATTCACGCGGTTCTGGCCGGTGTAGCGCGGGGCGGAGCCGTGGACAGGCTCAAACACAGCGCCGTTCTCACCGATGTTACCGCCGGGTGCGAGGCCGAGGCCGCCGACGAGACCGGCGCAGAGGTCTGAAATGATGTCTCCGTAGAGGTTCGGCAATACGAGAACGTCGTACTCCTCCGGGCGCGAGACCATCTGCATGCTGAGGTTATCGACGATGCGGTCGTTGAACTCAATATCCGGGTAGTCCTTGGCGACGTTCTGGGCGACCTCAAGGAAGAGGCCGTCTGAGAACTTCATGATGTTGGCCTTGTGGACGGCGGTGACGAGTTTGCGGTTGTTGGCCTTTGCGTACTCGAAAGCGAACCTAACGATGCGCTCACTGCCCGTCACGGAGATGGGCTTGATTGAGATGGCGGAGTCGTCGCGGATGGGCTGGCCGGAGGCATTGCGAAGGAAGTCTATGACTTCCGCCGTGCCTTCAGCGTCCTTTTCGAATTCAACACCCGCGTAGAGGTCTTCAGTGTTTTCCCGAACGACAACGATATCGACGTTGGTGTACCTCGACCGAACGCCCGGGTAGCTCTTGGAGGGACGCAGATTGGCATAGAGATCCAGTGCCTTGCGGAGTGCCACGTTGGCGCTACGGAAGCCGGTGCCAACAGGAGTTGTGAGCGGGCCCTTGATGCCGACTCCATTCTTGCGAATAGAGTCCAGGACTCGGTCAGGGATTAACTCCCCTTCGCGTTCAAGGACAGCCTCACCGGCTTCCTGAACGTCCCAATTGAATTCGATGCCCGTCGCTTCGATAACGCGGCGCATCGCGCCTGAGACTTCAGGCCCAATTCCATCGCCCGGAATGAATGTGACGTCATACGCCATCTGAGTTTCTCCCTCTCTTCCACTGCTTCAACATCTCTTCACCTGTCAACAGAACTCATCGGGATCAGGAACATGCTCGACCAACCCGGCGGTTTCAAAATTGACAATATAGGGGTTGGCGTCGGTCGGGATACTGTATTTCACCGTTTCACTGTCGGATAACTGGCCCACTACAATACCGGGATTGCTGGCAAGCAAATAGTCCTGGAACCGGAATTGATCCTCCCGCGGGACATATAGCCATGTCTCTTCTCGCGTGCGGCCGTCCGCTGCTGCGGTAACCGGCACGGAATGGCCCTCTGCACCTTCCGTGTAAATCCCGCCAACCCTTTCCATCGCGACTGCAATTCCCGACGTCAGGCAATGCACGTCCATCATCCAAACGTTTTCAACGTCGTCCAGCCCAAATGCGACAAATCCATTAGAGCGCATGAGCCAAGCATCTCTTTCAGCCACAGTATCGACTACCGGCGTCGCTGTTTCGACAGGTTGTGCGTCTCCACACGCTGCAATGAGTATCATGAGCAGCACTGTCGCTGGAACTGCCCACAGAAGCCTCCCAACTCTCATTGTCCGGCCATTGACCAATAGACGATGGATCGTGGGACAGCATAGGCCATCTTGGGTCTTGCGCCTTATGAGTCCTGCGGCGGGCCGATGACAGCAAGGATATCGCCACGAGCGACGCGGTCACCGGCGGCGCGGGGGAGTTCAACGATGACGCCATCGACGGGTGACGGGAGCATGTTCTGCATCTTCATCGCCTCGATAACGATGACGGTATCGCCAGCCTTGACGGCTTGTCCGACCTCAACCTCGTAACGGATGACGAGACCGGGCATTGGCGATGTGAGGAGCGCGCCGCCCTCCGGGGCGTTCTGTGTGGATGGTGCAGGAGTGTCAGGGGCTGGTGGCGGGGGCTGAGGGGTTCGACCGCCTCCTGCGCGTGGGGCCATTGGCCTGACACGGCCGCTTGACTGGCCGTCAGCCGGATCGACGATGACCTGGAATCGCTCCGTGCCGACATGCACGTTGAACGTGCGGGCGGCAGCGCTGAGGTCGGCCGGCGGCGTACCGGTTGCGGGCGCGTCGGCTGCCGGAGGCCTGTAGTCCGGGCCAACCTCCGGCGGCGGCTCCTCAAGACCGTACTTCCAACGGAGGAATCGGAGACCAGTGACGGGGTAGAGAGCATAGATGAGGACATCGCCATCGTTCCTGGCCACGTCCTTTGTGGCCTCACGGGCGGCGTCCATTTCGGGGTCGAGGATATCGGCGGGGCGTTTCTTTGTCGGGCGGGTGCCGCGCTCGTAGCCCTTGAGGGCAGTCTTCTGGACGTCCTTGTCCATTGGGAGCGGCGGCTGGCCGTAGAGGCCGAAGGCGTAATCCTTGATCTGCTGGCTGACCAGTTCATAGCGGCCAAACAAAACGTTCTGGACCGCCTGGATACCCACTATCTGGCTTGTAGGAGTCACCAACGGCGGGTAGCCGAGATCCTTGCGGGTCCGCGGCAGCTCTTCCAGAACCTCCGGCAGGCGGTCGAGGGCATCGGCCTCGGCGAGCTGGGACATGAGATTGGAGGTCATGCCGCCGGGCACCTGATGCGTAAGGACGCTGGTGTCGATGATTGAGAACTTCTTGGTTTCGAGCAGGTGCATGTATTTCTCTTGCAGGATCTGCTCTAGGCGGTCACTTGCCTCAATGAGGCGGTCGAGGTCGATGCCCGGGTCGCGCGGCGTGCCTTCGAGCGCAACGACCAACGGCTCGGTGGCGGGGTGGGCCGTGCGTAGGGCAAGGGGAGAGAGATCGGTATCAACGATGTCAACACCGGCCTCGATGGCCTTGAGCTGCGTCATCTGGCCAAGGCCGGATGTGTAGTGGGTGTGCAGGTGGATGGGGATGGAGACGGCATCCTTGAGGGCGCTGATCAGGTCATAGGCGTCGTAGGGGGCAAGCAGGGCGGCCATGTCCTTGACGCAAAGGGAGTGGGCGCCCATCTTCTCGATCTCTTTTGCCTTATCGACGAAGTAGTCGCGGGTAAAGACGGGGCCGCCCATGTGTCGATCAGTAACGGAATAGCAGACGGTTCCCTGGATGTGCTTGCCGCTGTCGGCGATTGCCTCAAAGGCGGTTTCAAAGTTACGGGTGTCATTGAGGGCGTCAAAGACGCGAAAGATATCGATGCCGACTTCCGCAGCCTCGCGGACGAATGCGTGGACGACATCATCAGGGTAGTTGCGGTAGCCCACCAGATTCTGGCCGCGCAGGAGCATCATGAATGGTGTCTTTGGTGCGACGGACTTTAGGAGCCTAACGCGTTCCCACGGGTCCTCATTGAGGAACCGCGTCATGACGTCAAAGGTTGCGCCGCCCCACACCTCAAAGGCATGGAAGCCGACGTCATCCAACATGCGAATGATTTCAAGGATGTCCGGCGTCCTCATGCGCGTGGCGAGGATGGACTGGTGGCCGTCGCGGAGTGTGATGTCCGCGATGCGGACGGGCGCGGCGTCTGCCGCGAAGGGACTTGCGCCGTTTGTTGTCATCAGGATGTTCTCCCCGAGATTTGGGATGCCCCCCGCCGGCGGGATGGCAGGGCGGGCAGCGTGCGCCCTGTGGCGTAGCGCATGTTCATGATCATGCGGCGGCCACGGACACGCCACGCGTCGGTGGAAGAGGACGCGAGGTTGCGGATGGGCATTTCGTCCTGCTCATACGCTTCGATGGCCGCGAGGATTGCGGCGCGCAGGCTTTCGCTTATGCCATTCGTTGTCATGTGTTCCTTGTTTCGCTCCGCGCAGCTCTTATTTCAGAGAGGGATGTTCCCGTGCTTGCGCGGCGGCATAGTATCTCGCTTATTGCGCAGCATTTCAAGGGCGCGGATGATGAGCTTGCGTGTGTCGGCAGGATCAATCACGTCTTCGATATAGCCTCGAGCTGCGGCGATATAGGGGTTGAGGAACTGCGTGTTGTATTCCTCGATTGCTCGCTGGCGTTCCTCGTCGGGATTCTCCGCGCTTCGAATGCGGTCGCGGAAGATGATGTCGGCCGCGCCCTCGGATCCCATAACGGCCATCTGTGCGCCGGGCCACGCGTAGCCGATGTCTCCGCGCAGCATCTGCGACGACATGACGAGGAATGCGCCTCCATAGGACTTGCGGGTGACGACGCTGACCTTGGGGACGGTCGCCTCTGCGTAGGCGTAGAGGAGCTTGGCGCCGTGGATGATGATGCCGCTGTGCTCCTGCTCAACACCGGGTAGGTAGCCGGGCACATCGGTCAAGGTGACGATGGGGATGTTGAAGGCGTCACAGAATCGGACGAATCGGGCCGCCTTGATGGCGGCGTTGATGTCCAGCGTTCCGGCGAGGACCATCGGCTGCTGGGAGACGATTCCCACGGAGCGGCCGTTGAATCGCGCCAATCCGACCACGATATTTGCGGCCCACCTGGAATGGACCTCAAGGAACTCGCCGTTGTCGACGATGCACTCGATAACTTCGCGGACATCATAGGGCTCGTTAGGGTTGACCGGCACCATCTCGCGCAGCTCCGGACAGAGGCGGTCGGCCGGGTCATCGGTGGAGAACTCCGGGGGATCATCCTCGTTGTTGGAGGGCATGAAGCTCAGAAGCTGGCGGGCGATATCGAGACATTCGTCCTCACCAGGGGCGGCGAAGTGGGCAACGCCGCTCTGGGTGGTGTGGGGCGTCGCGCCGCCAAGTTGCTCATGGGTAACGACCTCACCGGTGACGGCGCGGATAACATCCGGCCCGGTGATGTACATCTGGCCGACGCCTTCCTCCATGATGATGAAGTCCGTGATTGCAGGGCTGTAGACCGCACCGCCTGCAGAGGGGCCCATGATGAGGCTTATCTGAGGGACGACGCCGGAGGCAAGGACGTTGCGGACGAAGACGTTGCCGTAGCCTGCGAGGCTGTCCACGCCCTCCTGGATACGCGCGCCGCCGGAGTCCATGATGCCAATGATGGGCGCGCCGGTCCTGGTCGCCATGTCCTGCACTTTGTTGATCTTGCGTGCGGCGGTGAGGGAGAGGGTGCCGCCGAGGACGGTGAAGTCAAAGGCGTAAATGAAGACGGTTCGACCATCCACAGTGCCGTAGCCGGTGACGACAGAGTCACCGGGGACACGGCGGTCAGCCAAGCCAAATTCAAGGACGTTATGGGCGGTGAGGGCGTCAAGCTCAACAAAGGAATCGGGATCAAAGAGGCGTTCGACGCGCTCATGCGCAGTGAGCTTGCCGCGTGCGTGCTGCCTCTCAACGGCTGCCTCGCCGCCACCAGCGCGTGACGCCTCGTGGCGTTGGGCAAGCTCTTCGAGCTTATCCTGCATTGTCATGGGCTGTTGGAATCCACCCCCGAATTTGCTTGTTCAAGCGTGCGGTTATGCTAGCAGAGCTAGGCTATTCCGTACAGCGTGGGGTTAGTTGGGGGTAGTGACGGGTGTTTGAGTGGGGACGGCGGACGTTTGTGATGGGAATTGTGAACGTCTCACCGGAGTCGTTTTCAGGGGACGGGGTGACGGACGTGAATGCGGCCGTTGAACAGGCGCTTCGTTTTGTGGATGAGGGCGCGGATATTTTGGACGTTGGGGGGCAGTCGACGCGGCCTCGGTATTCGGCAAGCGTGGAGGCGGGCGGGACGGCAATCGGATACGAAGAACTACCTGTCGATGAAGAGATTGATCGCGTCCTGCCGGTGATACGGGAGATTGTGGCGCGGACGGACTTGCCTGTGAGTGTCGATACCTATAAACCGGAAGTTGCGGAGGCAGCTATCAAGGAGGGGGCCCGGATCATCAATGATGTGTGGGGGTTGAAGAAGGACGTGGCGCTTGCACGTGTGGCGGCAAAGTTTGGCACGCCGCTTATCTTGATGCACAACCAACCGGAGCCGGGTTACACACGGCTGATTCCGGATATCGTGGCGAGCCTGCGTAGGAGTGTGGCGTTTGCAATGGCGGCGGGGGTACAGCGGGATCGAATCATCGTCGATCCGGGGTTTGGGTTCGGTAAGACGGTGTCGCATAACCTAGAGGTTCTGCGGCGGCTGGGGGAAATAAAGTCGGCGCTGAGGCTGCCTCTGATGTTGGGGACGAGTCGCAAATCGACGATCGGACGAGTGCTGGACCTGCCAGTAGATGAACGGGTTGAAGGGACGGCGGCGACCGTGGCACTGGGTATCGCGCAGGGAGCGGATATTGTGCGGGTGCATGACGTCAAGGAGATGGTGCGGGTGGCGCGCATGAGCGATTCAGTAACTGCGTTACGGCTCTCGGTTCGCGATCAGGGCTGAATTGGCAATGACGTCTGAACTCCGCGTTTGGGCTATGGCGGCGTAATGGCGACGGCGTACCTGGGACTTGGGGCGAACCTGGGTGATCGGGAGGCGACGTTGGGGGGGGCGGTTGCCGAGCTAGGGGGCATCGGGGACGTGGTGGCGGCTTCGGCGCTGTATGAGACGGAACCGGTTGGGTATGTAGATCAGCCCGCTTTCCTTAATGCGTGCGTGGCATTGCGGACGGAACTGTCACCTGAAGAGTTGTTGAAATTCGTCAAAGGGATGGAGTCGCGGGCGGGGCGGGCGGAAAGTTTCCGGAATGCGCCGCGGCCACTGGATATCGACATCCTCCTCTATGTGAATGATGGCGGCGAGCCAGTGGTGATGGAGTCGGAGCGACTAACGATTCCGCATCTGCGGATGCATGAACGAGGTTTTGTCCTGGTTCCGCTAGGGGAGATTGCGGAGGACGTGCGGCATCCGGTGCTCGGGCAGACGGTGAGGGAGTTGCGGGATGCGGTGGGGGTTGAGGGCGTGCGACCGCTTACCGGATGAGTAGTCTTGCCCAGCGGGTGAAGACTTCGGTGGCGTAGGGTTCGAGGGCGGCGGCGCGAGCCGGAGTTTCTGATTGCAATTCCGAGGGATCGAGGCCGCCTCGGTTGATGTCTTCGGGGAAGAGCCTTGCCATGTCCATGATTTGAGGCTCGGTCATCTCGAGGTGGAACAGCAGGGCATACGTTGTCTCTCCATAGATGAAACCCTGGCATGGAGTCATCTCAGAGGAACCGATAGGTATTGCTCCGTCTGGCAGGTCGTAGACGTCGCCGTGCCAATGGAGTGGTGTGAACGCCTGTGGCAAAGGTGACAGGACAGGGTCGCCGGCAATCTCAGCCGAGCGGTTTACGGGTTTCCAGCCGATCTCAACTCCTCCGCCCGGATGCACTTCTGATCCAAGTACATCGGCGATGATCTGTGAACCAAGGCAGACGCCGATGAGGGGGATGTTGTTGTCGATGGCCTGTCGGGCGAGGCGTTTCTCGTCGCGGAGGTAGGGGAACCTGTCTTCTTCATAGACGGACTGTGGGCCTCCCATGATGATGAGGCCATCGTAGCCGTCGAGTGACTCCGGCACAGGCTGACCAAGGTCGCCACGTACGATTTCAAGCGCGCCGCCGATTTCTTGTACGACGTCGGCGATGAGGCCGGGGTGTTCGGGGTCTGCGTGTTGGAGAACGAGGACATGAGGTTTGGTGGTTGTCATGCTTGCTCCAATACTTAGGACGATTGAACCTTATAATACGGGGGATGGCTGGCACAAACCCTCAGTTGATTCGCAACTTTTCGATTATCGCCCATATCGATCATGGGAAGTCGACGCTTGCTGACCGTTTGCTGGAACGGACGCGGACTGTTTCTCAGCGGGAGATGCAGGATCAGCTTCTCGATCAGCTTGATCTTGAGCGCGAGCGAGGCATCACGATAAAGTCGCAGGCCGTCCGGATGCTGTATGAGGCGAAGGACGGCAACACGTATCAGCTGAATCTCATTGACACACCTGGACACGTGGACTTCAGCTATGAGGTCTCGCGCAGCCTGTCCGCGTGTGAGGGCGCGCTGCTGGTGGTGGACGCATCGCAAGGGATACAAGCGCAGACGCTGGCGCACGCGATGCTTTCCACGCAGCTAGGGCTGAATCTCGTTCCAGTGTTGAACAAGATTGATTTGCCGAGCGCGCGGCCCGACGAGGTGACGACGGAACTCGAGGACATGTTGGCGCTGCCGGGGGAGGACGCGGTGCGTGCCTCCGCGAAAGAGGGCATCGGCATGGAGGATGTGCTGGAATCCATCGTGCATGGGATTTCGGCGCCGAAGGGAGATTCTGACGCTCCCCTGAGGGCGCTTGTATTTGACTCCAATTACGACCCGTACCGGGGGGTGGTGGCGTATGTGCGGGTGTTTGATGGCGCGGTGCCGCCCGGATCGCGGCTGCAGCTGATGTCCAACGACCGCGAGATTGAGCCGCTGGACGTGGGCGTTTTCACGCCATGGTTGATCTCGGCGCGTGACGGGCTTGCGATGGGTGAGGTGGGGTACATCGCGACGGGACTCAAGGACGTGCGCGAGTGCCGCGTGGGAGACACAATCACGCTGGCCGAGCGGCCTGCATCTGAACCTTTGCCCGGGTATCGCCCACTCAAGCCGATGATCTTTGCGGGGCTGTATCCGTCGGGCGACTCAGAGTACGGGGACCTGCGGGACGCGCTCTCCAAGCTGCAGTTGAACGACGCGGCGCTGACGTATGAGCCGGAGAACAGCGTGGCGCTGGGATTCGGCTTCCGCTGCGGTTTTCTGGGGTTGTTGCACATGGAGATTGTGCAGGAACGGCTTGAGCGCGAATACGGGCTGGAGATCCTGATTACGGCGCCAAGCGTGGCGTATGACATCCTGCGCACCGACGGTTCGACCCTGACGATTCATAACCCAGCCGAACTACCAAATCCGACGACAATCGACACGATGTATGAGCCGTGGATTCGCGCGACGATCCTGTGTCCGAACGAAGTAGTCGGACCGGTGATGGAGCTTATGTCTGAGCGCCGGGCGGAATATGAGGAAATGGAATACATCCAGCACGGCGCGGCGGCCGTTGGAGGGCAAGCGCGCGTGGCAATGCGGTACAAGATGCCGCTGGCCGAGATGCTCATCGATTTCTTTGATCAATTGAAGTCGCGTACACAGGGGTATGCCTCGCTGGACTACGAGATTATCGATCCGCGCGAGGCGAACCTGGTGAAACTGGACATCCTCGTTAACGAGGAACCGGTGGATGCTTTGAGCGCGATTTATCCTCGTGATGCGGCCTATCACCGAGGTCGAGCGCTTGTGTCCCGGCTGCGGGCAACGATTCCGCGCCAGATGTTCGACGTGCCGATACAAGCGGCTATCGGCGGGCGAATCATCTCACGCGAGACGGTTCGGGCGCTTCGGAAGAACGTGCTGGCCAAGTGCTACGGCGGCGACGTGACCCGGAAACGGAAACTTCTTGAAAAGCAGGCGGAGGGGAAGCGCCGGATGAAGCGTGTTGGGCGTGTTGAAGTGCCGCAGGAGGCGTTCCTGGCGCTGCTCAAGTTGGGGGACGAGTAGGGGGCATGGCGCGGAGTAACGAGGTCAAGGCGCGGTTGCGGGGCGGGCACGCCGTTGTTGGGTCGTTCTGCAATCTGCCGAGCCCGGACGTAGTTGAGCTGCTTGGGTGGGCGGGCTTCGACTTCGTGATTATCGATGCAGAGCATGGGCCGCAGGGTATTGAGACTGTTGCCAATATGGTGAGAGGGGCGGAGGCATCAGAGACGACACCCCTCGTTCGTGTGGCGATCAACGAGCCACAGAATATCCTCAGGCATCTCGATACCGGCGCGCAGGGTCTGCAGATGCCGATGGTGAACACGCAGGAGGATGCGGAACGGGCCGTGGCGGCGGCGCTGTATCCGCCACAGGGCAGGCGAGGGTTGGCAGGTGTTCGGGCTGGTGGGTTCGGTGTACGAGAGTCGGTGCCTGACTACGCGGCCACGGCGAACGACGAGATGCTCGTCATCGTGCAGATCGAGACTGTTGAGGCGCTGGGAAATCTCGATTCGATCCTCAGTGTACCGGGCATCGATATTGTGTTCTTTGGAGCGACGGATTTGTCGTCGTCGATGGGGATTCCGGGGAAGACTCGGGACGACCGAGTAGTGAATGCGATCGCCGACGCGGGCAAGGCCGTGATGAACGCTGGGCTCGTGGCGGGGACGATTGTGGGCACGCCGGAGCAGGCGGTGGAATGGCAGGGTCGGGGTTTCCGGTATATCGCTACGAATTTCGCAGGGTTGGCAGGTCGGGCGGCGCGGGCGTTCATTGAGGGGGCTCGGTAACTGCGTTACGGCTCTCGGTTCGCGATCCGGCGTCGAAAGAAGAAGGGGTATGATTGCCGCGTTCCGACGTTGAGGCAAGGATTAGAGGCTGAGTGTGATCCAGGACATCATCGGGGTGAATATCTTTACGACGCGGCTGGGGGAGATGGCTGCGTTTTATCGTGACGTGGTGGGCCTGGAGCAGCATTCGGACCACGGTGAGTTGATCACATTCGACGTGCGGCCGGGGCTGCGTCTGAACATCGGCCGGCATAGCCAGATATGGACGGAGGAGGCACTGGACCCATTTCGAATCATGTTCAATCTTGGCGTGGATGATATCCATGCCGTCCATGCGCGAATGGTCGATAATGGGGCTGAGTTCATCCGTCCGCCGGAGCAAGAGGCGTGGGGCGGGTGGATTGCGACATTCAAGGATCCTGACGGGAACGTGTTGCAACTCATGCAACAGCCGAAGGGGGCGTTATATGGCTCAAGCCGTTGAGTTGACGGGGCAGAAGTGCGTGGCATGCCGCGCGGATTCGCCGCGTGTGACGGAGGAGCAGATCGCGTCGTTCCATCCGCAAGTGCCTGAATGGGAGCTGCTGGATGACGGCGGCGTACTCAAGCTGCGTCGTGTTTATCGATTCAAGGACTTCGCCGGAGCGCTGGCTTTCACGAATCGCATCGGTGAGATCGCAGAGGATGAGGGGCACCACCCGCTTATTTCAACAGAATGGGGCAGGGCGACAATCTGGTGGTGGTCGCACAAGATCAAGGGGCTGCACGTCAACGATTTCATCATGGCGGCAAAGACGGACGGGTTATTTGATGAGGGGGAGACGAGATGACACAGGGACCGGCGCCAAAGCCGAATTCATGGCAGGTTACGGATGGGGTAGAGCGGGCGCCGCACCGCTCCATGTTCTATGCAATGGGGTTCACGCCGGAGGACCTGCGGAAGCCGCTCATCGGCGTGGCAAGCACGGCCAACGAGGTGACGCCGTGCAACCTCAACCTGGGCCGGCTGGCCGACTATGTGAAGCAGGGGATACGCGCGGCGGGTGGGACTCCCATCGAGTTCACAGCGATCGCCGTTTCGGACGCCATCGCCATGGGGCACGAGGGGATGAAGGCGTCGTTGGTGAGCCGCGATGTTATTGCCGACTCATTCGAACTGGTCGCGATGGCAGAGGCGCTGGACGGCATGGTGACGCTTGCGGGGTGTGACAAGTCGCTGCCTGGTTCCGTGATGGCCATGGCGCGCACGAATATCCCGTCGATCTTCCTGTACGGCGGCACGATCCTGCCCGGCAACTACGAGGGGCAAGACGTGACAATCGTGGATGTGTTTGAGGCCGTTGGCGCGTATGCCGCGGGGACTATTCCCTTGGAGGCCGTGACGGCCCTGGAGGAGTGCGCGTGCCCCGGTGAAGGGTCGTGCGGCGGTCTGTTCACGGCCAACACGATGGCATCCGTGTTCGAGGCGATGGGCGTGTGCCTTCCGGGGTCGGCGTCCGTTCCGGCTGTCGATGCCCGCCGGGAGCAACTCGCATTCCGCAGCGGCGAGCAGGTTGTTGACATGGTGCGCGAGGATCGCCGACCGCGCGACATTATCACGCGCGAAGCCATTGAGAACGGCATCACGACGGCGATGGCGATGGGCGGTTCGACAAATGTTGTGCTGCACCTTCTGGCCGTGGCGCACGAGGCGGGCGTAGAGCTGGACATTGAGGACTTCGGCACAATCAGCGACAAGACGCCCTACATCACGGATATGAAGCCGGGCGGGCAATATGTGATGTCCGACCTGGATAAGGCGGGCGGCGTGCCGGTCGTCCTTAAGAGGCTGCTTGACGCGGGCTACCTGCACGGCGACTGCGTAACGGTGACGGGCAAGACCCTGGCTGAGACGCTAGAGCCGGTGAAGCCCAGCGGCGGCGCAGGCATCCTGCACGAACCCGCTGATCCTCTTGGGCCGACGGGCGGCATTGCGATTCTCAAGGGCAATCTCGCGCCGGAGGGCGCGGTTATCAAGATTGCGGGGACGCCGATTCGGCACCACCGTGGACCGGCGCGCGTATTTGATCGCGAGGAAGACGCCTTTGACGCCGTGCAGGCACGGGAGATTGTTGAGGGCGACGTCGTTGTGATCCGCTACGAGGGTCCACAGGGCGGGCCAGGGATGCGAGAGATGCTGGCAGTGACGGCGGCCATTACAGGGCAGGGGCTCGGCGAGAAGGTCGCGCTGCTCACGGATGGACGTTTCTCAGGCGGGACGCACGGGCTGGCCGTGGGACACGTTGCGCCGGAGGCAATGACCGGCGGGCCTATGGGACTGCTGGAGGACGGCGACATCATCGTGCTGGACGTTGATAATCGCGTCATTGACGTTGAGTTGTCAGAAGCCGAGTTGGCCGAGCGGCAGGCGCGTTGGACGCAGCCTGCTCCCAAGCATTCGACTGGGGCGTTGGCGAAGTACGCGCGGCTTGTGTCGTCGGCCTCACGGGGTGCCGTGACGTACTAGGTAGCTGCGCGTACGACTGTGTCCTAGTTAGCGGGTATGAAGTCGCTGGAACAGATTCGGCAGCGATTGCGGGAAGGCGATTTTGAGCATACCGAACACTCGCGCACTCGTGCCGTTATTCGAAACATTTCCGACTCGGAGATCATTGAGGCCGGTTCCATGGCCATGGTCGTCGAAGAATATCCCGATCGGCGATATGGGCCGAGCATGTTGTTGTTTGGTATAACTGACGGAGGAAGGCCGCTACACTTTGTGGTGGCTTTGGCAGACTCACCTCGGGCTAGGATCGTTACGATCTACGATCCAGATCCGACTGAATGGCGTGACTTTTGGACTCGGAGGCAGCCATGACGACCTGTATCGTTTGCGGCGCTGATGACTGCAGAGAAGAACTGGTTGATGACGTCTTCAACGTGGATGGTCGTTATGTCCTAGTTGGAAGCGTTCCTGCGACGGTGTGTGGCCAATGCGGGGAAAAAACGTTCAGTCGCGAATCGACAGAGAATGTGCGTCGGATCGTGCATGAAGGGCCTAAAGCCTCTGAGACCATGACGCTAGAAGTCTACAAGTATGGCTAACGAGATTTTGGGTCTGCATTGTGGGAGGCTTACGCGATGAGCATGGATGCACAAGCCGGCGGCGGGTTCGATGTGATGGAAGCAACGATTGCCGATATCCACGATGCGCTGGAACGGGGTGACATTACCTGCCGGGAGCTGGTCAAGACGTTCATCATGCGCATAAGCACCTATGACAAGTCCGGCCCGGCGTTCAATTCCATCATCTCCATCAACCCGGACGCGATGAGACTGGCTAAGGAGATGGACAGCAGGAATCTGCCTCGCAGCCAGTGGGGGGCGCTGCACGGCATTCCTGTCATCATCAAGGACCTGATGCATACGGCCGACCGTATGCCGACGACGGGAGGCAACCTGGCGCTGAACGGGATGCTGACACCGGATGACGCGACGATTGTTGCGCGGATGCGCGATGAAGGAGCGATCATCCTGGCGAAGGCGAATCTTGATGAGATGGCGCGGGGCATCAACGGCGCGAGCGGCCTGGGAGGGCAGACACGCAATGCGTACGACACAAGCGTGAATCCATCAGGGTCGAGCGCCGGTTCGGGTGTAAGCATAGCGGCCAGTTTCGGCGTGGTCGGCATCGGCACTGATACTTGAGGCTCAATCAGGAACCCATCGGCGTATGGGTCACTTGTCGGTCTGCGGCCAACGTATGGGCTGAACAGCAACGCGGGGATTATTCCTGACGCACCGACTTCCGATACGGTTGGGCCGATGACACGCACCGTGCGGGATGCCGCCATTGTTCTTGGGGTGATTTCGGGGCCTGATGCGAAGGATCCGGTCACTACCAACGCAGAGGGTCATGTTCCCGCGTCTTACACGGAAGGACTGAGTTCAAGCAGTCTACAAGGCGCTCGACTCGGCGTGATCCGGTCGTTCTTCGGAACGGGACCAGAGGCCGACAAGGTCACGGCGGTGATGAATGCCGCGGTGGCGGAGCTGGAACGTCTTGGGGCGACGGTCTTGGACCCGGTTGAGATCCTGCATGCGGAGACGATCCTCTCGCAAGGGGATAACACGTGGGGGCGTTGGCTGTATGAAAACGGCGACGCCCTTGATGCGTATCTGAAGGGTCTT
The DNA here is from genome assembly GCA_026713485.1 of Chloroflexota bacterium. Taxonomy (GTDB): domain Bacteria; phylum Chloroflexota; class Dehalococcoidia; order UBA6926; family UBA6926; genus VXMO01. Next base: position 34,826 of record JAPOOK010000014.1, on the reverse strand, counting down.
GGCAATCTCGCGCCGGTGACGTATGAGGAGCTGCGGGAGATTGATTCGGGCGCGCCGCTCATCATGCCGTACACGCCGACCGGCGGAACGAATTCGCCGGAGTCCTTAAAAGCGTTGGCTGAGAGCACGGAATACACGCAGACGGCGGTTCAGTCTGCGATGGCAGAGCACAACCTGGACGCCCTGGTGTATCCAACACTCAGCCTGCCGCCTGCACCGATTGGCCGGTTCCAGACGGGGAGCAATTGTCATCTCTCGGCGTGGAGCGGCTATCCCGCCATCACCGTACCGGCCGGGTATACCGTGGACGGCCATCCGGTCGGCCTGGAGATGATCGCCATGCCGTGGACGGAGGCGACGCTTCTCAACTACGCATATGCCTTTGAGCAGGGGACGAAACACCGAAGGTCGCCGTCGTTGGCGCCGGCGCTGACGTAAGGAATAAAGGGCCAGCTAGCCTGCCAGGGCCGTCCGCGCGACGGGTGGTATGCGCTTGGCAGTGTATTGGCAGCCGTGATCTGCCAGAGTTTTCACGTCAAGTACGCAGACTTGCTGATAGACACGCGAAGCATCATCCGGCACAGGGCCACCATAGAGAACTACCCACACGAGGGAATCGTCAGGAATGTCTACAGTTATCAGACGCGAGAGGGAGAGATCCTCTCTGGTCATCTTTTTGACAGAAATTGTAGTCGACGGTATGCGGTCGGCGCGCTGCAGGGCGAGTTGAGCAACTTGTTCAGGAGAGGCCGGTTCGAGGCCTGTTGGTGGGCCTGCCGCCAACGCGTCTTCGACTTCAACCTTTTTCCACTCATCAGAGCACGCCATACAGAGGAGTGCGACCCCGATGAAGATCGCCGCAATAGAGACGCGTGCGAGCATCGTTCGGTGATCTACATAATGAGGACGCGGACTTCTGTGATGAGGTCTGCCTCAGCAGTCTCGGCGGGGTCCGAGAAATAGACCTCCATGGGCGGGGCGGCAGGTTGGATCTGCTGCTGGGCGAGCCAGGTGAAAAGCAGGCCGTAAGACGCTGGTATGCCGTCGTACGGCCCCTTGTGGAGAACACTGGCGTAGCGGCCGGCGGGGACACTTATGACGCCGATGCCGTCGGTGTTCGTGTCTTGCTCAGGAGTTGTGGGGGCGATGGGCGCCCATGCGTCCCAATTCAGTTGGTCGGGCGGGGTAGTTGAGGGGTCGTCCTTGTATGTGCCGCCGGGAGGACCGATTATCTGCGCGCCCGCGGATTCTATCCATGCGAGGAGGCGGTGTATCGCCTCAGGGAATTGCTCGTACGGACCGCGCATGTTGATGTATGCGACTCGCTGCTCAGGCAGTTCCGCGATGCCCGGCTCGCCGATTGGCCTGCTTTCTGCTGTCACCGTTTCGTCCTCCCCATGGCTTCGTTGTTCAAGAGTCTGCCTCGATGCGTCAATTGTACGGCGTGACGTACACTGAGCGCATGACGAACCGACAGAATCCGGAGCGTGTTCCGGGCATCACGATCCTGCGGTTGGAGCCGGACGGCATCCACGCGGTGTGGGAGGACGGGCACGGCAGTCACTATCCGTATCGATTCCTGCGAGGGAATTGCCCATGCGCTATGTGCGTGTTGGAGGGGACGAATCAGCGCGTGGTCTTTGAGGACGACGTGCCTGAGGATGTGATCGCCATCGACTGGATGCAGGTGGGGCGCTACGCGGTGCAATTCCTGTGGTCGGACGCGCACGAAACGGGGATCTTCACGTTCCAGTATCTACGGCACCTGGACGGGGAGCTGCGGTCAGAATGACGGCCCGGGGCTAGGGGGCCGATTCGGAGAGGTCGACGCGGGAGCCACCGTGGAGGCGCAGGAACAGTTTGCGGAAGTCATCGAATTTCTCATCCGGCGTGTTGGCCCGGAACGCGTCATAGATTCTCTGATCGGTGACCTCATCGAACCAATGGGAATCCTGGGCGTCCAAATAGAGCTGGCGCATGGCGGCGGAAGTTGCATCTCGACCCAGCAGTAGATACATTTCCATTAGGAAGAGTTCGCCGAAGGCGTACACGCAGACCCCCCGGTCTTGCGCAACCAGTGGTTGGGTCTCCTGCAAGTGGTAGTACTCGGAGATATTAGCAACGCCACGATGCCAGCAATCATTCCGCGTGTCCCAGAGCAGTTGATTGTGTCGCTCTTCCAGGGTTTCGTGTCCCAGCGCGTCCCTCGCGATGTCCGGCAGAAAGCCTGCCGCACCTTCGTTCCACCAAACTGGAGCTCGGGTATAACCGCCCCAGTACATATGACTCATCTCATGGAAGATGGCCAGGTGGAAGCCGGGGTTATGGCGAGGGGCGGAGATCAGGACATGCGACAAATGAGCATACGCTACGCCGAATTGAGGAGTTTCGCCTGCCCGAGTGCTGGGTTCGATAATCAGTGTGATGGATGGGTTGCGGGGATATGGCACACCAATGAACTCTTCGAGTTGAACCATGATTTGTTCCATCAGGTTCAACGTGGGGTCGTCATCCGGGAACTCCGTGTGCCGGACGACGTACAATTCAACGTCACCGGCGAGAGGAAGCGTGACAGTTCGTTGTGCGATGTGGTTCTGCTCCAAGAGATCTCTGTACTGGTGTTCGGAACGCGCCTGCGCGTCAAGGAGCGCGATCAGTAGAACCAGATCCGACTCGCTGATTCCATCAGCAGGCCAATCTTCCTCAAGCACTACCGATTCGTTGTGGAATGCGGCGGACGCCAATCTGCCCATGACGCCCGCTGCGAGAAATCCGATCTGTTCTTGAAACCAGGCGAGGTCGGCGAATTTGAGGGCATCTTCTCGGTTTTTTTCGTTTGTCTCCTCCAACAGCCGACGATATTGATGCGTCCACTCCCGCTCATGGGCTGAGATTCCGTCGCGGGCCCACGGCCGAGCGAGCAGGGAACGCGCCAATTCCTCGTTCTCTCCATCGAGCTCACGCAAGAGCCAGGCGTATTCGTACAACCACCAACCTTCCACCCCTTCGAGACCGTCAAACAACCAAGGGAGACGGGCAATATCGGAAGTAAGGTCGCCGTCATACACGGAATCAGATACGTCAAAAACCCTCCTAAAGTTCCAGAACGCGTACATAACATCTTCAAGGGAATCAGGATCCAATCCTGAGTTCTGGATGATGGCATTAGCGGTTTCGGGAGCGATTGGGGAGAACTCACGATAGAAGTTCATTGCAGAGTCTATAAACATCAATTCAATGTCTGCTATACCATCATCCAACCATGGGTACGTAGCGAGGCGCGACGGAACGAATGTGTTGGGAACACGCTCGTAAGACAGGTGGATGTTGTATTCATCCAGAAGCCGATCTTCGTTCTCCTGTACGCCGTCGCGCAGCCAGGGTCGTGCGACTAAAGCGCCGATGAATTCATCAGTATCGGCGCCATATTGTTTAATTACACGTCCCAATGCACGGATTGAGTCAAATTCCTCTACCCGAATATCATCCCGCAGCCATTCGTATGCAAGAACGGTATCCAGCGCGTCCGGGCGTTCCGGCAAAAGGTACTCGAGGGAATTGGACAGGAGTTGGAATCCGGCGATTTCTTCGGTGGTGACTTCGTCCTGGATCCAGTCGTAGGACGCGATAGTATTCACCGCGCCCGCATGGTGGCTGCCGACCGTTTCGGTGAATTCGCTGAGGTTAGCGATGAATTCACTTTCAGGCGATGTTACGTCGTCTTGCATCCAGGAGAATTGTGAGAGAGACAAGGCGAATTCAAGCCTTCCTGGAGAGATTGATGGCAGTGCACCACCGTCGGAGCGGTCTAATCGCATCGCGCCGATGCCGGTAGCGGTCTGGTTAATGAATCCGGGAGCAACGATTTCTCCGAGTGTTTCCAGTGCATCGGCTTCATCTGTAGTGGCTCCATCCGGGAGCCAGCCGTAGGCGGCAAGCTCAGCGCCGAATTCGGCGTCCGCATCCGCTGTGGCGCGGATGGCCCGGATGGCGCGCCGGTCATCCGGGGTGATGTCGCCGTTCGTCGCCATCCACGGCAGGTTCAGGGCCGTAACGGCGATGTCAGGATTCTCTCGAAGAAGCCACGAAAGGTCGTCGAGGGCGCCGGCCTCTTCGGCTGTTATGCCGTCAATCACCCACTCGAGCGAAGCTATCTGCTGGCTCAGGGGCTCGTCGTCAATGGCCATCCGACGAAGCGCGCCCCATGCGATCCAATGTGGGACGTCCGTCGGCGCATCGAACCAGGCGAGGCGCTCCACGGCGGTTGGCTCGGGTGTCGGCTCAGGCGTTGGGGTTGGGGAGGGGGGAGGTGTCGGAGTTGGGGTTGGGCTTTCGCACGCGGCCAGCACAAAAATCAGCGCCGCCAATGCAGCGGCGAGCGTAAAGGTTATCCGGGCCGTGGGGGGCATCTGAGCACGTCCTTTGCGCTGGCCTGTAGCACAGATGGGAGAGGGGACTGTGGTTAGCGGATGGCGCCGGAGTTTTGGCCTTCTGTGTAGTCTTCGTCGGTGAGGCCCAGCAGGGGCTTGAAGACGTAGTCGTTGTGGACGCCGATCCAGGGCGGGGGGCCGTCGCCGTGCGCTTCGGCAAGCGACGGAATGCCCGGGAGGCCCTGGTGGGAGAGGTCGCCCCACGGGGGCTCATGGACATCGACGATGTGTCCGCGCTGTCGGAAGTGGACATCTGAATAGAGGTCCTCACCCGTGTACTTGGCGGCGGCCGGGACGCCGTTGTTCTGCAAGATTCGCATGGCCTGCCGCTTGGTGTAGGCGCGAGTCCATTCGCCAATCTGCGCATCGAGATCGTCTTTTGCGGCAACACGGCCGGCGTGGGTGGAGTAGGCGGGATCCTGTGCCCAGGTCGGTGAACCCATCGCCCGGACGAAACCCTGCCACTCCTCGTCTGTCTCTACGGCTACGACAATCCACTCATCGTCGCCCTTGCAGGGATATGCGCCGTAAGGAGCGTAGTGTCTGCCGAGGACCTCGTTGTAGCCCATCGCTTCCCATTCGTTTCCGTTGACAGTGGAATCCAGGATGGCGGGGCCCATTATTGCGCCCTGCGCCTCCACCTGCGCGAGTTCGATGAACTGCCCCTTGCCGGTGCGGTCGCGGTATTCGAGCGCTGAGATTGACGAGAGGGCGATGAGGCTCGCGCCAAGGTAGTCCGGAATAACGAGCTTGCCGTGCGCGGCCATCTCCGATTCCTTGAATCCCCACATGGAGCAGAGGCCGGTGTAGGCGACAAGCTGATTGCCCCACGTGACCCACGAGGTGAGCGGGCCGTCCAGACCCATGCCGGGCGCGGTGATCTGCACCACACCGGGGTTGACCTCACGGTTGTGCTCCCACCCAAAGCCAAGGCGGTCTATTACGCGCGGAGAGAAATTGTCGACGAAGACATCGCTCTCCTTGAGCAGGCTGTCCATGAGTTTCTTGCCGTCGTCATGGCGCAGATCGATGGTCGCGCTGAGCTTGTTGCGGTTCATGTCAGGGTAGAGGGGGCCGTTGGCGTCACGATTGGCGACGAGCAGCTCCGACTCAACCTTAATGACCTCGGCGCCGTAGAAGCCGAGGAACATGGTGCCGATGGGGCCTGCAAAGAAGCGAGTGAGGTCGGCGACGCGAACTCCGGCGAGCATGGACTCATCCTGCGCGTGGCCGTTGTGAGAGGCGGTGGCAGCGATGGGCTGTCGTCCATTTTGCGCTTCGGTCAGGATTTCTTGCTGGTGCTCACCAAGCTTGGGTGAGTGACGCCATGCCCGCATGGGCGTCTCATTCATCTTGAAGAGGAAGCCGGGGGCGCGGTACTTGCCGATGACGGGATGCTCCAGCTCCTGGATCCATTGTCGGTGGGTGAGCTGCGGGCTGGAGAGGAAATCTCCGGGCGTGTTGACGGGTGCGCAGGGCAGGCCGCGACGTTGGCATTCCTCGACGAACTCTTCGGCGTCGAACTGCTCAATAAACGACTGGAAGATGGCGTTGATGACATCATCGTTCGCGCCGCGGTATTCCTGGTCGTCCCACTCGGGAGCGGAGAGGACGGCATCCTCCATCCACTCACGCGTGATGAGGTGCCAGTGGGGGAGGATGTAGATGGAGAGATAGACATAGCGGCCGTCCCTGCAGCGGAAGATGTTGGATGCGCCGCCCTGGGGCTTCGAGCCGTTGCGCTCCACAATCTCGCTGCGTTGCGTATATCGGGCGATGGCGCTGGAGCCCATGTAGGTTGTGGCCTCTGCGATGGAGAGATCGATGCGCTGCCCTACGCCGGTGAGGCGGGAATGGCGGATGCCGGCGAGGGTGAGATATGCGGCGTGGACGGCGGCGACCTGATAGGTCTGGTGTGCAGGAGTGGCGACGGGGGGCATTGTGTCATCGCCGTGGGCACTCATGAATCCTGAGATGGCCTCGATAACGGCGTAGCTGCCTTTGTAATCGGAGTAGGGGCCCCATTGACCGAACGGGGTCATTGAGGTGGTGACGAGGTGGGGGTTGCGCCCAAGCAGGGACTCCTGCGTAAGACCGATGGACTCGAGGGTACCGGGAGGGGTGGCCTCGATGAGAGCATCCGCGCCCACCAGCAAGTCGACAAAGGTTTGCCGGTCGGCATCTGAATTCATAATGTCGAGCACGATGGAACGCTTGTTGAGGTTGGCGTTGATGAACGCGAGGCTGCGCTCCGGGTCCTGGACGTTACCGGCGAATGGGGGCAGATGGCGGTTGGGATCGCCGCCGGGGGGCTCAACCTTGATGATGTCCGCGCCGAGGTCGCCGAGCCATCGGGCGGCGTATGAGGCGGGAATGTCACCGTACTCGATGATTCGCAGGTGGTTTAGCGCGCCCTGTTGATCAGTATTGGAATTGCCGTTGTCGTTCGTACCCGTCATTGTCCCGTCCCCTCACCCCATATTTCTGTATGTGATTGTAGCGGGGTTTGGGGGGCGGGGGCGCGCTCATGTCCTTCGACAGGCTCAGGACGAGCGGCGAGGGGTTGGCTTAGAGCGGGGTGGTTTGGATGAGGAGGCGGGGGCGGCGGCGGGTGTCTTTGTAGATGACGTTGTTGAGTTCTTCGCGGACGGCGGATTCAATGACGCTGAGGCCGGCGGCAGGCTTGGAGACGGCGGCGTCCTGGGCCTTGGCGACAGCATCCTCCACGACTTCCACGAGGCGGATGCAGAGGTCATCGGCGCGCTCCTGATCAAGGAAGCCGACCATGGAGATCACCGGATCGCCCACAAGATCATAGGTCTCAGAATCGATCGGCACAGAGACGGTGACGATACCGTTGCGGGAGAGGGCGGCGCGTTCGCGCAGAACCTCATTGTCGACGCTGCCGACGTGGATGCCAGAAACGAACCGGTCGCGCAGGTCGAGACTTTCAGCGATCCGGGCATCGCCCACATCATCAATCTCAAGCACGTCGCCATCGTTCATGAGGAATATGTTGTCCTCCGGGATACCGACGGATTCTGCGAGGCGCGTGTGGTGGACGAGGTGGCGAAAGTCGCCGTGGACAGGAACGAAATAGCGCGGCTTGGTGAGCCGCATCATGAGCTTGAGGTCTTCCTGGCTGGCGTGGCCGCGGACGTGGACCTGCTCCGTGCGGCTATAGAGGACGTCAGCGCCAAGTCGGAAGAGGCCGTCAATGGTCTGGCCGACGACGGCCTCGTTGCCGGGGATGGGGTTTGAGGAGAGGATGACGGTGTCGCCGGGCTCGATGTGAACCTGCTGATGAGTGCCGCGAGCCATGCGGACGAGGGCGGAGGTTGGCTCACCCTGCGCGCCGGTGGTCATGATGACGGTTTCTTCCGGCACGCTGGAGTCGAGCTGATTGGCGGGGATGAGCAGGCCGTCCGGGATACGGAGATAGCCGAGCTCCGTGGCGAGACGAACGTTATCAACCATGCTGCGCCCGATGATGCCGAGCCTGCGTCCATGGGCGGCGGCGGCGTCCGCCACCTGCTGGATACGTGAGATGAGGGAGGCAAAGCTGGCGACTATGACCCGGCCCTCTGCTTCGCCGATGTAGCGGGCCAGGGCCGTGCCGACCACTGCTTCCGAGGGTGTATGGCCGGAGACGTCGGCATATGTGGAATCGGAGAGGAGCAAGAGCACGCCGTCCTCTCCTGCCTGGGCGAGGCGTTGAAAGTCCGTCGGTTTGCCATCCACGGGAGTGTGGTCGAGTTTGAAATCACCGGTGTGGACGACCGTCCCAACGGGAGTGTCGATGATGACTCCGGCTGCGTCCGGGATCGAGTGATTGACGCGGAAAAGGGTGACGTCAAATACGCCAAGGCCGAATGTGTCGCCCGGTTCAACGGTTTCAAGGGTGATTCCACGCAGGCGTCGGGACTCACGGAGTTTGACGGAGACAAGTCCGATTGTGAGGGCGGTGCCATAAACGGATACGCCGAGCTCCGGAAGGATGTGGGACAGGCCGCCGATGTGGTCCTCATGGCCGTGGGTGATGACGACGCCGACAACATTCTCGGCGCGGTCGATGACATATTGAGCGTCCGGCAGAACGATATCGACGCCGTGGTGCGCCTCATCCGGGAACATGAGACCGCAGTCGATGATCAGGATGTCGTCGCCGTACTCGATGGCCATCATGTTCTTGCCGATTTCGCCAAGGCCGCCGAGCGGAATAATGCGGAGTGGGGGGCTTGCAGTAGACGACATGGTGACTATGGGCCTAGAGGAGGCTCAATTGTTCTCCGGAGCTTTCGTTGGAGTCTGTTTCGTCGGAGCCATAGCCGTCCTGTTGGTCCGCCACTGCGCCGGTCAGTCGACGGCGAGCAGTCTCAAGTACGGTGGGGATGTTGCGAAAGTCGTCAATGATGACATCTCGCAGTCGCTGTTGGTGCAGGGCGGCGGCGGGGTGATAGACGGGGTAGACAGCCAGACCGTCCTTGTAGAGGAGTTGGCCGCGAGCGCGGGAAATGGCCTGCCCCGGGAAGAGGCGGGTGAGTGAAAATCGCCCGAGTGTCACGAGCAAGGTTGGGTTGACGAGTTGGAGCTGCCTGCGGAGGTAGAGAGACTCACAGGTGTCCAGTTCGTCGTCCCGGGGATCACGGTTATCCGGCGGGCGGCACTTGACGGTGTTGGTGATGTAGACGTCCTTACGCTCCAAGCCGATGGTGGCGAGTAGCTCATCCAGGAACTTGCCCGCAGCTCCAACGAAAGGGCGTCCCTGTTGATCCTCATAGAAACCAGGGCCTTCGCCGATGAACATGACATCAGCGTCCGGCGCGCCCTCGCCGGGTACGGCGTTCGTGCGGCCTTCAGAGAGTCGGCACTCCGTGCAGGTCGAGATTTCAAGGGCAATAGCGCGGAGGTCCTCCGCGGCATCAGCAGCAGGGGAGGCCATAGCCACAACGGATTGGGATGGGTTCGACGCTAGCCATGAACCCAGTCCCAAAGCCCCTGCACTGAAGTCCGGGTCTACTCGTCAGCGATTCCAACCTCATCCTTGAAGTAGTTGATCGCGTCCTGCACCGTGAGAATCTTCTCGGCGTCTTCATCAGATATGGAGAATTCGGCGCTCTTCTCAAATTCCTCTTCGAACGCCATCACGAGTTCAACCATATCGAGCGAATCGACGTTGAGATCCTCAGTGAAAGACGCTCCGAGGGTGACGTTCTCCGCTTCGACGCCAAGCTGCGCAACGATGACCTCTTTGACTCTCTCTTCAACGGTAGCCACGTGATATTTCCTCCCTGCGCTGAGTAATTGCTTCCTAGACTTACATTAGGGGTCAATCGAGAGTTCCGCAAGCACGCCCCCCAATACGCCGTGAACGAAGCGAGCGGAGGATTCCGCACCGTATGTCCGAGCGAGTTCGACGGCCTCATCGATGGCAATCGCTACCGGCACGCGCGCATTTGTTATTTCGGAAAGCGCGAGGCGGATGGCGTTGCGGTCGACAGTAGCAAGCTGGCTAACAGGGTAGGCGGTCGCGTGTTCCTGGATCAGGCGATCAAGGCGGGCCTCATCCTGCTGCACGTCATCCACGAGGGCGGCAGCGTAAGACAGGATGGAATCCCGGCCCGTGTCCTCAAGGAAATCGTCAGCGATTCGGCCTACGGAGTCGGCGGGCGGGTGCCTGACGGCATCCCATTCATAGAGTGCCTGGAGCGCAATGGCGCGGGCGCTGCGGCGCGACTTGGCGAATCGTTCGACGGCTCCGCCGTCCGCAGGCGCTTGGGACACGAGCGACGATTGCCTAGGCTCGGAGAGCCTCAAGCTCCTCCAGGTTGCCGATGTTGACGGTCTCCGCCCCATCGAAGGTGCGCTTGACGAGGCCGGTGAGAACCTTGCCGGGGCCGATCTCAATGAACGTGGTGACGCCGTTGTCACGCAGGTACTCCACGGTGCGGAACCACTGGACGGAACTGCGGATCTGGCGGGCAAGCTCATCGACTACCTCGTCCGCTGTTTCCAACGGCTGGGCGGTGACATTGCCGACGACAGGGTAGGTGGGCGCGGAGATAGATGCGCCCTCAAGGGCGGTGCGCATGCCAGGGACGGCGGGGTCCATAAGCGAAGAGTGGAACGCCGCGCTGACCGGCAACGGCACGACGCGACGCGCGCCGCCTTCCTCAGCGGCCTTCTGTGCCGCCTCGACACCTGTCTTTGAGCCGCTGATGACAATCTGTTCAGCGGAGTTCAGATTGGCCATGTCCACGCCGTTGGCCTCACAGATGGCCTGCAGCTGGTCTTCGGGCATTCCCATGACGGCTGCCATGGCGCCCTCTGCCGCATCGCCCGCAGCCTGCATGAGGCGGCCGCGCTCACGGACGAGCTTGACGGCGTCGGAGAAGGTCATCGAACCGGAGGCAACAAGCGCGGAGTATTCGCCGAGACTGTGACCGGCAGCGAATGACGGGGTGAGGCCTTTATCACCAAGTACTTCCCGCGCGGCTTCAAGCGCGGCGACGGACGCGGTGAGGATGGCGGGCTGGGTGTTGATGGTCTGCGTGAGATCCTCCATGGGGCCTTCAAAGCAGAGCTGGGAGAGTGAGAACCCGAGGGCCTGGTCGGCCTCGTCAAATATGGCTTTGGCGGCGGGGACGGCATCATAGAGGTCCTTACCCATGCCCACTGCCTGGGCACCCTGGCCGGGAAAGAGATACGCGATTGTCATTTTCAGCTGCTCCCTTCTTATTCGCGGTTATTCGGCGGCGGCGCGGCGGGGCGTGACGACCTGCCTGCCGTTGTAGGTGCCGCAGGAAGGGCAAGCGCGATGCGCAACCCTCGCGTTGCCGCAGTTGGGGCACTGCGATGTAAGAATGGGCGACTTGGCAGTGTGCGCCATGCGCTTGTTCTGACGGGCGCGGGAGCGTCGCCTCTTAGGTAGTGGCGGCATTTCTTAAAGACCTTTCCGGCTTTGGCAGCTAAGTTGCCCTTGCCTGTTATTCCTTATCGTCTTAAATCAGTCGTTAGATTTGTCGGCCCAAAGCTCTTGCAGCTTGGCCCACTCACTACGAGCGGGAATGGGCGGACATTTGCAGGATACCGTATTGCGGTCGACTCCGCACTGCGGACAGAGGCCGAGGCAGTCGGATTTGCAGATTGGGTTCTGAGGCTCATGCATGATGAGGTACTGGCGGACGGCGTCGCCGACATCAAGGTGGTGCTGTTCGTTGATCTGCAGGTCTTCCGATGTGTCGCGATCCGGCATCTTGCGGCCGGTGGCGATGTCGATGATCGGGAAGTACTCCTCGTCAAACGAGAAGCTGAGCTTTTGCCGGTAGGGCTCGAGACACAGCGAGCAGGTCAGTTGTTGGTCTGCGACGCAGGTGGCGGAGACGAGGATGCCGACGTCAGTGCGCATGAGTTCGGCCTCACAGTTGACGAGGGCGCTCACGACTTCTTCCCCGATGAAGCCGTAGGATCGGCGCGCGCCGATAGGTTCTTGCATGAGGCCGCTGACGTTAACTAACATCTCTTGAACTTCGCGAATAATGTTTGGTTGGTCTATGAAGTTTGGTGGCCGCGTTCCAGCTTGAGTGGATACGCTCCATTTCTGGATTCCCGCCTAAGCGGGAATGACGGGGCCGGACCGGTGGGGTGGGGGGCTTAGTCTTCGGGGGAGGGTGTGCCCGTGACTTCACGGGTGAAGTCGACGATGTCCTTGAGGCTGGTTCCCGGGCCGAAGATGGCCGTGATGCCCATTTCCTTTAGGGCTTCGTAGTCTTCCTTGGGAATGATGCCACCGGAGAAGACAGGGATATCAAGGCCGTTCTCGCGCAGGCCGTTGACGATGGCAGGGAGGAGATCAAGGTGCGCGCCGGAGAGGATGCTGAGGCCGATGGCGTCCACATCCTCCTGCACGGCGGCCTGCACGATCATCTCAGGCGTCTGGCGGATGCCGGTGTAGATGACTTCAAAGCCGGCGTCACGCAGGGCGCGGGCGACGACCTTTGCGCCGCGATCGTGTCCATCAAGGCCGGGCTTGGCAATCAGGACTCGGGCCGGGGCTGTTGCTGTTGTCATTGTTATCACTCCTCTCCGTGGGGCGGGCGTTTAGTGACGCTCGCCCTTAGTGCGCCGCGTCGTCCGCGGGCTGCGTGCGGTTCATCCCCGCATGGGCCGCGTCGCGCTGCGCTATCAATACCAGAGTACCGAGAAAATCAAGGGGATGGACGGCGCGGAGAACGTTGGTCGGTTCGCCGTCGTCCACGATCATGCGGACACCGGCAGCTCGTACGCGCTCCTCAACGGCCTCGGGGTCGTCAGATTCAAGCACGACGGCATGCAGTCCCTCACCCATGAGCTTGAGGGCGCGGGAGACGGGGCCGTTCTCATTGAGGTCCTGGGCGAATTCGACTTCGGCGTCGCCAGCGTCGAGCCACGCGGTATCCATGCCGAACCCCTCGGAGACGGCGCGCCGCTTGAGGGGCATCCGGAAGAGATGCTGCCAGGTGGCCGCCGCCGTACCCACGTCATAAGTGCGGATCGTGACGTGATGGAGGCCAATGTCACGGGACGTGCCGGGAGTGAAAAGGGTAGTTTCCTTGATCTCCACGGGGACGCCGCCTGTGCTGTCGGGGCTGATGATGGTGTTCTTGCCCGTGATGCCCTGTTGGGGGCTGTGAACGATGAACTCAGCGCCGCGGCTCTGGATCTCCTCTGTAGCCTGCTCGATGTCATCAACGTGGAAGCTGACGTGGTGCATGCCCTCGCCGCGTTCCTCAAGCTGTTTGGCCAGAGGGCTGTCGTCGGATGTGGGTTGGAGCAGCAGGAGGCGGCCGACACGCAGCGGGATGATTGCGGCGCGATAGCCCTCGTCGTAGGCGTCACGTTTGACGGTGGCGCTGAGTCCGAGGACATCCTCCACCTTTTGAGTCGCCTCATCTATGTCTTTGACGAGAAGGCCGACCTGGTCAAATCGCTGTAGCAGAAGATCTTGCTGGTCTGTCATTGTTGTTGCCTTTCAGAGCGGCTGTCAGCGTTGGTTGATCATGATGAGTGTGCCGAAAAAGTCCTGGGGATGGACGACACGGATGACGTTGTCGCCCTCGGGGTCTTCGATGACACGCAGGCCCTGACTACGGACGTGTTCGGTCAGTCCCTCGGCATCATCTGTCTCGAGGACGATGCCAAAGACGCCGGCGCCCCGTTCCTCAATGAACCTGGCCAGCGGACCTTCGTCCGAGGTCTGCTGGGCAAATTCAACCTCTGCGTCGCCCGCGTCAAGCCAGCCGGCGATTATTCCGGCACTCTCTCGCTCCGACATCCGGTTCAGCTTGAGGTCAAAGCTCTTTGACCAATTCTCGACGGCAGCGTCGCGGTCCGTGGCGGCGATTGTGACGTGGTGAACGCGAAGATCATGCTCGGTAGGGGTGTGTCGGGTGATCTGGGCGATCTCCGTGAGGACGCCGTTGGCGGCGCGTGGGTGGATGAACTCCACCTCGCCAACGAATCCGCCTTCCGGCTCGCCTTGGATGAGCTGAACTTCGCGCTCCTTGAGGGTCGCGATGGTGGCGCGGATGTCCTCGACCTCGAAGCAGATATGCTGGATGCCCTCGCCACGGCGCTCGATGAACCGGCCGACGGCGCTCTCCGGGTTGATGGGCTGCATGATCTCGAAGCGCACGTTGGAGGTCGGGACGAGGGCGGCGATGAGACCGCGTTCCTCAATGGTTTCCTGGGCGGCGACTTTCAGGCCGAATAGCCTTTCGTAGGCGTCCGTTGCCTCTTTGATATCCCGGACGACGACGCCGATGTGGTCGATTCTCTTAAACATCCGTTGGCTAGCCTCCCTACTTTTCCCTCACCCAACCCTCTCCTTTAGGCAGAGGGTGTTGTTGATATGTGTAGCTAGACGACGAGGAGCTCCTTGTGCATGCCGAAGACGCCACGAAGGACGTCACAGATCTCGCCGGTGGTGGCTCCGGCCTCCACGCAGTCGATGATAGCGGGCATGGAGTTGTCGGAACTCTTGGCGACGGCTTCAAGGTGCTCAAGAGTTGCCTGCGCCTTGTGGCCATCACGCTCGCGGCGTACGCGCTCAAGGCGGTCAACCTGGCGCTTCGTTTCCTCCGGGTTGATGCGGAGAATCTCCATGGGCGTTTCGTCGCCGGACGTGAACGAGTTGACGCCGACGACGGTGCGCTCTCGGCTCTCAACCTGCGTCTGGTACTTGTATGACGCGTCGCCGATCTCCTGCTGCGGGAACCCGTTCTCAATGGCTCGGACTGCGCCGCCCATCTTGTCGATGCGCTCGATGTAGGCGCGCGCCTCTTCCTCCAACTTGTCCGTCATGGCCTCCACGAAGTATGAGCCCGCGAGCGGGTCGACAGTGTCCGTGACTCCGGACTCGTAAGCAAGCACCTGCTGGGTGCGGAGCGAGAGCGTGACGGCGTCCTCCGAGGGCAGGGCAAGGGCCTCGTCCTTGGAGTTGACGTGGAGGGACTGCGTTCCGCCGAGCACGGCGGCCAACGCCTGCAGGGTGGATCGAACGACGTTGTTGTCCGGCTGCTGTGCCGTGAGGGTGACACCGGCGGTCTGCGTGTGGAATCGCAGCATCTGGGAGCGGGGGTTCTCTGAGCCGAACCGCTCAACCATGATCTTCGCCCACAGGCGTCGCGCGGCGCGGTACTTGGCGACCTCTTCAAGGAGGTTGGACTGCGCGACGAAAAAGAAGGATAGCTGCGGGCCGAAGTCATCTACCTTGAGGCCTGCGGCGATGGCGGCATCAACATAGGCGATAGCGTCGGCGATGGTGAAGGCGATTTCTTGTGCTGCCGTGCTGCCCGCCTCCCGCATGTGGTAGCCGCTGATGGAGATAGTGTTCCATGCGGGAGTCTCAGTGGCGCAGTACTCAAAGAGGTCTGTGATAAGGCGCATGGACGGGGCAGGGGGGTATATGTAGGTGCCGCGCGCGATGTATTCCTTGAGGATGTCGTTCTGGACGGTGCCGCGGAGTTCCTTGGTGGGGACGCCCTCGCGGCGGGCCACGGCGATGTAATAGGCGAGAAGGATGCTAGCCGTCGCGTTGATCGTCATGGACGTTGAGACTTTGGCGAGGTCGATGCCGTCAAAGACGATAGCCATGTCCTCAACGTGCGCGACCGGGACGCCGACCTTGCCGACCTCGCCGAGGGCGAGAGGCGCATCTGAGTCGTAGCCCGTCTGCGTGGGGAGGTCAAAGGCCATGGAGAGGCCGGTCTGCCCCTGCTCAAGCAGGTACTGGTAGCGGCGGTTGGTCTCTTCGGCTGAGGCGAACCCGGCGTACTGGCGCATGGTCCAGAGTCGGCCACGATACATGGTGGGCTGGACGCCGCGGGTGAAGGGGTAGCGGGCGGGGTAGCCAACCTTGCTGGCGAATTCAGATTCAGTAACGTCGCTGGGGTCGTACAGCGGATCGATCTCGATTTCAGAGGTGGTCTCGAATCGATCCTGCCGCTCCTTATTGCGGGCGACGGCGGGGCCGTAGACGCTCTCCAGCCACTCTTGCTTGGACATGTTTGAACCGTTAGTCACGGGCTGATCCTCCCATTGGGCGCGCGCAGACATCGCGGCCTACGCGCGAATCTATTGCGAATAGGATACAGCGGCAACAGCGCCGTTGTCAGTTGGGGCGTGGGAGGGGACTCTAGGTGGCGGCGAGCTCGGGATCGACTTCGATCTTCTCGATCTCCTCCATGAGGGCCGAGACGAACTCGTCCTCAGGAACGACGCGGACCTTCTCGCCCTTGCGGAAGATGATGCCGCGGCCATTACCTGCGGCGATGCCCACATCGGCATCCTTTGCCTCACCGGGACCATTGACTTCGCAGCCCATGACGGCCACGCGGACCGGCTTGTCCACCTGCTTGAGCGCCTCGTCCACCATCTGCGAGTACTTGATGATGTCAACGTCGGCGCGCCCGCAGGAGGGGCAGGCGATGAGCGTGACGCCCTTATTGCGGAGGTTCAGCGACTTGAGGATCTCCCAACCGGCCTCGACCTCTTTCACAGGGTCGCCGGCGAGCGAGACACGGATGGTATCACCGATGCCCTCGTGGAGCAGGTGTCCGATGCCGATGGCGCTGCGGATCGAGCCGCCAAACGGCGTGCCCGCCTCCGTGATTCCCAAGTGCAGGGGATAGTCGACCTGTTCGGCGACACGCTGATAGGCCTGGACTGTCATTGGGACATCGAATCCCTTGACGGAGATCTTGATCTGGTCGAACCCCAACTCCTCGAGGATTCCGACTTCCCACAGGGCCGTTGCCACCATGTGGTCGACGACGGTGTAGTCGCCCTCCCCCTCCTGGCTGGCCTTGGCGAGCTTGTTGACGCCATCAGCGAGGCGGTGGAAATCGCCGGTCTTGCCGATGCCGCCTATTGGCGGCAGGGAGCCGAAGTTGACGCCGATTCGTATGGGAATGTCGTATTCCTTGGCGAGGGTCGTGACCTCACGAACCTTATCGGCGTCGCGGATGTTGCCGGGATTCAGGCGGATTGCGCTGACGCCGTTCTTGATAGCCTCAAGCGCCAGCAGGTGATGGAAGTGGATGTCTGCGACAACGGGGATGGGAGCGCGGCTGCAGATCTCTTTGAGGGCCGCTGCGGCGTCCATGTTGGGGACGGCGAGGCGGATGATGTCACATCCGGCTGCGGCAACCTCATAGATCTGCAAGATTGTTGCTTCGGCGTCCCGAGTGTCCGTCTTGGTCATGGACTGGATGGCGATGGGTGCATCGCCACCGACGGGAACATCACCTACGTGAATCTGCCGGGAAAGACGTCTCTGATTCATCGGACCTACTCCTGTCCGCGCGCGTCGATTTCTTCCTTATGCTTGCTTCCACCATACCATAGGGGGCGTGAGCATCAGGTCAGGTGAGACTGGATGTCAGGGGGCTTACGTGGTTTCCCAAGGGTTTACGATTTCGATTCCGAGGCCGTCGAAATCCCGTACATTGCGCGTTACGATGATCATGTCATTGACGATTGCTGTTCCTGCGATCAGGGCGTCGCCAAGTTCAAGTTCTCCGCCGCTCCGACGAACTTGCGCCTGGAGCACCGCAGCCCGTTCGGCTTCCCTTCTGCCGATGGGTGAGATTCGCCCCTCATAGTCGTCGAGGAGCAGGTTCAACCATTCTCTCAACCTTTCGCGCCGGCGGCCTTGCGGCATGAGTTGCACACCCAATTCCAGCTCTTTAACGACTATGGCGGACAG
Organism: Chloroflexota bacterium; assembly: GCA_026713485.1. Taxonomy (GTDB): domain Bacteria; phylum Chloroflexota; class Dehalococcoidia; order UBA6926; family UBA6926; genus VXMO01. Next base: position 17,150 of record JAPOOK010000014.1, on the reverse strand, counting down.
CCAAAGCTCATCGTGGTTGTTTAGAAAGTCCATAACGGTCTGGGCCGGGTCTTCCTTTGTCCGCTCAGAAACGACATTAGTGTCCAGGAGATAGCCGCTCATTCGACGTCATAGTCTACGAACGGGATTCCGCGACGGCTTCCCCGATCTCTCGGAATCTCAAGGTTCGTACCGCGCGGAGTGTTCTCAACCAGCCACTTGCCCAAGGGCATACGGGGTTTCGCCTTTTCATCCCACATCGCCGCGGGCACGACAACGAAGGGCTTTCTTGCACCGATGCGCTGCGGTCCCTCTTCCTCCGCCAGGCGCAGAACTTCAGACAGTCGCGCCTTCGCTTCGGCGACGGTCCAGACACGCTCGGAACCGGATTGCTGAACGGCCATCATGCCTCCTTGACTTAGATACTAGACTAGTATAGACCATGTTAGGGGTTTGTGGGTGAGATTGGTGGAGGCCGTTCTACGGCAGCACTGACTCTCCGCCCAGGAGGCGAGGGAGGTCGATGCCGACGGTGACGAAGAGGACCATTGAGAGCAGGAAGACGAAGCCGATGAGGTGGACGACGTTCTCGCGCTCGGGCGAGAGGCGTCGTCCACGTCGGACCACTTCCAGGATGAGGAACGGGATGCGGCCGCCGTCAAGGGCAGGGATGGGCAGCAGGTTCAGGATGCCCAGGTTGAGGCTAAGCAGGGCGACGATGATCAGGAGCGAAATCGGCCCATCCTGCGCCGCCTCGCCCGTCGCCTGGGCGATGCCCACCGGACCCGCAATGCCGGGGTTGCTGGACGAACCAACGGCGCGTTGAATCTCCGTCGCAGTGCTCGTGATGACATTCCCCATGAGGACGATGCCGTTCCATGGAGCCTGCCAGACCGGCGCGGCGCGGCGTTCAAAGACTGGGTTCAGCAGGCGTATCGACACGCCCATCGGCCCCTCACCGGGCGGGGGATTTGCGCGAGGAGCAAGGTAGACAGCGAGCGGGACGGTTCCACGCAGGACGCGCAACACAACTTCGTCGCCGTCCGCGCGGTCGATTCGGTCGGAGAGCTGTCCCAGTGTCAATATATCCTGCCCGTCCACGCCGCGTATGACATCGCCGACACGCAGGCCGGCCTCGTCCGCAGGGGAACCAGGCACAACTTCTTCGATCATGATCTCACTGTCGATGAGTCGGTCCACGGGCAGGGAGGCGAGGGCGCTGAATATGAACCATGCGAGCAGGATGTTCATGGCGGAGCCGGCCACGAGAACGGTGGCACGCGCCCAGACCGGCTTGCCCGCGTAGCCGTCGGGCACGGTCGGATCGCTTTCGCCTTCCAGTCGCACAAACCCACCGACGGGCAACCAATTCAGGGAATAGACGATGCCGTTACGCCAGAAGCCCTTGGCGCGGGGCGGAAAGCCGATGCCTAGCTCCCGGATGCGAATGCCGAGCAGACGCGCCGCCCAGAAGTGGCCTAGCTCATGGATGAGCACAAGGAAGCTGAGCACGACCGCAAAGGCGGCGATGGTAATGAGAATCGACACGTCAGCGCTCTCTCGCCGCGTTCCGGACGTGGTCGCGCGCCCACGTGTCAGCCGCAAGCAGGTCGTCAAGGGTTGGCTGATTCACAGGCGTGTGCGAGTCAAGCGCGTCCCTTATCAGAGTTGGTATGGAGTTGAAGGGGATGGCGCCGGAGAGGAAGAGTTCAACGGCGATTTCGTCGGCGGCGTTGAGGACCGCGGGAAATGTCTTACCGCTTCGGGCAGCATCAATTGCAATCCAGAAACAGGGGAACCTATCGCGATCCAAAGCCTCGAAAGTCTGCTCAATCGAATAGTCCATCTCCCGCCAATCGGAGGGGCGCTCGATACGCTCCGGGTAGGCAAGCGCGTACTGGATGGGGAGGCGCATGTCCGGCATGGAGAGCTGCGACTTGAGCGTGCCGTTGGTGAACTCAACCATCGAGTGGACAATGCTCTGTCTATGAATCATGACGTCGATGTGGTCGTAATCGATGTCATAGAGCCAACGCGCCTCCATGACCTCGAATGCCTTGTTCATCAGGGTGGCGGAATCAGTGGTGACCTTGGGGCCCATGCGCCATGTGGGATGAGCGAGGGCCTCTTCGGGCGTAACCGATTCAAGCTCCTCATTGCTGCGCCTAAAGAACGGGCCGCCGGAGGCTGTGAGGATCAGGCGGCTAACGGCATCGCTCGGCTCTCCCGCCAAACATTGCCAGAGGGCGCTGTGTTCGCTGTCAACGGGGAGGAGCGCTGCGCCGGTTCGGGCCACCTCGCTCATCACGAGTTCACCTGCTACAACGAGGACTTCCTTGCTCGCAAGTGCGACTATCTTGCCTTCCTTGATGGCGGCAAGGGCAGGGGCGAGGGCAGCGAGGCCGGGTATGGCGAGGACAACGGCGTCCACGCTTGGGCTACCCGCGATGTTGGCAAGTCCTTCCGGCGTTGACGCGTCGCCTGTTGCCGAGAGGGTGGGAAGAAACTCCGCCACCTGCGCCTGAAAGGCATCGCTGTTGTGTCCCGCGGCAAGACCGACGACACGGAATCGGTCAGGGTGACGGCGGACAATGTCCAGCGTCTGCGTGCCGATAGAGCCCGTTGATCCAAGGACTGCGATACGTTTCTGAGAGTGGTTCATGTCATTCCATAGTAGTGACGATGGTCACATAGACAAGCACGGCGGGGAGAATCGGCAGCAGGGAATCGAGCCGATCAAGGATGCCGCCGTGCCCGGGAAGCAGGTTTCCGGAGTCTTTGACATCCGCCTTTCGCTTGAGCCAGGACTCGGTCAGGTCTCCCAGTTGACCAAGCACGGAGAGCCCCGCGCCAAGCGGTATGGCTGCTACAAGCGGCAAGGCGTCCAGCTCGACGAACCACGCAAAGACGGCGCTCACTGCCGCCGCGCCGATGATTCCACCGACGGCGCCCTCCCACGTCTTGCCGGGGCTGATGGTGGGGGCGAGTCGATGGCGACCCGCGAGTCTGCCGACGGCGTAGGCGGCTGTGTCAGAGGCGAACGTGAGGAGGATGGCATAAGAGAGCCAGGCGAGGCCATCATCTCCTTCTCGGAGCGCTAACCCCGCAGCGAGGAACCCGGCGACGGCGAGAGATGCGAGCAGCCACGGCATGAGGCCAAAGCGCCGGAGCAGGGCACGTAGTTCCCAGATCGCCACTAGCGTCGCCGCCCCGGTAACAAGCAAAAGAGGTATGCCACCCAGCCAGATTGCGAGGGCCAGTATCGGGATGCCAGCGGCGGCCGTGACCAGCCGTAGAGGCAGAGAATCCCGCTTACTCGTCGCGCCCTCTTGCTTCATACCCATAAGGAGATTATGGGGGAGGGGGCACCTGCGAACGACACCCGAGTTAGTAGGCGTACACTGAATGTAGCTAACGAACATTTCTTGGTGAGTCTCTGTTATGAAAATCGATCGAGAGTCTGTTGTTCGAACCCTAAAGGAGCATAAACCAACGCTTTCCAAGCGTTTTGGAGTGACTGAGCTCGCCCTTTTCGGGTCATTTGCGCGCGACCAGAACACTGAGTCAAGTGACGTTGATATCCTCGTAACCTTCAACAAGCCGGCGACATCCAAGGCCTTCTTTGGCGTTCAGTTCTACATCGAGGATTTGCTCGGTTGCCGAGTTGACCTTGTGACAGAAAAGGCGCTTCGCCCCGAGTTTCGTCCTCAAATCGAGCGTGAGGCTATGTATGTCTGAATCGTGTAGCGGTACGCGAGATTGGCGTCTCTATGTCCGCGACATGATCAGATTCGCTGAGCGCGCGCTCTCGTATGTTGCGGATATGGACCAATCCGGCTTCTTGTCTGATGCCCTGACCTATGATGCCGTCCTCAGGAATATTGAGTTGATTGGCGAAGCCGCCACCCATATACCGAACGACGTTCGCGATTCACAGCCCGAGATTGAATGGAGGAGCATCGTTGGCGCTCGTAATCAGGTTGCCCACGGTTACCTAGGTATAGATGACGATGTGGTTTGGGACATCATTAAGAACGATCTGCCTACACTCACCGGGCAGTTGCGGGAATTGCTCGATTCAGCCGGCTAAGAACGGCTCGTCTATTCTCCCTCTACACCGCCGAAGCGGCGTTTACGGGCGGCGTAGGAGTCGAGGGCTTTGGTCACCTCTTGAGGACCGAAATCAGGCCAGAGCGTCGGCGTGAAATAGAGCTCCGCGTAGGCGGCCTGCCACAGCAGGAAGTTGCTTATGCGCAGTTCTCCGCCGGTGCGAATTATCAGGTCCGGGTCCGGCAGACCGTTGGTGAACAGGCGGCTCTCGAATGCAGATTCGTCAACGTTGTCGGCTGCCACGCCGTCTCGCATCAGTGATCTTGCCGCCTCGAGAATCTCCTCGCGGCCTCCATAATCGAACGCGACGCTTAGCGTGATTCCCGTGTTGTCCTTCGTCACGTCAACGACGCGGTCGATGGCTGCGGCGATGTCGGGGTCGAGGCGATCCTTGCGCCCTAGATGAAGTAGGCGCGCACCCTCCTGGTGCAGGCGTGGGGCGTCCTGCTTGATTGCCTCGGCGGCGAGCGTCATCAGACCCTGGACTTCTTCGGACGGACGCCGCCAATTCTCCGTGGAAAATGCGTATAGCGTCAGAAAGCGGACGCCTCGTTCAGAGAACGCTCGGACGACATCATGCAGCTTTATGCGGCCATGCTGGTGGCCCTGTTCGCGTGGGAGTTCTCGTTCCCGCGCCCACCGTCCGTTGCCATCCATGACGATGGCGACGTGCCGGGGAGTTGAGGCGGATTCCTGTTCGTTGTTGGGCGGTGTCATGCGGGGCGCGGGCCAATCGGGCGCTAGACTTCCATGACCGCGGCTTCCTTGGCCGCACCCATCTCATCGACCCGTCCTGTGTAGCGGTCGGTGATCTTCTGGAGTTGGTCCGCCGCACGGTGTTCTTCGTCTTCGGATATATCCTTGTCGCGCTGCAGGCGGCGCAGATGGTCCATGGCGTCGCGACGGACGTTGCGAATGGCCACTCGCTCATCCTCGGACTTGGAGCGTACCAGCCGGCTCATCTCCTTGCGACGTTCCTCCGTCATCTGCGGGATGGGGATGCGTAGCAATTGGCCGTCCGCTACGGGTGAAAGTCCCAGATCCGTCTGAAGGATGGCACGCTCAATAGCTGTCGTTGCGGAGCGGTCATAGGGCTGGACGACAAGGAGGCGCGGCTCCGGCGCGGTGATGGTCGCAAGCTGCTTGAGCGGGGTGGGGGTTCCGTAGTATTCGACCCGCAATTCTTCAATCAGGGTAGGGGAGGCACGGCCGGTGCGGATTCCTGCCAACTCACGGTCAAGAACCTCACAAGTGACCTGCATTCGATGCTCGGCATCGTCGAGAATCTGTTGCGTCATGGCTTGTCCTCCCTCCGGTGGGCGCGCTCAGCGGGAACCGTTCGCGTTGACGAGCGTCCCGACCGTCTCACCACTCAGTATTCTGCCAAGACTTCCCGTGTCAAAGATGTCAAAGACAACGATGGGCAGGCTATTGTCCATGCAAAGGGTCAACGCCGTGCTGTCCATGACCCCGAGGCGAAGATTGAGTGCCTCCATATAGCTAATGGCGGAATAGCGTTTCGCGTCCGGATGCTCGTTGGGATCGGCGTCGTAGATTCCATCCACCTTGTTCTTGGACATGAGGAGGATGTCCGCGCCAACTTCCACGGCACGCAGAGACGCCGCTGTGTCCGTCGTCATGTAGGGGTTGCCGGTTCCTGCGGCGAAGATGACGATACGCCCCTTCTCCATGTGCCGGATGGAGCGTCGGCGGATATACGGCTCTGCAACGGCCTGGATGGCGATTGCAGAGAGGGTGCGGACGTCCGCGCCGAGACTCTCAAGGGTGCTCTGGAGCGCGAGGGCATTTATCACAGTAGCCAACATGCCGGAGTAGTCGGCCGTGGCGCGGTCCATGCCGGACTCTTCGGCGATTCTGCCGCGCCAGATGTTGCCGCCGCCGACGACGATGCCCATCTGGACGCCGGTCTTTAGAACGTCAACGATCTCTGATGCGACGACACGGACGGTCTCAACGTCAATGCCGGACGCGCGAGGGCCCATCAGCGCCTCGCCACTGAGTTTTAGGAGGACTCGCCGCGGTTTGTCGCCGTCCAGCGTGGCAGCCTCTTTTCTCTGCGTCTCCGTGTCCGCGTTCTATTCCTCGCCGATGCCGTAGCGGGCGAAGCGCTTGATGACGATGTTTTCGCCTACCTTGGCGACGGTGTCGGTCAGAAGGTTGCTGATCGTTTGGCTTCCGTCCTTGACGAATGGCTGGTGAAGCAGACGCGGCTCTCCCTCCGACGTGTCGAGATCATCAAGAGGAATTTCATCGTCGACGGCCTGCGGATTCATCGCAGCGACCTGGAGGGCGATGTTGTGGGCAAGCTCCCTGAAATCGTCCGTGCGGGCGACGAAATCGGTCTCGCAGTTGAGTTCAACGATGACGCCGATGCGACCGCCCGCGTGAACGTAGGTTTCAATAAGTCCCTCATTTGCCGCTCGGGAGGCCTTCTTGGCGACGGTGGCGATGCCGCGCTCCTTGAGCAAGTCGCTTGCCTTGTCCATGTCGCCCTGGGCGTCCTCTAGGGCGCGTTTGCAGTCCATGATGCCGGCGCCGGTGCGCTCCCGCAGTTCCTTGATGGCGTCAGCCGAGATTGTCGTCACTCCACACTCCTGTCGTTATCGTTCACGCGCCGTCCATCCCGGGCGGCGCGGTCAGTGCCTGCTGTTTCTTGTTGGAGCCCGCGCGATTGCAGGCCTGGATTTGCTTGATGTCGGTCTATCAGGGCAGGGGGGCTCAGGCGGTCGCTGCTGCGGCCTCGCCCTCCTGTCTCATGTTTTGTCCCTCGGTGGCGCCCTCAATGATGGCGTCGGCCAGGTGGCCGGTCATCAGGCGGAGGGCGCGGATGGCGTCATCGTTGCCGGGAATCGGGTAGTCAATGAGATCAACGTTACAGTCTGTGTCAGCGATGGCGACGATGGGAATTCCCATCTTGCGCCCCTCGGCGATGGCGATCTTTTCGCGGGCGGCGTCAATGATGAAGATAGCGCCGGGCATCTCTGTCATCTCCTTGATGCCGCCGAGATAACGATTCAGCTTGGCGATGCGGTCCTCAAGGCGTCCTGCCTCCTTCTTGGGCAGGAAGGCAAACTCTCCCTTGGAGCGGCGATCCTCCTGCCGCACCAGGTAGTCGATGCGCGACTGAATGGTGCGGAAGTTGGTGAGGGTGCCGCCCAGCCATCGCTGGTTGACCCAGGGCTGGTCGGCTCGCGTTGCCTCTGACGAAACTGCGTCCTGCGCCTGCTTCTTCGTACCGACGAAGAGTACCTTCTTGCCGGACAGCGCTACTTCACGAACGAACTCAGCTGCGGCCTCAAGCCGGTTGAGAGTCTTCTGAAGATCGATGATGTGGATACCGTTACGCTGTGTAAACACGAACGGCTTCATCTTGGGGTGCCAGCGGCGGGTAGGGTGTCCAAAGTGGACTCCGGCCTCCAACAGCGTCTTCATGGTGATTTCAGGCTTATCGCCGTCTTCGGGAGTCGGCGGCGTTTCCGCCGCAGGTTGAATCGTCGCCGTTTCCTCGCTGGCCGTTGCTGCCCCACCGTCAGTCGTCAAGAGCCACCCCTTTGAATTCGCAATGTGTATCTGGCTCAGTATAGCACGCGAGCCGTGAGATGCTTAGGTTGACCTCAGATACGGCCACACATACAATCTTATGTGCCGCCAACAGGACAAAAGAACACGCATTGCGCCCGTATGGCCGTAGGCGGTTGACGCGAATCCACGTCAGCACGGCCGCAAGGGAACGGGGAAATAATGGCGCCACGATACGATTACGACTGCCCGAGCTGCGAAGAGCGCTTTGAGCTTCGACAGAGTTTCGATTCGGAGCCTGTTGCGCCGTGTCCGACCTGCGAGACGGAGAGCAAGCGGGTTCTCCATATTCCGCAAGTTGTGTACAACGCGGACGGGTTCTACACAAGCGATCAGAAAAAGACCGGATTCGGCAGCTATTGGAATCGCAAGGGAGAAGCCGAAGACCAGGGCAAGATGGATCCGGACACGGGAGTCGGCGCTTACTAGGTTGTGAGGGCCATCTCTCTCTCAACAAAGACTTTTCGGTTCAATCACGAGTCAACGGGAATACCAGTCATGCCGATGTACGACTATCTGTGCCAATCATGCTCACACCGCTTTGCCGTGCGGCAGGGATATCACGACGCTCGCGAGGCGACGTGCCCTGAGTGCGGTGGCGAGGGGAAGCAGCGCATCTCAATGCCTGCCGTTGTGTTCAAGGGAAGCGGCTTCTATGTGAACGACTACGGCGGAAGAAAGACCGGGCAGCCGCCTGCCAGGGACACTGACGACGGCGGTGATTCCGGCGGGGACTCTTCCGGTGGCGACGATCACGACCATGCCTCCGCCGGCGCATCTGATCGCACCCACCCACACCCGCATCCTCACTAACGCAGCGTGCGCGTCGTCCTCCAGCGGGTTTCACGCGCGAGCGTGCGCGTCGACGGCGAGATTGTCGGGGAAATTGGTCACGGTGCGCTGATCTTGGCCGGTGTGAAGGACGGCGACACTGAGGATGACGTCAGTTACCTCGCAGGGAAGATTCCTAACCTTCGCATCTTTGCCGACGGTGACAAGCATTTCGAAAGCTCAGTGACCGAGACGGGCGGCTCGTTGCTCGTCGTCAGCCAGTTCACGCTGTACGCGGATACCCGCAAGGGGCGCAGACCCAGTTTTGTAGGGGCGGCGCAACCCGCGGAGGCAGAGCGTCTCTATCAACTGTTAGTTACCGAACTGCGCGCCAAGGGATTGACCGTTGAGACGGGGCGATTCGGGGCAATGATGGACGTGGAACTGGTCAACGATGGACCCGTGACGATCATCATCGATAGCGAGGACAGGCAGCGGGCGAGACGAGCCTAACCTCCCCAATCCGGCGGTCGAATGGTCATTTCGGCTGAGATCAGAGCCAAAACGAGGGCTACGATTACGACCAGCGAGATTCCAACGAACCAGGGAATGTACTTCTGGAACGGCAGCGGTTCCTCCGGGCGCCTCAACGGCGGCCACGTCGCGCCACGATAGGCCACGACCAGGTTCTCCAATGATTGGCCGGCGATGGCCGTGACGCCTGCCTCCTCTACGCGCTCTCGCGCAGCGTCCGACAGTTCTCCGTCAGTGATCAGAAAGGCGGCAGTCGCCTGTAACGACTCCTTTTGGTTGCTGAACTCCTCCACAGCGGATGGTTCGAGTTTTCCAGGTGACACGCCGAACTCAAATCGCGCGATGGCCCGGTGGCCGCGCCCATGCAGGATAACGAGGTCGCCAATGGGCGGTTCCTCGCCGGATTCATTGGTGGGCAGCATATACCCACCGCGCCCAAGGTAGCCGAGAACGATGTCCTTGACGGTCTCCGGTTCGTAACGCCTCATGGCAGGCGGGCGGTCTCTAGCGCCTGCGGCGGCGTCGGTTGGCCTTGGGCCTCATGCTCGGCGGAAGGCGCTTGCCGCCGCCGGGGCCACGATAGGTCGGTTCGCCGGGCTCCGGGTTTTCAATCGGCGCGGGGGCTTCTCGCTTAGGAGTTTGCCCGGCATTGCGCCTCCGACGCCACAGCCAGATGTAGACGGGAATCATCACCGCCGTGAAGTACACCGTTGCGCCGACGATGATCTGCGACTCGTACGTGGCGACGAAATCGCCCAGCGGCGTACCGGCTTGATTTTCAATGACCCATTGCATCGTCCATGGCAGATGCAGCGGGTTCAAAACAATGAATCCGAGGGCCACGAGGCCAATGATGTAGTTTCGGTAGACTTTGTTCATGACAATGTTGGAGCGGAACTGTACGTGTACGGGTCGCTCTGAAGATTATCGTGGGGTCACAGGTTAGGGGATGTCAACGGCTCGTATTTCTGCAGGCCCTTCGACAGGCTCAGGGCGAACGGTAGGCTCTGACCAGCTTGGCTCTCGCTTGCCAATACCTATTTGAAAACAACATAATATCTATTGTGCGAAGTAAGATGTCCCGCAACGAAAATAGGCCATTAGCCCACTGCCCGACAGTTTTTGACCCTCAATGCAGCGAAAGGCGTTATATACGTGAAGCGTTCTGTCTCGGTGGCGATTCGCTCGGCGCAGGCTGGCGGTGCTGAGCGCGTGGTCGCTGTATTGCGGCCAAAGGTCCTGGATGATCCGCTCGGCGGATTGTGGGGCTTGCCTGCCGCCACTGCACGGGACGGCGAATCGGAAGACGAAGCCGTGACACGCGTCCTGAGAGACAAGTTAGGGCTTCAGGCACCTGCCGGAGGACTTACGAGGATCAATGAGGGGCAGCGCGACGACGGGGCGAATTCACAATCAATGACGGTCTACGCGATGGTGTGGGACGAAAACTCTCCCCTACCCATCTCACTGCCTGCGCGCCAGGCTGATTCGGGGAAGTCAGTCACGCTCTACGAGGACTGGCGCTGGGTCGCACCGGAGGACCTGCGGGAGACGGCAACGCGTGGGTCGCTTTGTACGCGCCTTTACCTGGAATGGCTGGGCGGTTAGACGCGGACGGCGGAGGCGAGGTTAAATTCGATGGCGCTGCGGAGGTCGTCAAGGCCGCGGCCTGAAATCGCCGACACGGGGATGATGGCGAGGTCTGGCGTCCTGTTCAGAGCCTGATCCACAAGGGCGCGGTATTCGGGCGACGATTCGGCATCAACAAGGTCCATTTTGTTCATTACAAGGATGCGCGGCTTGTCAGCCACCTCAAGCTCGTCCAGCAATGAGAGCACCGATTTGTAGTGCATTGACGCGGCAGGCGCGTTGGCGTCCGCCACGTGGAGGAGCAAGTCGGCGTCCTCCAATTCCTCAAGCGTGGCGCGAAAGGCCGCAACGAGGCTGTGTGGGAGCTTCTGGATGAAACCCACCGTGTCTGTGAGCAGTCCCTCGCCCCCGGCCGGTAGCCGCATCATGCGCGTTACGGGGTCAAGCGTTGCGAACGGCTTATCTTCAGCAAGCACGTCGGCACGTGTTAGAGCGTTCATCAAGGTGCTCTTGCCGGCGTTCGTATAGCCGATAAGGGAGACCGTGGGCAGACCCTTGTTTTTGCGGGATTCACGGTGCTGAGCGCGACGGCGGCGCACGTCCTCCAGCTGCCCTTTGAGACGGTGGATGCGGTTGCGGACCAAGCGGCGATCCGTTTCCAGCTGGGATTCGCCGGGGCCTCGTGTCCCAATACCGCCGCCAAGTCGCTCAAGGTGGCTCCATTGGCCGCGAATGCGCGGCAGGAGGTATTCATGCTGCGCCAATTCAACCTGCAGCCGCCCCTCCATGGACTGGGCCCGCTGCGCGAAGATGTCCAAAATCAACGCCGTTCTGTCCAGCACCTTGACCTTGAACGACTCCTCGAGATTGCGCTGCTGGGTTGGCGTCAGCTCGTCATCGAGGATGATGGTAGATATTTCTTCATCACGGGCGAGACTTAGCATCTCTTCGAGTTTGCCGCTGCCCATGTAGTGAGGGGTGAATCGATCGAGTCGTTGGCGCTCAACTGCCACAACAGTTGCGCCGGCGCTCTGCGCAAGCGCATTGAGTTCCTCAAGGGACTCATCGAGTGACCAAGACGCTCCCCTGCTCTTGACCGCCGCACCGATGAGCAGGGCACGCTCGCCGGGCCGGGCCGTTGCATGACCGTTTGATCCCGGACTGCTGCCGTTGCGTCGCTTGCTCATCTGCCTCCGCTTAAATCGCTCGAGACGGGAAACCGTTAAGGGTCGCTATGCGTTCAAGTATACGATGCAACGGCAGTAACCCCACCTCGTGGGTGTGATTTGCCGCGCGTAGAATGAGGATACGCAATGAATCTATACGAACCTGAGTCCGAACTTCCCCCTGAGACTCGACAGAACCCAGGCCGCACGGTGTCGTTCACCGTTGGACTGTCCTTGCTGTTGATGTTCATCGTTCTGGTTGCCGGCGTGCGTGAGACGTTCGTTGCGCCAAGCGATGACCGAATATCGTTCAGCGGGCCGGGAAACTTCGGTATTCTCACTGAAGCGATACGTGTCTTTGAAGAGACCTCAGGAATTCCACTCCGTCCCGACCAGGACGACATCGACCGCACCATCTACTTCATGACTATTGCGGCTACCGGCGAGCGGGGCTTCAATACCGCCGACCGCATCCTTTCCGAAGTGGAAAGTTCGAGCCAGGAAGTACCGTCCACTGTGCCGCCCGGCCTCGAGGACATCTGGCGGGCGATGCAGATCCTCCAGCGAGATTACCCTGACGCGCCTCTCGAAGCGGTCACGGAGGCTGCGCGGCGGGGACTGTTTGTGCGCGGAGAGGACCCTGCCCTCACGTTCCTGGATGCGGGACAGTATGAGGAGGCCCAGGAATTCTTCGCGGAGAGCTCCTATGAGGGAATTGGGGCCCGGGTTGGAAGCACAGACGACATCAACGTGATCTCAGACGTGTTCATTGGCGGTCCGGCGGAGGCGGCCGGCCTTCAAGTGGGCGACGGCATTATCTCCGTGAACGGCATGGACGTAACTGAGATGGACGTCGATGAGTTGGTGGAGATCGTCAAGGGAGAGAGTGGCACAGAGGTTGTGCTTGAGATAAGGCGCCCGTGGGACGACCCGAGCTCCCAGATGAGCGTCACAGTAGTGCGCGAAGTGGTGCCGACGTCCCTTGAGACCCGAATCTTTGGCGAGGACTCAGAACGACCGCCGATCGGCTACATCCGGGTGGAACGCTTCCACCGGGAAACGGGTGACGATTTCAATGAGGCGCTGAGCACGCTGCTCGAGCGAGACATCGAGGCGCTGATTTTGGACGTTCGCTCCAACCCCGGCGGCTCACTGTCGGGCGCAGTCAGCATCATCGGGGAATTCGTGCCGGAGGGGCTCGCGATGTACGAGGTGACGCGCGAGGGCCGCCGTATCGAATGGAAAGTTGACAACGATGGGCAGGCCTATGAATTGCCCTTGGCTGTACTCGTCAACGGGTTCTCAGCCAGCGCGTCTGAGGTGGTGGCCGGAGCGCTGCAGGATCATGACCGCGCCACTGTGTACGGCACCCGAACATTCGGCAAGGGCAGCGTGCAGGCGTTCCAGGAACTTAGTGACGGCTCCGCGTTGTATGTGACCGTCTCAAACTGGCACACGCCGTCAGGACGTCAAATCCAGGAGACTGGAATCGCCCCGAACGTAGTAATAGTCCCTACTCTCGGCGATTACCTAAATGATCGGGATCCGTCGCTGTCGACCGCTTATTGGGACCTTGTTGATGCACTCGTGCCCGCGCCCGCAGCGTAAGGGCGCCTAGTCGTTGCTGTCAGAATCCTCGCCGCCGCCGAGGAACGCCTCGGGGTTGCCGATGAACTTCTGCCGCTCAGACAGGCTTCTGAAGTAGTACCACTTGCTATCGTGCCGGAACTTGGTGCCGACGCGGTTGTTGCCGTTGTCGATCTCCGTAACCTCGCTGTCGGAAAACTCGTAACCGGTAACAGGATCTGTTTCAGGCATCTCCCACTCCCCCACTTTCTGCATGTCCAAGACAATAATTCATGCCGACTGTACGCCGCCCTCCAATTGCGTGTCAAGGAGCGAGGCGTGCCTCGGGCTGACCACGTTAGTATTGATAAGCAGTCATGGAACACGGAATGGCGCGAGGCGAATGTCAAGACATCTGCTGATTCGCTACCACGAGGTGGCGCTGAAAGGGAAGAACCGCGGCGTGTTTGTCGGCGCGTTGGCCACCAACGTGCGCAAGGCGCTGGCGCGGGCGGGGCTGGATCATCCTGTTCGGCAGGAACGCAGCCAGATTCGTGTTGACCTGCCGGACGGGTCCGATGCCTCCCCTGCCCTGAACGTCATTTCGCGTGTTTACGGTATCGCCCGCATCGCACCGGTGCTTCGAACCGGCCTGGCGTTTGATGAGATTGTTGACGGAGTCAGGGAAACCATTCGCGACGAGTGGAACGGCGCAGAGACCTTTCGGGTATCCGCATCACGGGCAGACAAGCGCTACCCGTTGACCTCCGCTGACCTGAACACGCAGATTGGCTCTCTCGTGGAAGAGGAGACGGGTGCGGCGGTCAAGCTCCGAGGGGCGGACATCGATCTGCGCATTGACGTGCGAGAGAGAGACGCGTTCGTCTACGTGGAGTCCGTTCCCGGCGCGGGCGGGCTGCCGGTTGGCAGTTCCGGCCACGTCATGGCGCTGCTGTCAGGCGGCATCGACTCGCCGGTCGCGGCGGCCCGCATGTTCCGACGTGGATGTACGGTGGACTTTGTTCACTTCCACAGCTTCCCGCTCGTGGACGGTTCATCGCGAGACAAGGCGCGAGATCTCGTGCGTGTGCTGGACGAATCACAATTCGGATCACGCCTGCACCTTGTGCCATTCGCGGACGCCCAGCGTCAGATTGTCGCGGCGGTCAACCCGGCATACCGGGTGGTCGCCTACAGAAGATTCATGGTGCGGGTGGCGGAGGAGTTGGCTCGGCGAGTAAACGCGCTGGCCCTCGTGACCGGAGAGAGCATCGGACAGGTGGCCAGCCAGACCGTGGAGAACATTTCCACGATTGATTCAGTGGCGAGGATGCCCGTGCTCCGGCCGCTTATCGGCATGGACAAGCAGGAGATCATCACCGAGGCACGGCGATTGGGCACGTTTGATATATCAATCTTGCCGGACGAGGACTGCTGCTCCCTTTTCGTGCCGAAACATCCGATTCTGCGGTCATCCATTGTTGAGGCGGAGCGCATGGAAACCGCGCTTGACGTAGACGAGTTGGTCAGGATGAGCGCGGATGAGGCGCAGATGGTGACGTTCGGGCAGTAAGGCCAAAGGAACCGGCGGCGTCAGTGAGAGTCGAAATGTGACACAATCTCATGACGCATTAGGGCGGCGGCGGCTATACTGACTGCTCAAGCACGACGCGCCTGGGGGAGGTGTACGTGGTCTCATCCGACTATCCCGAATACGGCTACACCGTCACCATACGCCTTGAGTATCCGAACAAGGTCGGCATGCTCGGCATGATCACGACCACAGTCGGAGACAACGAGGCCGACATCACTGCCGTCGATCTCGTCCGCACGCGCGGCAAACGTATCGTCCGTGATCTCACCATCGGCGTGATGAACATGGAGCACGGACAGCGCGTCGCGCGGGCGCTGCGCAAGGCCGGCGCAAAGATCATCGCATTCACAGATCCCTCGTTCCTCGTGCATACAGGCGGCAAGATCGAGATGCACACCCGCACACCCGTTGAGAACCACCGCGATCTCTCGCAGGTGTATACGCCTGGCGTGGGACGTGTCGCCTCATTCATCGGCGAAAACCCTGAGTCAGTTTGGTCGCTTACGTCCAAGGCCAATACGGTGGCCGTTGTCTCTGACGGGACGGCAGTGCTGGGCCTCGGCAACATTGGGCCTAAGGCCGCCCTGCCCGTCATGGAGGGCAAAGCAATCCTCTTCAAGGAACTCGCTGACGTGGACGCATGGCCAATCTGCCTGGATACCAGCGACCCGGACCAGATTGTGGAAACGGTCAAGGCGTTGGCCGTCGGGTTCGGCGGCATCAACCTGGAAGACATCTCCGCGCCGCGCTGCTTCGAGATCGAGGAGCGGCTGAAGGAGGAGCTGGATATCCCCGTGTTCCATGACGATCAGCACGGGACGGCAGTCGTGGTTACGGCTGCCCTTCTGAACGCGCTCAAGATCGTCGGCAAGGATATCGGCGAGCTTCGCGCCGTCATGACTGGCGCCGGGGCGAGCGGCGTGGCGACCACGCGGATGCTCGTTGCGGCGGGCCTGCGTGACATCATCGTTTTCGACCGACAGGGAGCGATTCACCGCGATCGCGGCGATATCGAGGGCAACTCCGGCAAGATGTGGCTCGCGGAGAACACCAACCCGCGCAACTTTGCCGGAGATATTCGCGCAGGGCTGAATGACTCAGACCTTTTCATCGGCCTTTCCGGGCCGGGAGTCATTGAGGCCAAAGACCTGGCGCGCATGAACAGCGACGGCATCGTCTTTGCGTTAGCCAACCCCGACCCTGAAGTGTCGCCGGAAGAGGCGCATCAGTATGTGCGCGTGGTGGCAACGGGGCGTTCGGACTACCCGAATCAGATCAACAACGCCCTCTGCTTCCCCGGCATGTTCCGCGGCGTGCTGGACGTTCGCGCGCGGACCATCAACGAGGAGATGAAGATGGCTGCCGCGCAGGCACTCGCCGCCGTGGTTTCTAACCGTGAACTGAGCGAGGAGAACATCATCCCGAGCCTCTTCAATTCACGAGTGGTGACTGCGGTGTCACGGGCGGTTAGCAAGGCGGCGCTCCGCACAGGCGTTGCGCGCCGCTCGCGAAGCCACACCGGGGAGCACATGCCTGATCTCTCGCCGTTGGCTCACTGAATCGGAGCGCGTTGCTACGCTCGAACACGGCGGCGGTCACGATAGAGATGACCGCCAGTATTCTCACTCGTCGCTCTCCGGTCGATTGATGACGATCCGCAAAATGCCCCTCGCATTGAACTGGATGAGGGGGCTGCGGTTCTTTGGCCACATCGACGACGCCAGGACGATGCCGATGAGTATGCCGAAGATAAGGATAAGGGTTCGCTTAATCACTCCTGTTCCTTCTCCACTTGTAAGCGCGCCAGCCGAAGAAACCCACGACACCCGCCACCATCAGTATCAGCGTAGCGTTTTGATAGGGGCCCGTGATCTCCGTGATCCTCTCCCAGTTCTCGCCCAGTACCCAGCCGATATAGACCTGTAACAGGCTCCAGAGGAATGTTCCCAAGGTGGTAAAGAGGAGAAACTTTAGAAGGTTCATGCGGGTATAGCCCGCCGGAATTGAAATCACGCTGCGAATGATGGGGATCAGCCGTCCAAAGACGATTGCCGCCTCGCCGTAGCGTTCGAACCACGCAGTGGCACGGTCAAGGTCGTTCTCCGAGATAAAGGCATATTTTCCATACGTGACGACGATGCGGCGCACGCCGGCTTCCCGTGCGAAGTATCCAACGGCGTAGAGAACCAGTGCGCCAATGACGGAAACAGCCGGGCCCCCCGCGCCGACTCCCCAGAAGT
>JAPOOK010000013.1 GCA_026713485.1 Chloroflexota bacterium | reverse complement strand
CGTCCTACCTGGAGGTCTCTGCGGATGCCGACGGCAAAGTGACCGGTCTACGGGTACGCCATCTGCATGATCTTGGTGCGTATGCCAAAGGACCTGAGCCGTCGCTGTCTGCCTCATCCGCGATGATTTCAACAGGCGTTTACGATATACCCAACGTGGAATTCGAGGTTGAAAACGCCTACACAAATACGACGCCGCAGGGGCCATACCGCGGCGCGGGCAGGCCTGAAGGTATTCATCTTATCGAGCGCGGACTGGACCGCCTTGCCTCCGAGCTTGGCCTCGATCCAACGGAGATTCGACGCCGCAACTATCTCCCCCCGTTTGATCAGCCGACGCGCTCCGGCGGCGGGGATATGTTCGACAGCGGAAACTATGAGGCGTCGCTCGACCAGGTACTTGAGTTGAGCGACTATGAAAACCTGCGTGAACAACAGCAGCAGGCGCGCACCGAAGGGCGACACATGGGAATCGGCATCGCCTCTTGGGTCAAGACTGGCGGCTCCGGACCCAGCCCGGTTGATCCCAGCAGCAGCCGCTACGAATGGGGCAGGGTGCGTGTTGACCGAGGCGGCAAGGTGACGCTGTTCACTGGCTCGTCTCCACACGGTCAGGGCGGCGAAACCGTCTTCGCCCAGATCGTCGCCGACGTTTTCGGCATTTCCGATGATGATGTTGCTGTTCTCCATGGCGACACGGCTGTTATCGCGCACGGAGTCGGGACTTATGGCAGCCGCGCGCTTGTGACGGGCGGCATGTCCGCCAAGATCGCCGCCGAAAAGGTGCGCGACAAGATGCTGAGGCTGGCCTCACACATGATGGGCTGCCAGCCCGACCAGGTGACGCTGGAAGGCGGCGTATTCATCTGTACGACCGACAGGGAGCGTCAGCTCCCGTTCGCCGAGGTGGCGGACGCGTCCTTCCAGGTGCTCGCGCGCCCGGACGATATGGAGTTCGGTCTGGATGAGGATTCCTTCTTCCAGCCCAGCGGCCTGACATACAACTTCGGCACGTACATCGCCGTTGTGGATGTAGACACCGAGACCGGCGACGTCGATCTCCAGCGCCTGTTCACCGTTGACGATCAGGGCACTATCGTGAACCCGATGACAGTGGTGGGGCAGGTGCATGGCGGGGCGACGCAGGGCATCGGTCAGGCGTTGTACGAGATCTCCGAATACGACCAAGCCGGACAGCTGTTGAACGCCTCACTGATGGACTATGCGATTCCAACGGCAGAGATGACTCCGGAATTCGTTGTGGCGTTTTCGGAGACTCCTTCACCGCTGAACTCGCTGGGTGTCAAGGGAATGGGCGAGGGCCCCACGACGGGCGCGCCGTCGGCCGTTGTGAACGCTGTCGTCGACGCGCTCTCTCCCATGGGCGTCAGCCACATAGAGATGCCTCTAACGCCTGAACGCGTGTGGCGCGCAATCCAGGACGCACAGGGGTAGGGAAGTCCGCTACCGTCCCGACACGTTGAACAGGAACGTCACAACGTCACCGTCCTGGATGATGTAGGTCTTGCCTTCCTGGCGGAGTGTTCCCCGTCGCCGTGCCTCCGGGAACTTGCCGTCCACGGCGATAAAGTCGTCGTAGGACGTGACCTCAGCGCGGATGAAACCACGTTCCATATCTGTGTGAATCTTCTTGCCCGCCGCCTGAGGCGCAGGCGTGTCTGTCTCAAGCTGCCATGCGCGCGTCTCATTCGGCCCGACCGTGTAGAAGGTGATCAGGCCAGCAACCGATTGCGCCAGCCGGGACAACTCGCCGGTGGAGTCGGGCGGAGCGCCCATTTCTTCCCTAAACGCCGCGCCCTCTTCCGGCTCCAGCTGCGACAACTCTTCCTCGAGACGGGCGGAGAGAGCGATGCAACCGGTTGTCGGACTGCCGAGCTTCTCATTCCACTCCGCAGACAGGGCTACACCACGGGACAGGTCGTCCTCCGCAATGTTGAGCACGATGATCAGCGGCTTTGTGGTCAGGAAAGTGAACCCTGAAATCATGCGGGCTTCGTCCGGCGTCATGTCTACGCTTCGGATAGCCTCGCCGTTTTCGAGGGCAGTGTGGAGGCGACGTAATAGGTCGGCCTCGGCCATCAACGCATCCCGTTCCGTGGCGCGCGCGCTCTTCAGGGAATCCTCAATGCGTTCCAGACGCCGCGTGACGACGGCCATATCCGCAAACACCATCTCCATGAGCATCGTTTCGATGTCGGTGTCCGGCGTGGGATCGGGCAGTGCGGGGGAGCGGAATGCGCGAACGACGAGAAGCAGCGCGTCCGCCTGACTCACCTCCAGCAGGTATTGACCCTGGATCCCGCGGGACTTGCCCATCTCCGGTGGCTGCCCGGGAATATCGACGAATGAAAGCTCTGCCCGTACAACGCGCGTCGGCTCCACCAACGCCGTAATGCGATCCAGGCGTGGGTCAGGGATTCGCACAACGCCAAGGTTGGGTTGCGTGGAGGCGCTGAACGCCCCTGTCTCTGCATGGGCATGTGTTAGGGCGTTGAGCAGAGTGGTTTTTCCGCTTGAGGGCAGGCCGATAATACCGACGTCCATAGCGACGTTAGTCGAAAGCGTAAAGGGTGCCGTTGTCGGTGAGCACGAAGAGTGCGCCGTCTGCGTAGGCGGGCGCTGAGGAAATTTCGTCTCCAAGATCGATATTCCACAGGTGTTCGCCAGTCACGACGTCCAGGGCGTAGAGGATGCCGAACTCCGAACCGATATACAGAACGTCATTGACGATTGTGGGGGCGCCTGTCCTAGTAGGAACATCGCTCAGAGCCGTCTCCCATAATCGTTCTCCCCCGGCGAGGGTGAATGCGAGGACGTTGCCCCCTCTGGTTGCGAAGAAGGCGCGGTTGCCGGAGATCGCGGCGTCCGCCCAAACCTCTTCCCGGATGCTCTGAGTCCACACCGTGCCGCTTTGCGCGGGCGGGAAGGGCGCGAGACCCCAGATATAGAACTGCGACCAGAATCCGAGCACTGTCTTTTCAAGCGGGAGATTCTGCGAACGGATATCGATTGCGCGGACGAATCCCCGCGCGTCACCAAGCGCGGCCGTGCCGTGACTAATTGCGGCAGCTCCCTCAACGGGACCGGGGACAACGTAGCTGAGCCGCGTCTGTCCCGTCGCGCCGACGAGAACGAGGACCTGCCTGCCTCGCGTCGGGATGATTACCATCCCCTCGCTGATGGACGGCGGAGAGGCCATGCCGACCTCCATGTCTATCTCCCACCGCTTCTCGCCGTTCCCCGCATCAAATGATTGGATCACGCCGTTCTGGGAGGCCACGTATGCGCTGCCGTCTGCCACGCCGACCCACGAGAATAGTGGATTGGCAATCAACGATTCCCAGATCAATTGCCCGGTGTCCGCCTCAAAGGCGGCCAAGGTGGAATTCCTGAAGGCGATGTAGAGGCGATCATCAGCAACGACCGGCGCCGAGTCGATTGGTCCCGGCCCCTGCTGCTCCCAGATCAGCGAATTGTCCTCAGTCGAATAGGCCAGGATACGAGAGCCGAGAGTTGTCACGAAGATCCGTCCGTTGTCGATTGTCGGCGACGACGTCACCTCTGAACCAATTTCCAGACGCCACCGCTCAACTCCTTGCGGCACTATGTCCACGCTGCTAACGCTTCCGCTATTGGCTGCTCCGCCGCGCGGCGTCGTCCACAACCCGTTCCCCGCTTGTGCTGTCAGCGTGGTTGTTGGCGGCCCGGTCAACAGGCCGGGAGGCGCGCCGCGGTCGTAGACGAATAGTGCGAGTAGGGCAAGTACGGCAAAAGTGATTGCTCCGCGACGTATCCATTTCCTTTTGGTTCGGCTGCGTTGTGTTTGCTGGGCAAACGCCTCTCCCTCAATGCGATTCCGTACCGGGGTCTCTCGGATGTCCCGCCAGCACACGGCGCAGCGGGTCACGCTTGCTAGATTGATAGTCAGGCACTCGCCGCAAACGCGGAACTCACCCGTTCCGTCTCCGTCCGCGCTCACACGCGACGGTTCGAATTGAGCGATGTCGTCCAGGATCTCCTGCCGCGCGGTCTCGTCGGGCACCACAATCTGCGCATCCGGCATGGAGAGATTGTTCCGAAACTCGAGGAGCGTTTCCCGCATCTCCTGGGCCGATGCGAAGCGCTCATTCGGATCCCACGCAAGCGCCTTGCCGGCAATCTCGTCGAGCGCGGCGGGCAGTGCAGGATTCAGCGCAGTGAGCGGTGCGATGCGCCCCTCCTGCTGCTTCACGCGCACAGTGTCACGATTGTTGCCGGTGAAGGGCAGGTGGCCTGTCAATGTCTCATACAGCACCATCCCGAGTGAAAAGATGTCCGATCTCGGCCCAGGCTCGGAACCACGGAGGACCTCCGGCGCCATGAATGCCGGTTGAGGAATCTGCAGCGACGACTGCAGTCCGCTCATACTGATAGATAACTCGGACAGCCCGGCGTTCCGGAGTTGTGCGCCGGCCACTGGCGTAACGAAGACATCGCGAGAATTAACGTCGCCGTGAATGAGGCCCGCATCATGCAGCGCCTGTAATCCCGACGCTGCCTGCGCTACGAGCTGCAGAGCCTCATCAAGTTGCAGCCCTCGTGTTAGCCATCCACGGAGTTGCTCGCCACGCGCCGGCTCATGCACCATCCAGAATGTCTCGCCATCCGGGTGGATTTCCAACAACCTGGCGAGATGTGCATGATGGACATCCAGATGCTGCTCCATGAGCGATCGAAAGGGCCCAAGCGTTGCTGCGTTCTCAAGGGCGCGGACCCGCGGCTCGCGGATTTCTACAGCATCGCCACTTTCGCGTTCGATGGCGGAATAGACTGAATACAGGGATGTCCCGGGCAGGGCGGCAATAATGTCGTATCGCTCTTGCAGCGACGAGGGCGATGATGTCATAGGTGTTGCGGCATATTCTACGTGGGTGCGCGTCGCGCGGCAATGTTGGGATTGGGGATTACGGTGCTGGAAATCTACTACGGTGAGGACGACTATTCCCGCAAGCGCGCCATTGATGCGCTCCGGGAGCAGCTTGGCGACCCGGAGATGGCATCCCTCAATACTGTGACGCTCAGTGCCGCCGACACAACCCCCGCTGAGGTCATAGCCCAGGCCGGAGCCGTGCCTTTCCTGGCAAGCGGTCGCCTCATTGTTGTTGAAGGGCTGCTGGCCGTGTTCGCTCGCTCGCAGGGTGGCAGGGCTAACAGAGGAGGCGGGCGAGCTTCGCGTTCCCGGCAGGCGGCTCTCGACGATTCTCAGCAACAATCACCGGACCCATTCCGGGGATGGGGTCAATTGAAGGAGGTCGCTCCCAGTCTGCCGGAGTCGAATATCCTCGTGCTCTCCGATGTAAATGCCACGGACTCCAATCCGTTCCTCAAACATCTCGCGCCCGTGGCCAATGTCCGCGTGTTTGCGCCCCTGCGAGGCAATGACCTGACCAACTGGATTGGCCGGAGCGTACAAGAACGGGGAGGCCAAATGGACGGCGCGGCTCAGCGAGCTTTGGGCGATGCGCATGGCAGCAACCTTTGGGCGCTCTCCAATGAGATCGACAAACTCATGCTTTACGCAGGACCTGACAGGTCGATCACGGTTGAGGACGTCACCACAATGACCGGCGCAACCCGCGAGGAAAACATCTTCGCGATGGTGGATGACGTGATAGAACGCCGCTATCCTCGCGCCCGTGAGCGAATCGAGAGGCTGCGGTCGGACACCGGAGCGGCCGTGCCGCAGATCATGGCCATGCTCGGCACACAAGTCAGGCGATTACTTGCCGCCAAGGACGCGACTGATCGCCACGTCTCAAAGGCCGAATTGCAGGACGCAATAGGCTCGCGCTCAGATTTCGCCATCCGCAAGACCGTGAACCAGAGCCGCAGTTTCACGATGCCGCGCCTGCGTGAGATGCACCGCGCCATCCTCGACTACGACATTGCCCTCAAGACGGGCCAACTCAATGAGGACACGGCAATGGAGCTGCTCATTGCAGATCTCTGCGGTGTGGGAGCGCCTGGGCGCCGTTAGCGTCGTGCGCTAGCTCGTCCGCCCCTCTGTGAGCGGGTTATAGCAGGCGAGGGTGTGACCTTCACCTATCGTCACTCGCGGCGGCATCGGATTTGTGCGGCAGACCACGGTTGCCTTATTGCAGCGGGGCAGGAACGGGCACTCATCCGGCGCGTCGAGCAGGTCCGGTGGCGCGCCGGGGATGCCGCGCAACGGCCTCATATCCCTGTCCAGACGGGGTATGGCGTTCAACAGCGCTGCCGTATAGGGATGCTTGGGGTTGTGGAACAGCGTGACCGTGTCGGCAGATTCCACAATGCGGCCACCGTACATGACGATTACGTTGTCCGCCGCACGAGCGAGGACGCCCATGTCGTGGGTGATGAGGATAACTGCTGTCCCCGAGTCTTTGGCCAGTCCCATGATTCGGTCCAGGATCTCGGACTGCAATGTCACGTCAAGCGCCGAGGTAGGTTCATCAGCAATGAGGAGCTCAGGCTCCAGTACGAGCATCATTGCCAGCATCACCCGCTGGCACATGCCGCCGCTCAACTCCCATGGATAGCTCTGCATGACGTGCTCGGGATCCGGCAGGCCAAGTGAGGAAAGCGCAACCAGCGTTTGTTCTCGAACCTCATCCGCGTCGACACGCCCGTGGGCGTTGAATATCTCAGCGATTTGGTTGCCGATGGTGATGAGCGGGTTTAGCGCCGCCTGCGGGTCCTGGAAGATCATCGCCATCGCCTCGCCGCGCATGATTCGACGATCGTCTTCATCCATCTCATCAAGGTTGGTTCCCCTAAAGAGGATGCGGCCACCCACGACACTGCCGGGGTACGGCACGAGTCCCATGACGGAGAGGCCGGCCGTCGTCTTGCCGCAGCCGCTCTCGCCGACGATGCCCAGTATTTCCCCGGGCCGAACGACAAAGCTCGTATCCTGTACGGCCTTGACCGTGCCGGCCTGCGTGAAAAAGGACGTGCGGAGATTCTCGACGCTGAGCAGCGGCTCGATTGACGCAGACATGCGCTAAGGTTACGGCAAGGGGGCAAGGCGCGCCATTGACATGAGCGCGCGCGCGTACATAGAGTGGGCTATGGCGGCAAGCGGAACCCAACCTGCCTGAAGGAGCCACCAGCGTGGTTGAGAGTGGCAAGTATTGGATTATCGCGGCTATGGCAGTTGCCGCCGTTCTTGTTCCCCTGAGCCTCATGATTTTCTCCGGGATGCTTCAGCGCGTCCGCATTCGTCCTTCAACTCCCGCCGACCAGGAACCCCGTTTCATGCGTATGACGTATGAGTCCGGCATGGTTCCAACAGGCGATGCGAATGTCCAATTCAACTTCCGCTTCTATCTTTTTGCTCTTCTCTTCGTCATCTTTGACGTTGAAGTGATTTTTCTCCTGCCATGGGCAGCGCGATTCCTCTCATTGGGGTGGGTGGCGTTCATCGGTATGGCGATATTCTTACTACTTGTGCTCGTTGGATTTCTCTATGAATGGAAGAAGGAGGCGCTTGAGTGGCAGAAATGATTCCGACGCCGCCCGGGCCTGAACAGCTGCCGTCGCCCTACGGCATCCCCCTCACCGTCACAACGAACCAGATGGACAACGAGGAGGGGGAGGTCATTGAGAGGCTGCGCGCCCTCGCGACGGAGCAGCACGTCGATGAGCCAATCGAAGTCCCGGAGTCACTCAAGCGATCCGTGCTCGTCACGTCGTTGGATGCGCTGCTGGATTGGGGGCGCTCCAACTCCGTATGGCCGGTGACGCTTGGTCTCGCCTGCTGTGCCTTTGAGATGATCGCCGCCGTTATGCCGCGTTTCGACCAGGCGCGATTCGGCATGGAGATATTCCGGGCATCGCCACGGCAGGCCGATCTGATGATTGTCTCCGGCACCGTGACGTGGAAGATGGCGCCCGTCGTCCGCCGCATCTATGAGCAGATGCCGAACCCCAAGTGGGTTATCTCCATGGGCGTTTGCGCCACGAGCGGTGGGCCGTATTTCCAGGGCTACAGCGTCGTCCCGGGCGTCAACCGTTTGGTGCCCGTTGACGTGTACGTGCCCGGCTGCCCGCCACGGCCCGATGCGCTGCTCCACGGCTTGCTGAAGCTCCAGGAAAAGATCAAGCGTGAATCGCTCGTCCGCGAGCGAGAGCCGCGTCTGAGAAAGCTCATCTCCTGAGGCCGCATGACAATCGCCCTTTCAGGTCACGACATAGCCGAGAAACTCCGCGCCGTTCTGCCGGACGCAGTCGAAGAGGAGCGCAAGGAGTGGGTCGTCGTTTCCCCTGATTCCATTGCCGAAGTCTGTCGGATCCTGCGCGACAACGATGAGACCGATTTCCGGATGCTGCGCTCCATCGATGCCGTCGATTTCATCGACCGTTTCGAGCTGCGCTACGGCCTCTTGTCGATCCGCCGAAATCAGGAGGCGACGCTGAAAGTCCGTGTGTGGGGCAGGGACGAACTTAGCGTGCCGTCGGTAACGCCGGTGTGGGAGGGCGCGAACCTCCAGGAACGCGAGATCTATGACCTATTTGGGATCGAGTTCGAGGGCCATCCGAACATGAAGCGGATTCTGCTCTGGGAGGGTTTTCCGGGCCATCCTTTGAGGAAAGACTTTTCATAGAGCGGCATGGCAGTGACCTCTGAAATGAACAGCGATAACGCCAACTACGATATCGAGCCGGTGCTGCTCAACCTGGGGCCGCAGCACCCGTCCACACACGGCGTGTTCCGCATCCGGGCGCTGCTGGACGGCGAGGAGGTCGTTGACGTTGAGCCGGTGTTCGGCTACCTGCATCGCGGCAGCTCCAAGCTGGCAGAGGAGCGCAGCTACACGCAGGTCATTACGCTGACGGACCGCCTCGATTACCTTTCGGGCATGACCAACAATCTGGCCTATGTTCGCGCCGTGGAGGCGTTGGCGGGCGTAGGGGTACCGGAACGGGCGCAGTATCTCCGCGTGATGACTGCCGAGCTCATGCGAATCGCCAGCCATTTGATGGCGCTCGGCTTTCTCATCAACGACCTCGGCGCGTGGGTCACGCCGCTCATGCACATGTTCCGCGAACGAGAGAAAGTACTCGATCTCTTTGAGATGATCTGCGGAGCGCGCATCACGTTCAGCTATATGAGGATCGGCGGCGTGTCCCATGACCTGCCGCCCGGATTCGATGTGGCTGTCAACGGATTCCTGGACGACTTCGAGGATCGCGTGGCGGAGTACGAGAGGCTGCTGCTTGAGAATGAGATTCTCGTTTCCCGCATGAAGGGCATCGCGCCACTCACCGGCGAGCGCGCCATCGAGTGCTCTGTCACGGGCCCCAATCTTCGTGCCTCCGGTGTCAATTTCGATCTCCGTAAGCAGGCGCCGTATGAAGTCTATGACCGCATGAACTTTGACGTTCCCGTTACGCAGAATGGCGACAACTGGGATCGCATGTGGGTGCGGCTGCAGGAGATGAAAGAGTCGGCCAAGATGGTGCGGCAGTGCATGGCGGAATTGCCGGACGGCATCACGCGCACGGAGGCGGATTTCTTCATCCGCCCGCCCGTCGGTGAGGTCTACAGCGGCATTGAGGCCACCAAGGGCGAGTTGGGCTTCTATCTCGTCAGCGACGGCACCATTGCGCCGTACCGCTGTGGCATCCGCGCCCCGTCTTTCATCAACCTCACCGTCCTACGCGAACTATGCATCGGCTGGAAGTTGGCGGATCTTATCGTCAATTTTGGGACCTTGGATATCAATGTAGGCGAGGTTGACCGATGATTGCCGACCTCACTCGTGAATTTCTGGAAAACTACCTGTCGACCGGTATTGTCGACATCCTGATGCCGCTGTTGGGCCTGTTTATCGTCGTCAACATCCTGCTGGGCAGCGCAGTCATGCTGACCTATGCCGAGCGCCGTATCGTCGCCCGTATGCAGAACCGCATCGGCCCGAACCGGGTTGGTCCGTTTGGCCTGCTGCAGGGCGTGGCCGATCTCATGAAGCTGGTGCTCAAGGAAGACCTGACGCCGCGGGCGGCAGACAGGCTTGTCTTTCTCATCGCGCCGATCCTCTTCTTTGCGCCTGCCATCGCGCTGTTTGCCGTGGTCCCGTTCTTCGACGGGTGGACGGTAGCCGATCTGGACGCGGGCATCGTCTATGTGATTGCCGTAACATCCATATCGTCATTGGCGGCGTTTGCGGCGGGGTGGGCATCCAACAACAAGTACTCGCTGTACGGCGCGGTGCGCGGCGTGGCCCAGCTTGTCAGCTACGAGGTGCCGCTGATCCTTGCTGTCACATCCGTGATTCTCCTTTCCGGTTCGTTGAACCTGCAGGAGATTGTTGAGGCGCAGGGCATCCCGTTCGTGCTGGTGCAGCCGCTCGGGTTCCTCATCATGCTGATTGCCGTCACTGCGGAACTGAACCGAACGCCGTTCGACATCAACGAGGCAGAATCGGAGATCGTAGCGGGATTCCACACGGAGTACACAGGCACCAAGTTCGCGCTCATCTACGGCGCGGAATATGTCGCAGCCCTCGGCTGGTCGGCGGTCATCGTCACCCTGTTCTTCGCGGGCTGGAAGCCGGACCTTGGCGGCATCATCTGGTTCGGCATCAAGACGTCGGCGATCATATTCCTGTTCTTCTGGTTCCGGGGCACGTGGCCGCGTGTACGCATCGACCAGATGCTGGCGCTTGCGTGGAAGCTGCTGTTCCCGCTCGCGACGATAAACATCCTTGTCACGGCGGGCGAGGTGCTGGCGATGCAGGCGCTGTTCTCGCTCGAGCCGGGCGAGGCCCTGCCGGTCGCCGCGTTGGCCATCATTGCCGCTATCAACATCGGCCTGACCGTCGCGGTGCTGGCGTTGCTTGCACGAGTGCCGGGCCTTGCGAAGTTCGATCAACAGCTGGCGGCCCCGGCCGGGGCGAAGGTGTAGGAGGCAGGCCATGGCTCTATTTGGCGCGGGAGCAATCAAGGGGCTGATGGTGACACTTGGGTACATCCGCCGCAAACCGTTCACCACCCAATATCCAGAGGACAAGCTGGAGCAGTCGCCGCGATTCCGCGGCAACACATTCGTCTGGTACGAGGAGCGATGCACCGGTTGCGCTACGTGCGCCAAGGGATGCCCGCTCGGCATCATCCGTATCGTCACGCACCCGGAGCCGCACTCACAGGTCGGCAGCGACTACCACGTCGACGTTTTCGACATCGATACGGGCCGCTGCATGTTCTGCGCCTTGTGCGTTGAGGTCTGCCCGTACGACGCGCTGCACATGGGCGGTGATTTCGAGCAAGCGTCATATGGGCGTGAGGACATGGTTATCAGTGTTGAAGATCTCAAGGCGATGCCCAAGAAGCCGCGCACGCAATTCCGACCGCAGATGGAGATGATTGGCCATACGGGCAAGGACGAACTTGAGGAGCATGAGGCGGGGCGGTGGTCACTCTAGCGTTCTTCTTTCTCGCCACAGCCGCTATGATCG
This sequence comes from Chloroflexota bacterium, assembly GCA_026713485.1. Classification (GTDB taxonomy): domain Bacteria; phylum Chloroflexota; class Dehalococcoidia; order UBA6926; family UBA6926; genus VXMO01. The sequence goes on along the minus strand of JAPOOK010000013.1, from coordinate 22,044 downwards.
GCGCTCTCGCCGTCGTGACCGCGCGCAATCTTTTCTACGCGGCGCTCGGCTTGCTTGTCAGCCTTGCCGCCGTGGCTGGCATATACATCACTCTTGATGCAGATTTCCTCGCGCTGGCGCAGTTCCTCATCTACGTGGGCGGCATCGCCGTGCTGATCGTGTTCGCCGTGATGATGACGGCGCAGATCAACCGCGCGAGCAGTTCACATCGCCTTTGGCCGTTGGGGCTGCTGACCGGAGCTGCGACGTTGGCCGGGCTGGCCTACATCATGATGACGACGGAATGGCGCAGCGAAGGCAGGGGCGAGACGATCTCACCCATGGTCGGCGACGCGTCGTCGGCAGGCATTCATCTGCCGGACCTTCTGTTCAGCACGTATCTCCTGCCGTTCGAGTTGGCGGGGCTTCTGCTGCTGGTAGCGACGATTGGCGCGCTTGTGATCGCGCGGGAGCGGTGAGGCGGGCAGGGGAATGGACACTCTCGCGCTCGAACACTATCTCTTGCTTTCCGCCGGGCTGTTCGCTGTTGGGCTGGTCGGTGTGCTCGCCAAGCGAAACGTCATCGTAATCCTCATGTCCATTGAGCTGATGTTGAACGGCGTGAACGTGGCCCTGGTAGCGTTCTCGCGCTATTCGCCGGTGGATGAGCTGGAAGGGCATATCTTTGCCATCTTCATCATCACGGTGGCGGCGGCTGAAGTTGCCATCGGCTTGGCGATTCTGCTGACTATCTTTGCGCGGCGGAACACGGTGGATGCTGCGGAAATCAACTTGCTGAAGTGATGAGGTTCGATAGCAAATGGAGATTCAGATTCCCGCCTGCGCGGGAATGACGGAGGAATAGCACGGGAATGATGGGAGATGGTGCAGGAATGACGGACGGATAGGACGGGAATAAGGCAATGTGGGTTGAATTCAAACGGGTGAAGGGGCTAAAGGCGGCGGAGATGTGGAAGACCCTATACGAGGGAGAGGGGCTGCCGACCCGCATCATGCCCGACCGCGTTGAGCAGTGGGGCGACGAATTCGCCGAGTTCAAGGTTTGCATCCCCCGCGCCCGGGAACACGTCGCCGAAGAAATCGAGCGGAAGGTTTAGCACGACCCATGCTCAACTCACAGCAAATCCTTCTCCGCCAAACGGTGGAACTAATGCGAGAGCCCCAGCTGAACACGCAGCGAAATCTTCACCGCAGAACACTGAAAATAATGCAAGAGGCCAAAGCTTAAAAGATGCCGGAAGCAGCAGTCTGGTTGATCATTGCCGCGCCGCTCGCGGCGGCCGTCTTCAACGGCCTGATCATCCGTCCCTTGTTTGGGCCGGTGTCGCGGATTGGATTCGATGCCACCGTCGGCGCAATCGGCATATCGTTCATGCTTTCACTCTGGGCGTTGTCCGTCGTCTGGACAGACCAGGAAGTTGTCCTTCCTTTACACGAGATTATCCGCGTCGATGAGTTTTCGCTTCGAATAGGATTGCTGCTGGACGGGCTGACGGCCATCATGCTTGTCGTTGTGACGTCCGTGAGCCTCCTTGTGCAGATCTACTCACACGGCTACATGAAGGAGGATCGGAGCTACGTCCGGTACTACACATTCATGGCCATGTTCACGTCGGCGATGCTGACGCTGGTTCTGGCCAACAACCTGATCCTGCTGTTTGTTGGGTGGGAGCTTGTCGGACTGTGCTCCTACCTGCTGATCGGGTTCTGGTTCACGCGACCGAGCGCTGCGGCGGCCGCCAAGAAGGCCTTTATCATCACCCGTTTCGGCGACCTCTTTTTCCTGCTCGCAATCCTCGGCATCTTCCTGCTGTGGCCTGAAGATACGCCGGTCACATTCGCCCTCAGCGACCCGAACGCCCCCATGGATCTGCTTCGCGCAGGCGGGGCGGCGTTGACAGGAACGGGGCTGACGCTGATTTGCCTGGGCATCATGGCAGGCGCGGCGGGCAAGAGCGCGCAATTCCCGCTCCACACGTGGCTCCCGGACGCGATGGAAGGCCCCACGCCGGTCAGCGCCCTCATTCACGCCGCGACGATGGTCGCCGCTGGCGTCTTCCTCGTTGCGCGGTTCCTGCCGCTGTTCGAGGAGGCGGAGACGGCGCGGACCATCGTGGCGCTCATCGGCGGATTCACGGTCGTCTTTGCGGCGTCGATGGGCCTTGTGATGAACGACATCAAGCGGGTCCTCGCCTATTCCACCGTGAGCCAGTTGGGCTATATGTTCCTTGCACTCGGGTTGGGCGCGCTCGGCCCGGCGCTCTTCCATTTGTTCAACCACGCATTCTTCAAGGCGTTGCTGTTCCTCGGTTCCGGCTCTGTGAACCACGCCACCGGCACGTTCGACATGCGCTTGATGGGCGGGCTGCGACGTGTCATGCCGTGGACATACGGTGTCTTCTTCATCGGCTCGCTGAGCCTTGCCGGCATCCCGCCGTTCTCCGGATTCTGGAGCAAGGACGAGATACTCGGCATTGCGTGGTCGTATGGCGGCACGCTCGGCACGATTCTCTTCGTACTCGCGGTAGTCGGAGCGTTCATGACCGCCGCCTATATCTTCCGTGCCCTGTTTATGACGTTCCACGGCAAGTACCGGGGCGGCGAGGCGCAGGAGGCGCATGGCACAGCGGACGCGCATGAGACACACGACGAGAGGCACGGCGCGACCCCGCACGAATCGCCGTGGGTCATGGTTATTCCGATGGCGATTCTCGCCGTGCTGGCAATTGGCTCCTGGTTCATCAATTTCCCGGCAACGCACTGGTTCACCGACCTCTTGAAGCCGCTTGGCGCGCACGTTGAGGAGATCCAGATCGTCCCCGCTGCCATTGGACTTGTGGCGGGGCTGCTTGGCATCGGAATAGCGACGGCGCTGTATCGGGGCGGCGCGGTGAGCGCTCCGTCCATCAGCGGCCCACTCGCTCCCGTCACTAATCTGCTTACCCGCAAGTACTACATGGATGAGTTGTATGAGGGCGTGATTGTGCGCTCCGTACTTTACGAGCGCCTGTGGCGGTTCCTCGCGTGGTTTGACAGCGACAAGGGCGTTGTGGACAGGGCAGTCAATACGCTGGGGCTGTTTGGGCGCAACTTAGGGAAGGGCATCCGGGTCGTCGAGAACGGCCAACTGCAGATGTCGCTCACGGTGTTGTCGATCGGCGCGGTGATTATCGTTGCCGCATACGTCGTGTGGGGAGGCGTGGGCTAGGTCATGCAACCCTTTGACGGCCTCATAACGCTCATCGTCTTCCTGCCGGTTGCCGGCGCGGCAGTCATTGCAGTAGCGGGGCGCGAGCAGATGCTGGTGCGACGCATTGCGCTCGGCGCCATGATCCTCAATCTCATTCTCGCCACCTATGCCTGGCTCTCGTACAGCGCCAACGGCCCGATCATCGAACAACTTGGGCAATATGGATCAAACCCGTGGATTCCGGGCGTCAACGCTTCCTATCTTCTGACCATCGATGGCCTCTCGATGCCGCTGGTCTTCCTCACGGCCCTACTTGGTGTCGTGGCGGTGCTTGGGTCATGGCACGTCAAGGAGCGCGTGCGGGAGTATCACGTCTGGTTGCTGATGCTCCTGACCGGTGTGCAGGGCGTATTCGTGGCTGGCGACCTGCTCCTCTTCTTCCTGTTCTGGGAGGTGGAGTTGGTGCCGATGTATTTCCTCATTGCGATGTGGGGAACCGGGCACCGCGAATACTCCGCGATGAAATTCGTTCTCTACACGCTCTTCGGGAGCGCGTTCATGTTGGTGGGCGTGCTCGCTCTGCGCTTCGCAATTGGGTCGTTTGACATGGGCGCAATGACGCTTGCAGGGCAGGAGGGCACACTGCGTGCCGCATTCCTGAGCATGGATGTCATCTTCCTGATGTTCCTGGCAGCATTCGCCATCAAGCTGCCCGTCTGGCCGCTGCATACGTGGCTGCCGGACGCGCATACGGACGCGCCGACGGCCGTTAGCGTGCTCCTTGCAGGAGTGCTGCTAAAGATGGGCGGCTATGGCCTGATACGTATCAACGTCGGAATGTTCCCGAGCGAGATGGAACAATGGGCCCCGCTCCTTGTCATCTTCTCCGTCGTTAGCATCCTCTACGGTGCGGCGGTGGTGTTTAGACAAACAGACCTCAAACGGCTTGTCGCGTATTCGAGCGTCAGCCACATGGGACTCGTCTTATTGGGAGTGGCCTCGCTGGGCGCCGTGAGTGTCACCGGCGCGGCGCTGCAGATGTTCGCGCACGGTACAATCACTGGCTTGCTGTTCCTCGTCGTTGGGATCATCTATGAAAACGCTCACACACGACATATCCCGGACCTTGGCGGCCTTTTCTCGCGGATGCCTGTGGTTGGTGCAGTATTCGTCTTTGCAGGGCTCGCGAGCCTCGGGCTGCCCTTGCTGAGCGGGTTCGCTGCAGAGTTGATGGTCTTCCTTGGCAGCTTTGATGCCTATCCATGGCAGACGGCCTTTGCCGTGCTGGGCATCGTCCTGACGGCGGGCTACATTCTGTGGACGGTGGAGCGCGTACTTCTAGGCCCGCTGAAGGAAAGGTGGAATTCCGTCAAGGACGCATCACCCGCCGATTTCGTCGCCATGGCGCTGCTCGTGTTGCCCATCATCATCGTCGGTGTCTATCCGGCGTTGGTGGCCGACGTGTTCCGCGACGCCGTGACGCTGCTGGTGGGCGGAGGGTAGGCGGCGATGCCAACACCGATTGACGCCGCCTCGCTGGGCATCGACTTCGGCCATCTAGCGCCGGAGATTATTCTCACGCTGGCTGCAATCACCGTGGTCCTTGTTGACCTCGTCGCACGAGACAAGCGAGTTCTGGCGTGGCTGAGCGCCCTGGGAGTCGCCATGGCGGGCGGGGCCGCCGTCTGGCTTTGGACGTCCGACGCCTCCGGAACAAGTTACTCCGGCATTGTCATTACCGATCTGTTTGGCACGATGTTCAAACTCATCGTGCTTGGCGGCACGCTGCTGGCCATCCTCTTTTCACCTGCGTATGTTGAGCGTCGCCTTTCGCGTTTCCACGGCGAATACTACGGCCTCCTGTTGCTGGCAACCGTCGGCATGATGCTGCTCGTCTCGATGGGCGAGTTGATTTCAATCGTGCTTGCACTGGAGATTCAGACATTCGCGCTGGTGGCGCTGATCGCCTTGCTCAAGGATGCGAAATCCACTGAATCCGCGCTCAAATTCCTGCTTCTCAGCGCGGTTGCGACTGCCGTCATGCTGTACGGAATGGCCATCCTGTTTGGCCTGACTGGTACAACATTCATCGCGGACATGCCGGGCGTGGTGGCGGAGCGTGTGGCCGAGGGCGGCTTGGCCAACAATCTCGCGCTAATCCTGGCCGCCGTTCTGCTCATCGTGGGATTCGGGTTCAAGATTTCCAGCGTGCCGTTCCAAATGTGGGTGCCGCCGGTGTACGAGGGCGCTCCGACGCCCATCGTCGGCTACTTTTCCGTAGTATCCAAGGCGGCCGGATTCGCCGTGCTCATGCGAGTGTTCATCGTCGTGTTGGAGCAGGCGGGGCTGGATCTGCTGGACTGGCCTCTGCTAATCGGCGTGCTGGCCATTGCCTCCATGACCATTGGCAACGTTGTGGCCATCATTCAGACGAACATCAAGCGGCTGCTCGCGTACAGCACGATAGCCCAGGCCGGATACATCCTCATCGGGGTAGCGGTGATGGGCAACGGAGGGGCAAACGTTTACGAGTTGGCGACGAGCGGTGTCATCTTCTACCTCGCCGCCTACACGTTTTCCAATCTGGCGGCGTTCGGCGCGCTCATCGCCCTCAGCCGTCCCAATAGCAACGACTCCATCGAAGAGTTGACGGGCGGCTACTCACGGTCGCCACTTGCCGCCATTGTTCTGACGGTGGCGCTTATTTCCCTTGTCGGACTGCCGCCGACGGGTCTCTTTGTTGGCAAGATCTACCTCTTTTACGGGGCAGTGCAGGGCGATCTGTGGTGGCTGGCCCTGGCGGGCGCCCTCAACAGCTTTGTATCCGCCTACTACTACCTGCGGCCTGTGCGCCGACTTTGGCAGTCCGGCGGGCCGGCTGACGTTGCTAGCGATACGGCGCGTTCCTTCTCATTGCGGGCCTCAATGGTCGTTAGCCTCATCGGCGTCATCATCCTGGGTATCGTTCCGTTCTGGCTCATTTCCCGTGCCACGGAGGCCTCGGCGTCCTTCACACCTTGAGTGGGTTTCCCAATCACGGCTTATGGCTCGATACGTTATGATTTCCTAACGAGTGACGGCAACAGCACGACAGCGGCTGGGGCCTGATTAAACAACCTGTTGGAGGTAAGAAACTATGTTTGACCGTGTCCACCACGCCGGAATCGCCGTAGGCGATCTCCAGGGAGCAACGGACATCTTTGCCGACGCGCTTGGGCTTCGCGTGGATGGGATTCGCTCTCCACGACCCGAGGGGCGAGCACAGCGAGGGGCGGACCCCACAGACATCATCGATATTCCGATTGGGCACTCAGAACTCGAATTGAACGCCGCCGCCGCAGAGGGCACGGGCGTCCACCGGTTTGTGGAATCACGCGGCGGACTCGGCGCACTCCACCATGTCTGCCTGCATACCACCAACATGGCTGATGACGTCGGCCACCTGCGTGCTTCCGGCCTCCAGCAGGTCGCGGCGCCGCCGGATGTTCTTGCCGAGAACGAGCCGTGGACTGACGTCGCATTCTTCCATCCGCGGGACTGCATGGGCATCCTGCTTGAGATATGGACCACGGAGGTTCACCGCGTCGATATGCGCTACCAGGGCGAGGGTCTATTCACTCGCATGGCGCACATTGGTGTCGTCGCGTCGGATATCGAGAAGTCCCGCCACTTCTGGACGAATGTCATTGGCTTCCGAGTCGACATGTTCAAGTCGAACGTCCTCAAGGGTGGCCGGCATGTGGACTCCGACAACGTGACCGTACTGGATCTGCCGATGGGCGACTCCGGCATCACGTGCGTCCATCCCAACGACAGCGAGAGCGGCACGGCGCGCTTCCTTGAGAAGTATGGCGCGCGGGCAGGGGGCACGATGCACCACATCGCGCTGGCCACTGCCGATGTCAAAACCGCCGCTGACGTCGTTCAGTCGCGAGGGCTTCAGCTCATAGGCCCGGCGACGGATGACAGCGCATGGATTCACCCGAAGAGCGCCGCCGGTGTCTTGATTGAGATCGTCAAGGACGACTTGGGCAAGCCCAGGCCGCTCAGCCGCTCAGAGCGAGCTCGAGCGATCCGGCAGGGCAAGGTGGTTGGTCGGACGAACCGGGAGCTTGCAAGCGAATACGGAGTGAGTGAAGCCGAGGTTGAGGCGATTCTGAGCGCGCAAGGGACCCAGGACTAGCGGCGGCAGGCAGAGCCAAAGCTGAAATCGAATTAGAATCCATTACCGATACAGACAACAGACAGAGTAAGGAATTTTAGAATTGTTTGACAGAATTCATCACGCAGGAATCGCAATCGCCGACATCCCGACGGCCAAGGACGTCTTTGCAGATAAGCTTGGCCTGGTTGTAGACCAGACTCGCTCACCGCTGCCGGATGGCAGCAAGCAGCGCGGTCCGGACCCGACGGACATACTGGACATCCCCATTGGCAACGCCGAGCTTGAGATGAACGCGCCTCCGTCTGACGGCACGACGCCCGGCGGCACACACCGATTCGTTGAGCAGCGAGGCGGCGCGGGTGCACTCCATCACATTTGTCTCCATTCCACCAATGTGCCGGATGACATCGCCCACTTGCGCGCAGCCGGCCTACAGCAGATCGCCGCGTCGCCGGAGGTCCTTGAGTCCAACGAACCGTGGGATTCCGTCGCTTTCTTCCACCCGCGTGACTGCATGGGCATCTTGCTGGAGATATGGTTTACCGATGATCACCACGTCGGCGCGCGTTACCAGGGCGAGGGTATTTTCACCCGCCTGAATCACATCGGTGTTGTGTCCGGCGATCTGGACAAGGCGCGGCATTTCTGGACGAACGCCATCGGAATGCGCGTTGACATGCTCAAGACCAACGTCCTCAAGGGCGGGCTGAAGGTCGAATCTGACAACGTGCGGGTTCTCAACATTCCTATGGCTACCGGTAACAGTGGCGTCGTGGCCATCACACCGGAGGACGGTACAAGCGGCACTGCTCGTTTTCTTGAGAAGTATGGCGGCCGCGCCAATGGCACGATGCATCACCTCGCATTCGCGACCAAAGACGTTAAGACCGCTGCGGACTATGTACAGGGCAATGGCCTCAAGCTCATCGGCCAGCCCAACGATGAATTCGCGTGGATTCACCCCAAGAGCGCCGCGGGGGTGCTCATTCAGATTGTGAAAGACGAGGCATAGCGGCGGGGCAGGGACGCGGGACGGTTTCCACCTGATCCTGGAGACCGCGCCGACCGTCTGACGCCGCCGCGCAAGCTCGGCATAATGGCGTTCCCATGAAACGAGTCGGCATCCTCTACCAGACACGAACACCGGAACCGGAAACGGTCGCGGTGGGGTTGGCTGACCAGGCGCGGGCGTTGGGTCGCGATGTCTGGCTCCAATCGTCATGGGATGACGGCGTCGATCAGATCAATGGCGATACTGATTTAATCATCAGTGTGGGGGGTGATGGAACACTCCTGCGGGTCGCCCGCCTCGTCGCCCCTTCGGGTATCCCCATCCTCGGAGTCAACGCCGGCAGACTCGGTTTCCTCACGGAGATCGATGCATCCGACGCGACTGACCTGCTTCCCCGTGCATTGAACGGGGAGGGACGGATTGAAGAGAGGACAATGCTGGCCGTCGAGCATGACGGCGCATCGTCATACGCCCTCAATGACGCGATCATCAGCCGCGGCGGCCCTGCTCGCACAGTTCAGGTCGGCATCGCCGTGAATGGCGCTGAATTGCTTGCCTTCCGCGGTGACGGCGTCGTTGTCGCCACGGCCACAGGCAGTACGGCCTACAGCCTTGCCGCCGGTGGTCCGGTGTTGCCACCCACGACGGCAGAGTTGATCATCAATCCCGTCTCCGCGCACCCCGCGTCTGAAGCTCCCGTCCTTGTTGAGCCGGACGCAGAGATTGTCATTCGAATCCGGACGGATCATGGAGCGGTCCTCAGCCTGGACGGACAGGACGATTTCGATGTTCATGACGAGGCTGTTGTCACCGTCCGCCGGAGCCCCTATCACGCGCGCCTGTTGCGGTTCAGTGATCCCGGCTATTTCTATCGCAATCTCAGTGATCTTCTCAATCGCCGCCGCCGCCACCCGGATTTGCCGGATGTGGACGGGGCTAATGATGAGGTTGCCGCGCCGCAGGGAGTCCATGTGTCATGACCACACTTGCCAAAACTCTTGCCGCAAGAGAGGCCGCCCTTAGAGAGCGGGGATTTCGGGTGCGCGATGCACGCCTGAGCGATGTGCCACGGATGGCGGAGATGATCAACAACTTTGCCAGCCAGGGTGAAATGCTGCCGCGCAGCGCGTCCGAACTCTATGAGAATATCCGCGACTTTCTCATCATCGCCGACGCAAAGGATGAGGTCGCCGCCACTGCCGCGCTCCACATCCTCTGGGACGACTTGGCTGAGATAAAGTCCGTGGCGGTTAGTGAGGCGCTGCACGGGCAGGGCATCGGCGCGTACCTCGTGGAGAAGTGCGTTGAGGAGGCGGCGCGGATGGAGCTACCAACCGTCTTCGTCCTGACACACAAGCCCGGATTCTATGAGAAGCTGCAATTCGAGCGGGCAGACGTTCTCGCATTTCCGCGCAAGGTCTGGTCGGAGTGCATCCGCTGCCCCAAGTTCTCAAACTGCAACGAGATTGCGATGAGCAGGCCGGTAGCGCGGGAGTTCACGGCTGACCTGCCGGACGATGACGATCTGCTAGACCCCATCCCGAACCGGGCCTAGACGTCCTTCTGTCGTTCCCGGGAAAGCATGTCCCGTACTCTGATACGGGCGGGCATTTAGCCGGTCTAACCACAGAGCAATAGGAGAACGTAATGGAACGCCTTTCACGCCGCGCCGTCTATGAGGGCCGCATTGTCACTGTCTACGAGGACCACATGCAGCTGGACGGCGGGCGGGAGCAGATGTGGACGACAATTCAGCATCCGGGCGCAGTTGTCATGGTGCCCGTCGATCCTGACGGTAACATTCTCCTGGTTCGCCAGCCTCGCCCGTCGGCCCGCGATGTCCTGCTTGAACTCCCGGCCGGAACACGCGAGGAAGGCGAGGAGCCGGACGTCACCGCGCGACGTGAGCTGCAGGAAGAGATCGCCCACGATCCCGGAACGATGACGCCGCTCGGCGGCTTCTACAGCGCCCCCGGCTTTTGCGATGAGTTCCTGCACCTCTTTCTCGCCACGGACTTGAGTCCTGTGGAGGGAGTCGAGCCGGATGCGGACGAGGAGATCACCGTCGTACCCACTCCTCCTAACGCCGTTCCGGAGCTTATCCGAAGCGGCGAAATCCGTGACGCCAAATCCATCGCCGGCCTGCTGCGCTATCTCTATATGGAGGGCGGGCTGACCAACTCATAGGTTAATTAGCCGTACATTTATTCCTCCACTTGGCCCAATACACGGCTCCGATTCGTTACTGTGTTGATAACCACGAACGGAGGGCGATGTGAGATACTCGTCACACAGCGCATACTTGTATAACGCGTAATACGTAGTTCCAAGGCAAGCAGGTCCCAATGAAAGGAGCGGCTCTTGACAGTCTCAATTCGCTTGGACGCCGAGACTGAGAAGCGTCTCGCCGATCTCGCTAAACAGACCGGGCGCACCAAGTCATATTACCTCCGGGAACTCATTGAGCGTGGGCTCGAGGATCTTGAGGATTATTACCTTGGCAACGAGATTCTCGAACGGGTGCGCAAGGGTGAAGAGCGCGTTTATTCCGCAGACGAGGTTTGGGCTGAACTTGGCTTGGACGATTGAGTTTACGGAATCGGCTCGACGAGAGATAAGGAAACTCGATCGGACGACGGCGCGACAAGTCCGAGCGTTCCTCAACGATCGCGTTCTCGCATCGGGGGATCCACGATCGTTCGGCAAGGCTCTGGGTGGGGCGCTTAGTGGACTATGGACCTATAGAGTGGGCGATTATCGAATCATCAGTGAGGTTCAGGACAACGTTTTGACTGTCTTGGTAGTTCGAGTCGGTCACCGCCGTAACGTTTACCGCCGGCTCTAACAATCTCCCAATGCCCTCTCGCGTTGCGTTACTATGACAATGAATACAAGCGGAGGGCGCGATGCTCTATATATTCCTGTGTACAGTCACGGAAGAGGGCCAGCAGGCAATGCTGCGCGACCCGGAGATGTTTTCACATGTCGCCGACGACGTTAATGTGGACGGCACTCAGTTGCTCGCTCGCTACGCCGTTCTCGGACAATACGATTACGTTGCCATGGTCGAGGCCCGCACGCATGAGGATGCTGCCCGCCTTTCCCTTGAACTTGGCGCCCGCGCCCACGTCCACATAGAAACACTTGTCACAATTGCCGTACGCCAGTTGGCAGACGGGCCCGATGGGGCGCTTGAGACGCTGACCTCCGTGCAACGTCCCGTTCTTGCCGGTGATGAAGGCAATGATCCGCCGGACTACGCAGGACCGATATCTACGTCATAGCAGGGGAAACTCTCTACTCGACCCTCCGAGCGTGAGGAAGGGGAGAGCAAGTTCTGCTTTCGCGACAATAGCGGAATAACCTATACTTTGTTACAAGAATCACACGCTTCGCAGAGGTCGCCTGGCCTCCTTTTTGATGACGTAAACGGGTAGGGGAGAAACACACAATGACAACAGCGCAGCAGTCTGCCGTCGGAGCACCAATCGGTCGTAATGACGGCCCGGACAAGGTCACCGGTTTGGGGCAGTACTCACTTGACGTGACACTGCCGGGGACGTTGTGGTGCAAGATTCTGCGCTCCCCGTACCCTCACGCCCGGGTCAAGTCCATTGACACGTCGGCGGCGCTGGCGCTGCCGGGCGTTCATGCAGTTCTCACGCCGGAGGAAGTGCAGGGACTGCGCTTCGGGAAGCGGATCATGGATGAGCATGTGCTGGCGTATGATTCCGCGCGCTACATCGGAGATACAATCGCCGCCGTTGCCGCGGAGGACGAGGACATTGCGGAGCAGGCGCTGTCCCTCATTGACGTGGACTATGAGGAGCTGCCCAGCGCCGTCACGATGGACGAGGCGTTGGCGGTGGATGCCCCGATACTCCATCCTGAATTCAATACCTACTTCGGCATTCCGGCTGAGCAGGAATCGCCTTCCAACATCTTCGCGAAGGGCACGTGGGGCAAAGGCGACGTTGCTGAGGGCTTCGCGGAGGCCGACCTGATCGTCGAGCACGAGTACACGACCCCTCGCACGCACCAGGGTTATCTTGAGGTCCACAACACCATTGTCTGGATCGATGAGACGGGCCATGTGCAGGTCTGGCTTGGTTCAAAGTCGCCATTCGCGAACCGCCGCGCCATCGCGCTTGTTATCGACGAGGATCCCGACAACATCACCGTCAACTATGCGTACGTGGGCGGCGACTTTGGCGGCAAAGGCGACATCACAGGCGTGCCCGTCTGTTATTTCCTCGCCAGGAAGACCGGCAGGCCGGTCAAGCTGGCGTTCGACTATTCAGAAGAGTTCTCGGCCATGAATCCCCGGCATGAGAGCACCATGCGCGTCAAGGCGGGCGTCAAGCGCGACGGCACTCTAACGGCGTGGGAGGCTGAGGTCTATTTCAACTCCGGCGCGTACGGCGGCTACAAGCCCGTTCCCGGCTCCAACCTCCCCGGCATCGCGGAGATCGCAGGGCCGTACGTCATCCCGCACGTTCAGATCGATGCCTACCAGGTCTACACCAACACCGTTCCCTGCGGATTCCACCGCTCACCGGGAGAGGTGCAGGGCATCTTCGCGGGTGAGTCGCATATGGATCTCATCGCGCAGGAACTCGGCATGGATCCGTTGGAGCTCCGCATCAGGAACGTCCTGCATGACGGCGATGAGACTCCCGTAGGCCGCGTTTTCCTCGACGTGAAGGCAGAGGAGGTTCTGCGTGAAGCCGGTCGGCTGTCCCGCTGGGACACGCCTAAAGGCGACAATGTCGGACGGGGCATCGCATTCGGACATCGGACGCAGGGCGGTGGCCAGACAACCATCAACATCAGCGTCAATGCGGACGGCAGCGTCCTCGCCGCCAGCTCCATCTACGACCCCGGCATGGGGAATCACACCATGATGCAGCAGGTTACGGCGGATGAATTGGGCATCGACATCTCGCGCGTGTCGGTTGTCCCGCTCAATACAGATCAAGCCGACTTTGACACAGGTGTAGGCGGTAGCCGCGGCAGCTTCATCATCACCGAGTCAGCCTTCATGGCCGCAGATGATGTCCGCGGCAAGCTCAAGAGGCTGGCAGCGGAGTTCAACGGCTGGGACGAAGATATCGTGGAGTTCGCATCAGGCGCGCTCGTCAACTCGCGAACCGGCGAGTCCGTCCCGATGGAGCGGATTGCTGAAAGGTCCGGGGAGCCGGTGTTGGGGCTGGGGCGGCTGGAAGAGGCTGCGCAGAGCCCGTACACGTCCTTCGTCGCGCAGGTGGCGGAAGTTGAGGTAGACCGCGAAACGGGTGAGCCTCACGTCAAGGTCATCACCGCCGTCCATGACACGTCCCGCATCATCAACCCCATTGGGTTCTACGGGCAGATTGAAGGTGGCATGATCAACGCTTACGGCTTCGCCATGATGGAGGAGCTGACCGTCGATGAGGGCGGCCGCGTGACGAATCCCTCGTTCGCCGACTTCAAGATGCCGACCGAGCCGGACATCCCGGAACTTCGCATCGGACTTGTCGAGACGAGCGAGGGCAGGGGCGCCTACCGTGTCAAGGCCGTCGGCGAGCACTCCAACCTCACTACGCTCCCGGCGATCGCGAACGCCATTGATGATGCTGTCGGCATCAGGGTGAACAGTGTCCCCTTCACCGCGGAGAAGCTCTACCAGGCCCTGAACGAGTAACTGCGTTACGGCTCTTGGTTCGCGATGGGGTTGGGTGGCCTCTCAAGTTAGGTTGCCGCGTACCGGCTTGTTGACATCGTTCCACTTATCACTGAGCCTTTCCCTCGAAAACGGGAAAGCAAGGAGAGTAAGTGAGTTTGATGAGCGTCTCTGTTGAGGCAGTCGTGCTGGCGTTGGAACGGGCCGAGCGTCCGTTGCGCACCCCCGCAATGAGAGCCATTGCGAGAGATGCTGCCCGACAACTAACGCGTGAGCGTGTCGACGTTGAATCAGTTTTCGCGCTGTGCGATGCGCTGATTGATGCTGAATCCGAGACGAAAGGCGCACGAACCGTCTCCTTCGAGATTGCCTATCGTCACCGCGGACTCAGGGACGCCCTTGACCGCAGCAAGCTGGAGCAGTTGGGTCGGACGCTGGACGGCTGGGCATCGGTCGATCACTTTGCCCGCAAGCTGAGCGGCCCCGCGTGGCAACGAGGCCAGATCCCTGATGAGCTTGTGCTTCAGTGGTCCCGCTCAAATAACTTCTGGTGGCGTAGGGCAGGGCTGGTCTCGACCATCGCACTGAATGAGCGGCACCTTGGCAAGGGAGATGCGGCACGTACGCTGGCGATCTGTGAGTTGTTCATCGACGAGAAGGCGGACCTGCACGTCAAGGCGCTGAGTTGGGCGCTGCGTGAACTCGGTCAACGCGACCCGCAGCCCGTGCTGAAATTCATTGAGAGGCATGAGGTCAGGCTCGCGCCCCGCATCATCCGTGAGGTTCGGAACAAACTAACCACCGGCCACAAGATGGCCAGACCGTCGGAGACGATGCAACGGCGGATGCAGGCGCGCGCCCGCCCGTGACACAATACCGGCATGACGGAGCCAACCGAGGACCGATTAGTCGCACCTGAAACTCAGAACGAGGAGGGCGCGCTTGAGAACGGCCTGCGCCCTCGCCGCCTGCCGGACTACGTTGGCCAAAGCCGCGTCATCGACAACCTCAAGGTCTCCATCCAGGCCGCCCTGCAGCGCAGTGAGCCGCTCGACCACGTCCTCCTGCATGGGCCGCCCGGCCTTGGCAAGACGACACTCGCCTTCATCATCGCTGCGGAGATGGGCGTCAGTGTCCGTGTCACTGCCGGGCCGTCATTCACCCGTGCCGGCGACCTCGCCCAGATGCTCACGCAACTCCGGCCACATGACGTCCTCTTCGTGGATGAGTTTCACCGCCTACCACGATCAGTAGAAGAAGTCCTCTATCCGGTGATGGAGGACCACGTGCTGGACATCATGATTGGCAAGGGCCCGGGCGCGCATTCCGTTCGGGTCAGCCTGCCGCCGTTCACGCTTGTCGGCGCAACCACCCGCTATGCGCTCCTCAGCAACCCGCTGCGCGATCGTTTCGGCGCGACATACCGGCTGGATTTCTATACGCCGGAGGAGATTGGCAACATCCTCGTTCGCTCCGCCAAAGTGCTGAATGTTGATGCGACGGACGATGGGTTGGGTGAGATTGCTGGGCGATCGCGTGGGACGCCGCGCGTAGCAAATCGGCTGCTGCGACGCGTCCGTGACTATGCGCAGGTGAAGGGCGACGGCATCGTGACGGGCGAGGCGGCGCGTGAGGCGCTGGACAGCCTCGGCATCGACTCGCTCGGACTGGATGATACGGATCATCGTGTGCTGGGCAGCCTGATCAATTCGTTTGGCGGCGGGCCGGTGGGATTGGAAACACTGGCATCGTCCATAGCAGAGGAGCCGGACACCGTCATGGACGTGTATGAACCGTATCTGCTGCAACTGGGCTTCCTGGACAGAACGCCGCGGGGCCGCCGTGCCACCCGCCGCGCCTATGAGCACCTCGGCGTCGAACCACCGCCGCAGAACGGCGGGCCCGATCCAAACCGCCCCCAACTGCTGTAGATGGCCGCCCAATGAGGGCGTGGGCCCCCGGATTTACACTCTGACTCCCGCCTGGCTTATAATTTGAGTTGCCGCCTATGACTGTCATTCCGGTTCGTCACATACCTGACCCTGTCCTGCGCGAAAAGACGAAGCGCGTGCCAAGCATCACATCCGCGCTGCGTTCGCTTGTCGATGACATGATCGAGACTATGTACAAGGAGCATGGCGTCGGCATCGCCGCCAACCAGGTAGGGCGCAGCCTGCGTATCACCTATATCGAGATTCCCGAGGAGCGTGATGAGGACGGCAACGTCGTGCAGGAGCACTCGTCGCACATCCTGATTAACCCGGAGATCATCCGCCGCGTCGGCGAACGAGAGGTTGAAGAGGGCTGCCTGAGCATCCCGGGCTGGCGAGGAAAGCTGATCCGCTCCGAGCGGGTGACGGCCAAGGCGCTTGACCTTGACGGGCGGGAAATCAGGATCAAGGCGGACGGGCTGCTGGCTCAGGCGCTTGAGCATGAGATCGACCACCTAAACGGCATCGTGTACATAGACCGCATGGAGAACATCGAAGAGTTGTGTCCACTTGATTTGCGTGCCGATGAAGACGCTGAACGGCAAGCGTCCGAAAACGGGGAATCCAAGCCGCCGCCCGATCCCAACCTTGTGTGGCGACTTCGCCAGCCCGTCACGCCGGTCGCGCGCCGACGGTGAGCGCTAACGTGCCCCCCACCGACGTTCACGGGACATCTATCGGTGAGATGCTCGAGCGCGCTCGCGTCTTTTTTGCCGGTCAACAGATTGCCGCGTGGGTGGTTGGCGGATCCGTCCGGGATATGCTACTCGGCGTCCCAACCGCGGACGCCGATCTGGTGGTGGATGCGGCAAACGTTCAGGAGCTGGGCAGACGGTTCGCGGACGAGATCGGCGGCGCGTTCTATCAGCTTGACCAGGAACGGAATTACGTCCGCGTTCTTTCCGCAGAAGATGTGGAGGGGGAACGGACGCGTCTGGATATCACGCCGCTTGGTGATCGGGATATTGCCTCTGAACTGTCGCGGCGTGATTTCACGGTCAACGCAATTGCGCTGCCGCTGGAGAACTGGCAGACGCCGGATAATCTCATCGACCCGCTCGACGGCTGCGCCGATCTCAGACAGCGCGTCCTCCGCGCGGTCACACCCACCATCTTCACCGACGACGGTATCCGCCTCATGCGCCTGGCAAGACTGGCAGGGCAGTTGAGGTTCACTATCGAGGACGAAACAGCCGCATTGGCCAAACGCGACTCCGCTCACATCGCGGACGTTTCGCCGGATCGCCTGCGTGACGAACTCTGCAAAGTGTTGGGGCTTCGCGATGCGAAATCCGCCCTGCGCCTGCTCGATGAGATCGGCGTGCTCAGCCGCATCATGCCGGAGTTCGATGCCGCGCGCGGCGTGACACAGCCTGTTGAGCACTATTGGGACGTATTCAACCATCTCATCGAGACCGTCGGATTCATGGACGGCCTGCTTGACGCAGACAGGCGAATGACCAACTCAACCCTCTCGCAGATGCCTTGGAGCGAGCACGTCGCCAACTATTTCGCAGAAGAGGTGTCCGGCGGGGTTGACCGCGCCACGCTGACCAAACTCGCCTGCCTGCTGCATGACATCGCCAAGCCTCAGACCAAGACTGTGGAAGAGTCCGGCAAGACGCGCTTTCTCGGCCACCCTGAGCAGGGAGCGGAAACGACGGAGGCAGTAATGGAACGGTTGCATTTTAGTCGCCGGGCCAATGCCTACGTCACTCTGGCCGTACGGCAGCACCTGCGACCCATGCAGCTCAGCAACAATCTCGAGACCCCAACGCGCCGCGCCCTCTATCGCTTCAAACGTGATTTGGGTGATGCGGCAATCGGGGCAGTGTGGCTTGCCATGGCAGACTTTTTGGCCGCTAAGGGCCCTATGCTCGATCCTAATGAGTGGCGAAGGCGGGTCAGCCACTGTAGCCTAGTAATGGAGTCGATACTCGACGAGCCTGCTGACGACATGGCCGCGCCGCAGTTGGTGAATGGCCACATGCTCATGGAAGCGCTTGACGTTGGCCCCGGCCCGCAGGTGGGGGAGATACTTGAGGCTGTCAGGGAGGCGTTGGCTGCCGACGAGGTGTCGACTTCTGAGGAGGCTTTAACGTTTGCCCGTCGGGAATGGGAGGCACGGTTCGGCCCCCTGGCAGGTGAGCGCGGGGAAGATGACGCAGTGAGGAGAGGAAACTGAGTTGGAGCGAGTGAGCGGCTTACTCGGTGCAGTCGCTAGTCGGCTGCAGAGATGGATCATTCCTGGTTTCATCGTTCTATTTGTCCTTTTTGCGGCGCTCAGCCTCATGCGTGATGAATGGCGCATTCCACTGACGGACATCGAGCGCGGCCAACAGGATACCCCGCTTGGCCTGACGCTCGGTCTGGATCTGCAGGGTGGCGTCCACCTCGTATATGAAACCGTTGATCCGAATCCCACTCCGGAACAGCTGAACGGTGTGGTGCAAATCATCCGCACGCGCGTCGACCAATTCGGAGTAGCGGAGCCCCTCATTCAGACGCTTGGCGCAAACCGCATCGTCGTTCAACTGCCGGGCGTGCAAGACGTGCAGGCGGCCAAGGATCTCATCGGCGCTCCCGCCGTGCTCGATTTCCGTGAGCTTATCCCGATCCCAATCGAGCCCGGGGAAGATACGGGAGCCACAATCGACTCGGCATCTGATGACGCGACTGATGCGGAGGCAACTCCTGAAGCAGAACCCACTATTGATGATGGCGCAGAATCAACACCTGTTCCGGCTGATCCGACGCCAACCAACGCTGCAGAGTCAACGGCCGGGCCATCGGACGGAACAACGTCCGCGCCCAAGTTGGCAAATGTCTCGCCGTCCATAGCGGCTCAGACTACCCCCGAGCCAACTACAGTGACCACCCCACTGCCATCCGCCACTGCGACGGTGACCCCGGAAACGACTGCTACGGAAGGGCCAACCGAACCCGTAGTAGAAACGCCCACGCCTGAGCCTGATGCTGAGTTCCGCCTCGAATGGGAAATCGCAAGGGCGGTTGTTGATGGCGAAGAGGTTGAACTGACGGGAGACCGGCTAGAGCCGGGCTCCGCGCAGGTGGGATTCAACCCGACAACAGGCGCGCCGGAAGTCTATTTCCAGATGGACAGCCAGGGCCGGGAGGCATTCCGCCTCGTTTCACGACGCCTGGTCGGTCAACTGATGGGAATCTTTCTTGACGATGAAGCCATCCTGACGCCCCGCATACAGTCGGAAATTCCAACGAGCCCCCGCATCACCGGACTCGATCTTGCAGAAGCGCAGATCCTCGCTATTCAGCTCAACGCGGGCGCTTTCCCCATCCCGTTGGAGAAGGAACCTATCCTGGAGCGGGACGTGGACGCATTCCTTGGTGCCGACGCCCTTGAGCGGGGCCTGCGCGCCGGCATGGTCGGCATCCTGCTTGTCGCGCTGTTCATGGTGCTCTACTACCGCATGAACGGCGTCGTCGCGGCCGTCGCGCTCATTATCTACGCCATCCTGGTCCTCGGCACGTTCAAGTCTATTCCCGTCGTGCTGACCCTCTCCGGCCTCGCAGCATTTGTCCTCTCGTTTGGCTTTGCCGTCGACGCCAATGTTCTGATATTCGAGCGGATGAAAGAGGAATTGCGGGCAGGACGCAGCATGGGCTCAGCGATCGACATCGGATTCAATCGCGCCTGGCCTGCTATCAGGGACGGCAACTTTACGACGCTAATCATCGCAGCCATCCTCTTCTGGTTCGGCGAACGGCTAGGCGCGAGCCTCGTGCAGGGCTTTGCATTGACGCTGGCCATCGGCATCGTGCTCAGCATGTTCAGCGCGCTGGTCATCACGCGCCGCCTGCTGCGCCTCGTGACCAACTTTGAGCCGCTCCGCAAGACGAGGTTCTATATTCCGTAAGGGGAAGCCGAGAATGATTAACTTTGCGAAATACCGGGCCACGTACTTCCTCTTTTCCCTTGTGCTTATCGTGGGGGGGTTGTCAGCCCTCTTCCTCGGGCCCGGCCTGAGCTTCAGCATCGAATTCAGCAGTGGCGCGGCCGTTGATGCCACATTTGTTGCCCCCACTGAGCAGGAGGCCGTTGAGGATGCCATCGATTCGCTGGGGTATGAAGGGGCACTAGTGCAGGGGTTCGGCGACCGTGAATACTTCCTGCGACTGCCGTTGGCGGAACAATCCGAGCGGCAGCAGCTGGACGTGCGCAATGCGTTGGAGGAATATGCCGGGCCGCTGCAGGGCTACAGCTTTGACCTCGTCTCTCCCGCCGTCGCCCGCGAAACAGTGAGGAACGGTTTGTTCGCCGTCCTGATAGCCGTTGTCGGCATTCTCGGATACATCGTTTATGCCTTCCGCAGCATCCGGCACCCGTTCCGCTATGGCATCGCGGCTATCATTGCCCTTGTGCATGACATCGCCGTTGCCTTTGCTATGGCGGGCCTGTTTATGCTCATCGCCTCGCAGTGGCTCCACCTGGAAATCAGCAGCATGTTCCTCGTTGGTATCCTGACCCTGCTCGGGTACAGCATTAACGACACCATCGTCATCTTTGACCGCATCCGTGAGAACATCCTGCGGGACACAAACCGGGATATCGTCGCCACCACCAACTACTCGATCATGGAAAGCATGGGGCGCTCAATCAACACGAGCTTCACGACCCTCGTCGTCTTGCTGGCGCTGTTCCTGCTAGGCCCAACCACAATCCGTGATTTCCTCTTCGTGATGATTATCGGAGTCGTGTCCGGAACCTACAGCTCAATCTTCACTGCCTCACAGGTAATCGTCTCGTGGGAGACGCGGAGCTTTGGCAACCTGCCGTTCATCGGCGGCGGACGCGGCGGCTCGACTTCATCAGCTGCCACTTCGCCTAGCGCCTCCTGATGCGGGGACGATAGCGAGGGCAGGGCGTTCACGGAGGCAAAACCATGCCCGTCACGACTGAACGCATCACAATAGACAGCGACGGCATTGAGCTGGTCGGCGCGATC
Organism: Chloroflexota bacterium; assembly: GCA_026713485.1. Taxonomy (GTDB): domain Bacteria; phylum Chloroflexota; class Dehalococcoidia; order UBA6926; family UBA6926; genus VXMO01. Next base: position 1,039 of record JAPOOK010000013.1, on the reverse strand, counting down.
TCCGTCCCTGACGGGAAGGGGCCGCATCCGGCAGTGGTTCTCTGCCATGGAATGCCCGCCGCACGCCCCACGCCAACGGCAGACATCACGCTCTCTGCCCCAACCGATGACGGCCTCACATACGCCGAGATTGCGGAACTGTGCGCGCACCGCGGCCTCGCCGCCGTGATTTTCAACTTCCGCGGCACGGGCGAGAGCGGCGGCAATTTCCACCCACTGGGATGGGCACAGGACCTTGAGGCCGTGCTGTCGTGGGTGTGGGAACGGTCGGAGGTGGACATCGACCGCATTGGCGTGCTTGGCTCGAGTATGGGCGCTCGCGTGGCGATCCACGTTGCCGCGCGTAGGCCGGAGGTGGCTGCAGTGCTCTCATTCGCGTCACCGGCGCGCTCTCGGTGGAGCCGCTCGCCGGAGGAGATGGTGCAGAACGCGCGAGAAGTGGGAATCATCCGTGACCCCGACTTTCCTCCCTCGGCACAACGCTGGGCCGATGAGTACCAGGAGATGGACGTGACACAGTCGGTTGGGCGTGTTGCGCCGCGTCCGCTGCTGCTCATGCACGGAGACGCAGATGACGTTGTGTCGCCGGATGACGCACACGCGCTCCTGGAGGCTTCCGATCAATCCGTGACGGAGCTGATGATGCTGCCGGGGGCGGGGCATCGATTCCGCAGCAACGTGGAAGCCGTGGACATCGCCGTCAACTGGCTGGTGAAGACGCTCTCGGCGTGACGGCTGGGACATGACCGGCCTTCTCGAAACGCTCGGCGGGTGGATCCAGGAAGTCATCCTCGCCATCGGCTACCCCGGCATAGTCTTCCTCATGGCCGCCGAAAACATCTTTCCACCCGTGCCGTCTGAATTCGTTCTTCCATTCGCCGGTGCGTTGTCCGCAAATGACGAGCTGAACTTCTGGGGAGTTGTCGCGGCGGGCACGGCGGGGTTCCCCAATGGGGCGATGGGTCTCTACGGCCGTCGGTACTTCGGCCGCGGAGGCGGGGGGGGGCGCCGGCGTGGACCGGGAGGGGAAGAGACCGTT
>JAPOOK010000012.1 GCA_026713485.1 Chloroflexota bacterium | reverse complement strand
TTGGCAACGCGGTCTGAGAATTGCTCCTCCAGGCCCTTGACGCTGTAGAACTCGACGTTTTCGCGGCCATAGCCGGAGAAGCCGTAGATGCCGTACTGATCGCCGATGGTCTCAAGCGCGCGGATCAAGAGGACGGTCGATTCCTTTTCGAGGTCGATGATACGCAGATACGAACGCTTCTGCTGTTCGCGGCGGGACCGCAGCCAGAACAGGTATTGGCGAGGATCGTCCGGAATGTCCTCATCATCGTCGTCGAAATCAGAGCGCTCCTCGATGGCCTCGGCAGTGGAGGCGCTCATATCCAGCAGGAAGATGACAGCGACGTCACGTTCGGTCTTGTTGCGGCGCCAGTAGACCTTGTCGTCCGGCGTTGCGCCGGCCTTTCGCTGCACGACTGCCTCGATGACGGCGTCGAGGTCGAACTCCTCGCCGTCGGTCAAGCGCTTCTCTTTGCGGTACGTCTCCGGCACCATCATCTCGAATTGCCGCCGTACCTCATTGATGAGGCCGGCGTGCCGTTCGATGGTCTGCTCATAGAATTCGGCAGAGCCTTCGGCCATGGTGGACTCGCGAACACGGCACCATGCGGGCTTGTAATCGAGGGCGACGAAATCCCATTCGTCATAGAGGGCGGTACGTTCCTCTTCAGGGAGAGATTCTTCGCTCTCTTCACCGTCGCCACCGCCGCTGCCCACTTCGCCCATCTCGTCATTGAACTCGGCGTCCGGGCCTTCGATGGCCTCGCTCATGAGGCTTGAGATAAACAGGCCGCTGGGATCGTCGATATCGCCCTCAACGACACTGGAGAGATCAATCTCGGCACTCTTCTCAAGGAGTTGGCGGACCATCTCCTCGGTGAGGGGCGGGGCTTGCACGCTGTCCTCGGCGCGCTGCTGACCCTTGCGGAGGTTGGCGATAGTCTGCACAAGTTCCGGCTTGAAATCGCCGCGGTAGTCAACGTCCTCCGGCGATTGGTATGGCACATCCTGTTCCGTGCCGGAGCCGGGAACAAAGTCCTCGCCGCCCATCTGGGCACTGTCCGCTTCCTGCAGACCCTGCGCGGCTTCCCCGCCAAGCTCATCGAGCTCCATCTCGTCCCAGTCGAGATCGGGCTGCGGCATGGTATTCGGAACGTTGATGAGGAGGCGATAGAGAATGACGGTCGCTTCCGCCGAGTCCTCCACGGTTGCCTCGTCATGGCGCAGGCGAGCCAGGATGACGGCCATGCGCTCGACAACGTCGCGCAAGCTCTGCGGGACGGGGATCTTCTTGTCGCCCTCCAGCAGGGTCATGCGGATGAACAGCTCAATGAGGGCCATGCGGAGTGGGAGCTGCTGAGGGGCGGGGCGGCCAATCACGGCGGCGGCCTGCACCATGCTGTATGCGCGGCGCAGTCCACGGTAATGCTGCCTGACGAGGTGATCGACTCGTGCGTCCTCTAGGGCGCCGAACAAATCGGACGCGAGGTGGCGCTCCGGGAACAGATCAAAGAATCGCTCAAAGTCCGAGAGGACGGCGGTGACGACGCCGGTCATTTCAGGGTTGGCTGCCGCCGTGACGCGCTCGCGAGGCGTTTCGTTCTCGCTTTGCGCGGCGACCTGCTCCGCGATGGCGAGACGGGTGAGGGGGAAGATATTACCCGCGCGGTTGAAGTTGAAAATGAAGCTGTCGAACTCGAGATGCCCCGTCTGGTGGGTGCAGAGGACCTTGAACCAGCCGAAGTTGTCGTCCTTGGTCTCAAAGAGCGCAATCTCCGGCGGGAGGAAGACGTTGGTGCCGTCCGTGGATGCGCGATCTTCCGTTGCCCAGCCGATGCTGCGGTTGGCGAGTTCAGGGGTGGGGCGCAACTGCATGTCACCGCCGGTGAGGCCGCGCGCGTACATCTGCAGGATGGGCGCGACATCATCAAGGCTGACAGTCGCCGAAAGCTCCTGGAGGAGGGCCTCTCCGCGCGCAGACTCCAGTTTGAAGAAGGCTATGCCGGCGGCCTCGTTGCGCTCCAGCATCGTGACGCCTTCTGAAAACCAGCGGTTGAGGTTCTCATCATCGATGCGGCCAAGGACCTGCGGGGCGGCGCGCAGAAACTCGACTCCGGCCTCCTCGGATAGCCCGCACAGCACCTCAAAGTCGTCCAGAACCTGCCTGTGCATGAAGATAGGGAGATCGCTGATGGCGCGGGAGCCCTCGGCAAGGAAGGCGAGGTAGCGCTTGCCGCCATCGGCGGCGAGGTTGATGGCAAAGGTCAGGAATCGCTGTCGCTCGGGCCGGGCAATGCGCGGGAGCGCGACAGCGGCGGCACGTTGCGTTTCCTTGGCGTACTTCCAATTGCGGTTGGCGGTTGCGTCAAGCAGTTCCAGATAAGTGTCGATGGTTTCATCATCAACATAAGGGAGGGAGTCCGGCGCCATCGTCAGGCACTCTTCGGCGAGTTCGCTGGAGTGCTGCGCCACGCGGTCAAGGAAGTTTGCAAAGGCGGCGAGATCGCTCAGCCTGACATGATCCAAAAGGGCGGGGCTGACCTCAAAGAACCGGGCAGCCAACGCGCCGGATTTCCACGTTCCGTGGAAGAGCGTTTCAGCGGCTGAAATCCACGCGGGCAGACGTCCAACATCACGGCGGTCAAGGAAGCCGGCGCTAGCGCGGAAGTAGGATGAGGCGAGAGAAGCGGAATGGGCGGACAAGGATCGACCGCTTTCGTACCACGCGCTTGCGTCCTGCGGCCTCTCAAGAGCGTCCAGAACCGCCGGAGAGGAGCGGACGTATTCTGCGGCGGCCTCCCATGCGCGGAATGAGGATCCGGCGATGCCAAGCGCCGCCAACAGCCACTGGTGGTACAGGTCGTCATTGCCGAGGCGATGCTCCACGTGGGCGGTCGCACCGTTATAGGCCTGCCCAACCGCAGCGGGCAGCGCGAGAACCTGGGCAATCAGCTCATCACGCGTTAGTGATGAGCTGTCTGTTCCGCCTTGTTCCGATGTCATTCGCTCTTGGGTCTGTCCCGACGGGGCAGCCGCGATCACGCGGCACGGCCATCGTGCTATTCAAAGATGCTTGTCGTAATCTCCCGAATGCTGCGTTGAACGGAGGCGTCATCAGTAAGCGCGTCCGAGATGGCCACATCGCATGCGCGACGCGGCGCGACGCCCCGGCTAATCAACTTGCCGGCATAAATGAGTAGGCGCGTTGATACGCCCTCCTGCAGGCCGTGCTCCTTGAGGTTGCGTACTTTCTCCCCAAGGCGAGCCAGCAGGTCGGCGGAGTCTTCATCGACACCGCTCTCCTCCTGCACAATCTTCGCCTCAGCCTCGCGCGGAGGATAGTCAAACTCCATCGCGACGAAACGCTGGCGCGTGGACTGCTTGATGTCCTTGAGGGCGCTCTGGTAGCCGGGGTTGTAGGAGATGACCAACAGGAAACCGTCCGCAGCCTCCAGGATCTGCCCACGCTTCTCAACGGGGAGGAGGCGGCGATGGTCCGTCAGCGGGTGGATGAGAACCGTGGTGTCCTTGCGGGCCTCAACGACCTCGTCGAGGTAGCAGATTGCACCTGTCTTGACGGCGCGGGTCAGCGGGCCGTCCACCCACTTGGTCTCGTCACCCTCGAGCAGGAACCGGCCAACGAGATCGCTGGCGGTCAAATCCTCATGGGCGGCGATTGTCACAAGCGCCTTGCCGTGGGAGTCCTCTTTGCCATCCGACCTGACGGTTGTGATGGGGCGTCCAAGACGCCACGCCATATATTCAACGAACCGCGTCTTGCCGCACCCGGTTGGGCCTTTGAGAATGACGGGAATCTTCTCCTCGTAGGCGGCTGTAAACACCTCTACCTCATCCCTGATGGGCAGGTAGTAAGGTTCACTGTCAATCGTGTATTCCTCGATCTCGTACTCGGAGTACGACATCACCGTGGCGTCTTTGAGTGCTGTCTGTTCGGTCATTCCAATCCCTTTGAGTGGTTTCGATCCTTACAAGTGGGCAGTCTACAGGAACGGGCGGATGCGGGCGTGCCAGAGCTCGCCAACGCGGATTCGTAGTTCCTCGATTGTGCCGGTGTTCTCCAGAAGGACATCCGCTTCGTCCGCGCGCTCCTCATTGGAAAGCTGCGCGTTGATTCGCTGGCGGGCCTGCTCTTCCGTGAGGTTGTTGCGGGCCTGGAGTCGAGCGATGGCATCTTCCTCGGACGACTGAGCAACCCACAACTCATCGCAAAGATCCGTCCAGCCGGCCTCAATCATGATGGCGGCTTCCAGAACGGCAATCTTCACGCCGCTCTCACGCAGGTCCGTGATTGTCTTTTCAGCTAACGCGCGGATTCTCGGCCACGTAATCTCGTTGAGGGCCTTGAGTTCCTCCGGATCAGCGAAGACGATTGCGCCGAGCTTACGGCGGTCAATCTCACGCGTGTCCGGGTTCATCAGGTCGTCCCCCCACCGGGCCAGGATATCCTTCCACGCGTCCGTGTCCGGCAGATAGGCCTGGTGTCCCAACTCGTCGCCGCTAATGACGGTGGCTTCGTACTCATCTCGGAGAACCTCGCTCACGAGGCTCTTCCCGCTTGCTATTCCCCCCGTCAGGCCAATGACCTGCATTGCACACCCCCCCTCGTTGACCCGGCCATGCCGGGGCTCCCTGTGCGCACAGTGGCGCGGGACGCGTCCGCGCCCGAATTAGTAGTATACGGCACGACTGATGCCCCTCGCATAGGGGCATTTCCACTGACCCGCGCGCTGTTGAGGGATAATTAGGCATGGCACAGTCACGACGAGAGGATACGTCCGACGCTCTGCGGGCGCTGCCGAGCGTGGATCGGCTGGTTGGCAGCGAATCGCTGGGGGCGCTTGCCGATAGCGTCGGCACGGATACGGTGACCCATGCGGCACGGCAAGCTATCGACGCCGCTCGCTCGGCAATCCTCGCAGGAACAGCGGACGTCGCTCCAAGCCTGGAATCGCTTGCGGAGCAGGTTGCAGCGTCCATTGACGACCTCCTGGGGCCGCGGCCGCGGCGTGTCATCAACGCGGCAGGCGTCATTATCCATACGAACCTGGGACGCGCGCCGCTTAGCCGTGCCGCCATCGAGGCGATGGGCAACGTAGCGCGGGGGTATTCCGATCTTGAATACGACTTGGGCGCCGGAGAACGCGGCTCCCGCCACGCGCACCCGGAGAGATTGCTGCAATTTCTGACTGGCGCGGAGGCGGCAATCGTCGTCAACAACAATGCCTCCGCAGTCCTGCTTGCGCTGGCTGCCATTGCCGGTGGACGCGAAGTGATTGTTTCACGCGGCGAGGCGGTGGAAATCGGCGGGCGCTTCAGGATACCGGACGTGCTTCGACAAAGCGGCGCGATGCTCGTTGAGGTTGGGACGACGAATCGCACGTACGCCGCCGACTACGCCGAGGCCATCACGGAAAATACGGGGGCGCTTCTGCGGGTGCATCGCAGTAATTTCCTCGTTGTGGGTTTCACAAACACGCCGGACGCGGCGGAGATTGCGGAAATTGCGCACAGCCGGGGCGTACCGCTCCTCAACGACCTTGGCTCGGGCTGCATGCTGGACACCGCGCAGTTCGGCCTTGTGCCGGAGCCGACGGTGCGAGACACCCTGGAGCGCGAGGGTTCGGACATTGCCCTGTTCTCAGGCGACAAGCTGTTGGGAGGGCCGCAGGCCGGCATCGCGTTGGGACGCAAGGACCTGATCGACAAGATGAAGGGACACCCGCTCGCTCGCGCTGTTCGGATCGACAAACTGGATCTTGCAGCTTTGACTGCGACGTTGCAGGCATACGCCCGGGGCGCGGCGCTTGAGGAAGTTCCGGTGTGGCGCATGATCTCCGCGGACGTGGCAACACTCGACGAACGAGCGCTGCGTTGGCAAGAGGGCATCGGCGGAGACGGGCTGCGGGTGGTTGAGGCGGAGACGGCGGTGGGCGGCGGTAGCCTTCCCGGCGGGACGCTGCCGACGCGGGCGCTGGCCATTGAGCAATCCCGCGCCAACGCGGATGCGCTTGCGGCACGGCTGCGCGTATCAGGCTCCCATCCGGCCATCGTTGGGCGCATCGAGGATGATCGCCTGCTGCTTGACCCGCGGACTGTTCTGCCGGAAGAGGATGATGAGCTCATGGCGGCGGTTCGGGCGGCGCTGCAAGGCTAGAAGGGCACTTTTTCCTATGTTTCGCGCCGGGTATGTCGCTATTGTTGGGCGGCCCAACGTTGGGAAGTCCACGCTGGTCAACACGCTGGTTGGGACGCAGCTGGCGGCGGTTAGTCCGAAGCCGCAGACGTCGCGTTATCGCATCCTTGCCGTCCTGCACGGAGACGATTTCCAGGTTGGGCTGTTGGACACTCCGGGGCGGCCCGCTGAGCCGCGCGTGGACGCGCTGAGCCGTCGGATGCTGCGCGAGACACGGCAGGCGTTGGATATTGCGAACCTGGCGGTGTTGGTGTCCGCCCCGCGCACGGCGGGTGACGTTGAAGAGACACTGCTCGACGAGATCAAGGCGCAGAACCTCCCGGCTATTGTCGCCATCAACAAGCTGGATACCGTGCGCAAGGGGAACTTGCTGCCCGTCATCGAGGACTACAACGAGCTGTATTCAGAATTTCGGGACATTGTGCCCGTCAGCGCGCGCACCGGCGACGGGCTGGACAGCCTCTTGGAGCGCATTATCGCCAATCTTCCGGAACAGGAGCCGCTGTTCGATCCGTCAACTCTGACTGATCGTTCTGAGGCTTTCCTGATTTCAGAATTAATACGGGAGGGCGTGTTCGCGGTGTATGGCGACGAGGTGCCCTACGCCACCGCCGTTGAGGTAGAGAGGCACGTGCCGCTGGACCCTGAGCACGGCGATAAGGACTTCATCGAGGCGAGCGTTTATGTGGAACGTGTCTCGCAGCGGGGGATCGTCGTTGGCAAAGGGGGGCAGGCACTGAAGGACGTGGGGGTGCGCGTACGGCCTCTTATCGAGGAGTTGTTGGGTCGTCCCGTGATGCTGACCCTGTGGGCGCGCACGAGGCCCCGGTGGCGGCGTGACGACCGCTTTCTCAGGTCGCTCGAGGACTAGTCTGCCCCGCCCACTCCGTACAGGCGGTGCGCAGTGATGTATTTCACGATGTAGTCCGGCACGATTCCACGCAGGTCGTCCCCACTTTCAACCATTCTGCGGACGGACGACGAGCTGACGTCCATGCGAGGAGCGTCTTCCAGAATGGTGACGTTCTCACGCAGGCCGGGGATGGCGTCGTAGGCCGCGGTGAGATCAGGGCGTCCTGTGCCGTCCACACGGGGCATGGCGATAAATCGGCACAGGGTCACAAGCTCCTGTGGGTTGTGCCAGAGCGTGAGATCCGCCACGGAGTCTTCGCCCAGGATGAAGAAGTACTCCGTGCCCGGCGGCGAGTCTTGTCTGAGTTCCTGAAGTGTATCCACCGTGTAGGTGGGTCCCGGGCGGGTGACTTCCATGTCAGAGACTCCGAACGCGGGAGTGGAGCCTACAAGCAGGTGAGTCATCGCGAGGCGATGGGTTGCGGGGGCTACATCCTGCCCCTCCTTGAGCCACTGTTCACCGGCCGGAATGAATAGCACGGTGTCCAGGTCGGCGCGCTCCTTTGCCTCACGCGCAATCATCAGGTGGCCGGCGTGTGGAGGGTCAAAGCTGCCGCCCAGGATGCCGATGCGCGTCACCGCCATATCACCTCGGTTTTGCCAACCAGGATCCAGTCGCCCGGCTCTGCGCCCGCTCGCTCCAGGGCATCGATTGCGCCGATGTGGCCAAGCTCTCGCCAGAACTGGGCAGCGACGGCCATGTCCGTGAGGTTGATGCCGTCCGCGAGCCGCTCAATCCGCGGGTGCCTGAGCCGCCATACCCCCTCCTCTTCGACTTCCACGACCGGCATGATTCGATCCGGCTCGGGCCGTAGAATTACTTCCGGCTCGATGACTTCAGGTGTTGGTGCTCTCTTTCGTGCTTCCCTTTCGGCCTCAGCACGGGTGTACGCGGCCCGCATGAGCTCCGTCACGCCCTCGCCGGTGACCGCAGACACCGCGAACACCTCTTCGACACCTTCCGCCGCGAATGACTCCCGGAGTTCCGACAGCTGCTCCTGGACCTCGGGCATGTCGATCTTGTTGATTGCGACGATCTGCGGCTTCTCCTCAAGCCGGGCCTCGTGGAGAGCCAGCTCATTGTTGATGCTGCGCCATGCGTCGAGCACGTCCGGCAGGCTCCCGTCAATGATGTGAATGAGCACTGCGGTGCGCTCCACGTGGCGCAGGAACTGATCACCAAGCCCTTTGCCCTCATGCGCGCCCTCGATGAGCCCCGGTATATCCGCCAGGACGAAACTGCTCCAGCCGATGTCAACGACGCCGAGGTTCGGCTCCGTCGTCGTAAACGCATAGGAGGCAACACGGGGGTTCGCTCCCGAGCCGCTTGCCAGGAGACTGGACTTCCCCGCGTTGGGGAGCCCGACAAGCCCAACATCAGCAAGAAGCTTTAGATCCAGCTGGACATCAACCTCTTCGCCGGCCTCGCCGCCTTCCGCCAGTCTCGGCGCACGATTCGTCGAACTCGTGAACCGCGAATTGCCGCGGCCGCCGTCGCCACCCTTTGCAACAACAACGGCGGCCCCGTCCGACTCAAGATCCATCGTGCCGGCGCCCTTCTCACCAGTCCACGTCACAATCGTTCCAGCAGGGACAAGCAGGACAAGATCATTCCCATTCTTGCCGGTCTGCTTTCTACGGCGTCCCGACTCCCCATTCTTCGCAACATAGCGAAGGCTGCGGCCATAGTCCTGCAGCGTCATCAGATTCTCGTCCGCCTGAAACACGACGCTGCCGCCATCGCCGCCATCACCGCCATCAGGCCCGCCAAACGGGACGTATTTCTCTCGTCGGAAAGAAACGGCACCGCGGCCACCGTTTCCACCGCTAACGTGGATTCGTACTTGGTCAATCATTCTCTCAGGATATATGTATGTGAATCGTTATAGTTGAGTTAATGCTGTGGGCACGGTGGAAAGCCAAGTGAGCTGAGCGGGGGAAGATTGGTGGATTCCACGTGGAATCCATGTGGAAAAGCGGTGGGCAGCCGTTGTGGGGAATGACGGGTTGGTGGAAAGATCAGGGCTATTGCCCGGCGAATGTGGAAGAAGCTATCTGGATGATAGCTTCAGCATCAGCCCGGAGCTTTGCATCTGTGGATAGAGCGCGCTCCATGCGGCGAATGCTGTGCATGACGGTTGTGTGATCGCGGTTGCCAAATGACCTGCCAATGTACGCCAGAGAGTGGTCCGTGTGGCGGCTGGCCAGGAAGACGGCGAGGTGTCGCGTTTCGGCTGCAGGGCGCGCGCGGCTGCGGCCGGTGATGTCCGCCGGACTCAACTGTCGATAGGCTGCGGTTGTGCGGATGATGGCCTCAATTGTCAGGGGAACAGGATCGGGGCTCGCCGATGCAACTGAGAGAGCCTGGCGAGCAAGATCCAGTGTGAGCGGCTCATCCAGCAAAGTGGCGTGGGCGATGACGCGGGTGAGTTCACCCTCCAACTGGTTGATGCTGGAGAACTGACGTGTCGCGAGGTAGGAGAGGACATCATCCGGCGTGTCGAGGTCATAGCGTGCTGCTTTGAAGGCGAGGATATTGAGACGGGTGCGCCTGTTTGGCGGCCTGACGTCAACAGGCAGGCCCGCGCGTAATCGGGCGGCAAGGCGAGGGCTCCTGAAGTTCAAGGCATCCGGCGCCCTGTCCGCGGAGACGACGATCTGTTGACCCGCTCGCAGGAGCGCTCCGCACGTGTGCAGCAAAGCCTCTTCGCTCTTAACCTTGCCGCAGATGAACTGGACATCGTCAATCATCAGGATGTCCGGAGAACGATAGCGCTCCCTGAATCCGGCCGTCGTCTTTTTCTGGACGGACGTAACGTAATCGTGGACAAACTGCTCGGATGTTGCGAGAAGCGTTGTTCGCCCCTGCCCCTGGGCCTCGTTGGCGATGGCGTGAAGCAGATGCGTTTTGCCGAGGCCGGGGGCGCCGTACAGGACGAGTGGGTTATAGTCGCCGCCGTGATCGTTGGCGACCTTCGTCGCAGCGGCGTAGGCGAGTTTGCTGTTATCACCGACAACGAAACGGTCGAAGGTGAGCTGTGGATCCGGTCTCGCGCCGAGGACGAAGGAGGAAATGCCGCGGGAGGGTTTCTCTGCCGCCGGTTCCAGCGCGGCAGGCGGCTCGACCTCGGCCACGGTGCGCGTCGGTGTGTCGGATGCCACGTCAAGAACGACTGCCACGGGGCGCTTGAGGACGTCAGAGACAATTCGCTCCATGATGGGGAGCAGGGAGCCTTGGATCCAGTGCTGGGCATACTCGCTTGGCACGGAGACGGTAAGCTCATCGTGCGTAAGGTACATGCCGGTAGTGCCAGCCAGCCACGTGTTATACGCGGCTGCGCTCATCTGCTTGCGAAGGCGGCCGAGGGCTTCCTCCCATATGTCGCGCACGGGCTGATCGGGCATTGAAATGCTGTCCTCCCCCACCGAGCGCGGCTGTGACTGCCCGGGTGACAACCCTCCGTGAGCGTGGAGGGCACGCCGTAGACGGGTAGTGTCCCGGGCGCGTCGCGCCGCAAGAACCTACGTTAACACCCGCTTACCGGAGGGCG